>VFJO01000165.1 GCA_009886045.1 Verrucomicrobiota bacterium
TTCCGTGACTGGGGCCGCGACTGCTGGTGCCCGAGCGGAAAAGACAACACGTGTAACAAGCGGTTCGGCTGGCAGCTTGGCGATCTCCCGAAGGGCTACGACCACAAATACATCTACAGCCACCTCGGCTACAACCTTAAGCCGCTCGACCCCCAAGCCGCCATCGGCCGTCAACAGCTCAAAAAACTCCCCGCCTTCATCGAGGCCCGCAAGCGCAACTGGGAAATCCTCCGCGCGGGCCTAGCTGACCTCGAAGATGTCTTCGAATTCAGCCTACCCACCCACGCGACAGCATGGCAACCGCCAGCCACTCGCCACTCGTTACCCGTTACTTCCTCCTTCTCTTGGGACTCCACCGGCTGCCGCACCGACTGCTCGTGGTTCGGTTTCATGATCCGTGTCAAGCCCTCCGCATCCTTCACTCATAGTGCCTTGGCGCACCATTTGAATGAAAAAAAGATCGGCAACCGCATGTTCTTCGGCGGCAACCTGCTCAGGCAACCCGTTTTCGTCCAGATGCGCAAAGACCGCCCCGAGTGCATCCGCTTGGTAGGTTCCCACGGCGCAACCTTGCCGGAAATCAACGACTCTAGCATCGCCGCCGCATTCCCTGGAGCTGATGCCATCATGAACACCGCGATCTTCCTCGGCACCTACCCCGGCCTGACCCAAGAAATGCTCGACTACGAGATTCAAGTGATTCGTGAATTTGTGAAATCTTAACAAAATGCAGCACTCCAAAAACAGTCCTTGCATGAAGCAATTAATCCGAAATATTTAAAAAGCATGAGCCCCGCAGAATATTCAGAGCTCACAAAAGCCAAGGAGCGCGCTGCCGACGCGCACAGGCTGAGCAAGTTGCGTTTCCGGGAGCGTATTGCAGATGCCATCCAAGCCAATCCCGAATGGGCGTATGCCAAAGCTCAAGAAACATTGAACAAGGAAACCGCTGTTTGGCAGCAATGGAGCAGGGCAGCTTGGAAAACGCTATTAGCTTCGAAGAATCCCAAAGAAATTGCCCTTATTTTGACCAACCCTGATCCCGAGTTGGAAGCCCTTTCGGATTCGCATCCCTTTGCAGCCTGCCTGACTTTGGAATCAAATGGCCGTTGATATTAAACTGGACCGCCTCAAAGCGGCGGTTATCAAGCTGGCCGAACTTACCGGAGGAATATGGAGAAACCCGTCTTTTTAGCGCCTGATATTCATCCTGTCATTAGGACTTTTAGAGCTCTTAAAGTCATTCTCGATTCGGATTTGGCAGCTATCTATGGTGTGCCAACTTTCCGTTTCAACGAAGCAGTTCGTCGAAACATCGAGAAGTTTCCGGGCGATTTTCTTTTTCAGCTTACCAAGCAAGAATATCAAACTTTGACATCGCAATTTGCGATATCAAAGACCGGTCGAGGTGGCCGCAGGACCCTGCCATGGGCCTTTACTGAGCATGGTACATTACAAGCAGCCAATATACTTAACAGTCCAGCGGCTTCCGCTATGAGCGTCTATGTGATTAGAGCTTTTATTCGATTGCGGGATGAATTTGCGGTCAATGCAACACTGGAAAAACGGCTCGCCATTATTGAAAAGACATTGATTTCACACGATACAAAACTGCGTGATGTGATTCAGAAAATTCGGCCCTTGTTATTACCGCCAAATGAAGTTCCCAAGCGAAGAATTGGATTCCATGCCGATGATTAAAAGCGCCAAATGACTTTTTCTCTGGCTCCAACTGATGCCTATCCAGACTTTAAAATTTTGACCTCCCGACTAGGAGATTCAAGTGATTCGTGAGTTTGTGAAAGCAAGGTCTCTCTAATTCGAATGCTTCAACCCGTTAAACCACTTCCACCCGAAGACCTCGAGCATGTGCTTGAGCACACGCGTGAACTCTGGTCCGAAGCCAGCGGAAAATCGTTTTTTATCACGGGCGGCACGGGCTTTTTCGGCATGTGGTTGCTCGAAAGTTTTGCCCACATCAACGATCAGCTAGCGCTTGGCATGCGGGCCACGATTCTGACGCGCGATCCCGCCGCTTTTGCCCGCAAAGCTCCGCATCTGGCTAGTCGCGCTGATGTTCGATTTATCCAAGGCGATATCTGCTCATTCCCATTTCCAGAAGGCCAGTTTGATTACATTATACATGCCGCTAGCGACTTAAGCGGAACTCAATTGCAAAATCCAGTTAGCCTCATTGAAAGCACTCTCAATGGTTGTCGACGGGTTGTAAAACTGGCTTGCGATCGGGGTGCCACGAGATTTCTTTTTGCAAGCTCTGGAGCAGTCTATGGTCCAATGACAAAGGGTCGAAAGTATTTACAGGAAAATGCCGCCGTCAGCGCAATGCCACTCGAATCTCGAAGCGCCTACATGGAAGCCAAACGCTTGGGCGAGTTAATCTGCTCCATGGAGTGCGGAAGTCACGGAGTCACAGCAACCATAGCTCGAGGGTTTGCATTTATGGGACCATATTTGCCGCTGGATTCGCATCTTGCGGCGCCGGCGCTTCTACACGCGGCGCTATGCGGCAAGGAACTCGTGATTCAAGGCCATGGCCAAACAGTTCGCTCCTATCTGTATGGTGCGGATTTAGCCATTTGGCTTTTTACCATTCTTCTCCGGGGTGAGCATGCCAGACCTTATAATCTCGGTTCGGATATTCCCATCACGATCGCACAACTGGCGGAATCCACGGCGAAAGCTTGTGGCTCGCGCGCCGGCATCCGTATTCTCGGGCACTTGCAACCGGACGAAACCGCGGAAGTTTATTTGCCGGATATCAACCGAGCACGCACCGAACTTGGGCTGGATGTTTTCACGCCTTTCGAAGAATCCTTGAAGCGCACAGTTCTTTACTACTCCCCAATAAGCATCCCATGAAAAAGAAAAACCATATTATTAAGTCAATGGGCCACCATGAGGCCAAACATACTCTTAAGGAAAAAGACGGTGTTCAGGCTTTCTGTGAGGCTTTTGAGTCCTCTGTTGTTCCGTTGCCACAGCGATTGCAAAATTTCCCGCTCCACGTCCGCCGACAAGACATCACTCGCTTTCTGACAAAATACGAACTTTTCCAACTCGCCCTCCCAGTTCACGGAAACATCGTAGAATGCGGCGTATTTGCCGGCGGTGGTCTGGCAAGCTGGCTTCATTTTTCAAGCATCATAGAGCCATATAACCACACCCGACGTATCATAGGGTTTGATACCTTCGAAGGCTTTCCAAGCGTACATGCAAAGGACACCACCTCGGGCTCCTCGGAGCACTTGCACAAATCAGCCTTCAATATCAACCAAGGCATCAAAGAGGAAATTGCCGGCTTGGTGCAGTTGCACGATCTGAACCGCCCTCTCGGACACATCCCAAAAGTAGAGCTCGTCCAAGGAGATGCCTGCAAAACGATCTCACGCTATGTTGATGAACATCCCAGCACGCTGATTAGCCTTCTCTATCTAGATTTCGATATCTATGCGCCCACCAAAGCCGCTTTGGAACATTTACTGCCGCGCGTGGTCAAAGGCGGGGTCGTTGCATTTGACGAGTTGAATTGCCCCGAGTTCCCCGGCGAAACGACGGCCTTGCTAGAGAGCTTCGACCTGAGCAATATTGTACTTCGCCGGACCAACCTTGATCCGCATATTTCTTATTTTGTGAAGTGAACGGCTCTACCAGAAATCTGGCTAAACAAATACGCTCCGAGGCGCTTAAAATGGTCGCTCGAGCGAATGCTTCGCATATTGGCGGGGCACTCTCCATGGCAGATTTACTGGCTGTATTATATTCCGGAGTTTTGAATATCCGCCCAGAAGATCCTGTATGGGATTCACGGGATAGGTTCATTCTCAGCAAAGGTCATAGTTGCACGTCCCTTTATGCAACGCTCGCACTGAAGAAATTTTTCCAGATCGAGGAACTGGAAAGCTATGGGAAAGATGGTTCACGACTCATGTCTCACATCAGCCACCATGTCCCAGGCGTGGAGTTTTCAACTGGCTCACTGGGGCATGGTTTGCCATTCGGATGTGGTAAAGCACTCGCAGCAAAGAGGAGCGGAAAAAATTGGCGCACTTTTGTCATGTTGAGCGACGGCGAACTCGATGAAGGCTCTAATTGGGAGGCCATCCTGTTCGCCCCCCAACACAAACTCGACAACCTTGTCGCTATCGTGGACTACAATAAAATTCAAAGCCTTGGCTCGGTAGCCGATGTTATGGAACTGGATCCGCTGGCTGATAAATTTCGAGCCTTTCGCTGGGGTGTTAAGGAAATCGATGGTCACGACCACAGTGCCATCCACGAAGCGCTATCAACTTTACCATTCGAGCCAGGAAAACCATCCTGCTTGATTGCTCACACTCTTAAAGGCAAAGGCGTTGATTTCATGGAAAACAACC
The DNA here is from genome assembly GCA_009886045.1 of Verrucomicrobiota bacterium. GTDB lineage: Bacteria > Verrucomicrobiota > Verrucomicrobiia > Chthoniobacterales > Terrimicrobiaceae > UBA967. Next base: position 4,395 of record VFJO01000165.1, read on the forward strand.
TCCAATGGCATTACTCATCCCCGAAGCCAGATCAACTCGCAGAGGCCCTGCGTCAACTTGAGACGGAGGCGAACTGATGCGCACGGCATTCATTCAGGAACTGATTCTGCAAGCCAGAAAAAATCCAACAATCTTTCTTGTTGTGGGAGACCTCGGATTTTCTGTGGTAGAGCCTTTCGCTCAGGAGTTTCCCGACCGTTTTCTTAATGCTGGTGTAGCTGAGCAAAACATGACCGGTGTTGCTGCAGGCTTGGCCTCCGAAGGCTACCATGTTTTCACCTACTCGATCGCAAATTTCCCTACGCTCCGTTGTTTAGAGCAAATCCGTAATGATGTCTGCTATCACAGCTTGCCAGTTACTGTAGTCTCCGTAGGAGCAGGCATGGCGTATGGCAATCTCGGCTATTCTCACCACGCCGTCCAAGATTTGGCTATTATGAGAACTCTGCCCAACATCACCGTATTCTCACCAGCTGATCCAGGGGAAACACGCGAATGTGTCCAATGGTTAAGTTTGAACCCACGGCCATCCTATCTGCGAATTGGAAAAGCGGGGGAGCCTGACTTGCATAGCGTAAGGGGAATTTTTGATGGACCACTGCGGGTATGCGAAGGGCGGCCCGATCTAGCTATTGTTGCCACTGGATCTGTTTTAAAATTGGCGTTGGATTTTGCGTCGGAGCAGGCACCAGAAAAACGCCCAACTGTTTTTTCTATACCATTGATTAAACCTCTTTCTTTGGAGTTCCTTGAAAAACTTCAAAGTTTCAAGAAAATAATTGCACTCGAGGAACATGTCCGAGAAGGCGGTCTTTTTGCGGCTCTCTGTGAGGTTCTTTCTCCAACACCTCATATCAAATCGATTTCCATTTCAGAGGAAATGAAAAACGTGGTTGGCAGTCAGGATTATTTACGAAACCAAGCCGAATTAAAAGAAATGTTGAATAGAGCTTAAAAGCCTAATTCTGTAATTATCTTTTTGAGATCAGAGAGATCGTAAACACATGAAGAAAGGGGAGACCCAGCTAACTGCTTAGAATCTTTCCCTACTAAAAAGCACATTTTAGAACTCGAAAAATGATAATAGGGCCATCCTCCGCGTATAAAAGAAGGCTCTAAAAGACTGGCCGAATCAAGCAGGCATATCTGACGACTGTATTCTGAAGAAAAAACAGAAAAATTCGTTGTCCCACTTCCTTCGGCGATGAAAATTCCGGGCAGATTAAACAATTGGAGTTTTTGTTGAGAATTTAGTCTGGAAGGGTCGACCGTAAATCCGCCAAAATGTGCAACGAGCCCTTGAATTTCTTTTGAGTTTCTCACGCGAGCTGCACGATGATCGTTACGAGTTAAATAAATCGGGAATCGATCAACCCTACGGATTGTTTCAGGATTGCCCCAGCGACCTCTTACAAACTCCCTTACAGCCAGCGTGCGGCTCAGTGTGCTTGTTATCACAGGCAGCATGAGCGATTTTGGTCTAAAAACGACGAATGCAGATTTGCCAAGTGCATTCTCTGGGGGTAGATAAAACCGTTTTTCTCCAAAAACCTGCATATACTCATCTTGCCAGCTGGGCGTGCGAGAAAATTGAGGGATCGGTAGATTTTTTAAATCTGGAAACCTTTGGGAGAAAAAGGCCAATGGAGCCAAAGCATCTACAAGAAAATGACTGAAATTTGCCGTATCATAGCACCAAACAAAATCTTCCTCAGATGAAATGATATCATTTTTGTTGATCGATACATTCAAGCGATATTCATTGCTATGCTTTGCAATAAACGAAAAATACTTAAGCCAATAATCATCTTTTTCCAAGAGAACCCCAGATTCTGAAATAACAAAGTGCCGTGTTTCGCCGTGCGGAAAAGTGAATACAAAAACGGTTGGCCTGTTAAGTCGGTAAAGCGTTCTGTGGTCATCTTGAAGCAAGTCTTGCTCCACTTGAGTCCGAAAAGCTAGTGAAAGTGGGATGTTATCCAACCCAGATAAAGCATTTTGGAACTCAGGACCACGCAACACTGCTTCACTTGACACAATCTCCACAGAAGAATCCCCCTGAAAGGTGAGAGGATCCTGTGAAACTTGAGAAAAAAAGAGCCCGTTATTCGCGTTCAATTTATAAATCTGGGTCTTTTTTCCAAAATAACAAAGTTGGACCTAAGTAAGCGCCAAGCACGTATCCATGCGATATCACCTTTTGGCAAATAACATTAGTTTCTGGTTCTAGTGGATCAAATCCATTGGCTTCAACAGCTAGAATAAGAGGATTGTATTTCCCAATGTCAAAACTTTCAATGATCTCTGCGTCCAGCCCTTCGCAATCGATATCTAAAAAACCAATCCCATATTTTTTAACATCATCTGGCAAATATGCATCAAGGAGTTCATTAATTGGCATTAGAGACACTTTACGAGGTCCAAGAAATGCCCATCCTTGACGAACTAAAGCCCCTGCAGATTCTTTATCAAAAGTATTTACCGCTCCTTCTTGAAAGCAATAAAGATTAGCATCCCCACTTTTAGAAGATATTCCCATATTCAAGTTAATATCTTCTGGACGCGCTTCTTGAAAAAGCTTAATGGAATCTGGATTAGGATCGACATTAATTCCCCTCCAACCCAGAAGACGCAGCATTTTTGTATTGGAAAATCGCGACGGATGATAGGCCCCAATATCCACATAAAATTTTGGCCGATTAACCAAGGCATTTGCTGACAGAAATTCCGCAATTAATGTGTCTTCTCCAAACTGCGAATAAGAAATAGCGAGAAACGGATCACTAATAATTTGAAGCAAAGATTCTTTGCCAAGAGGATATAATTGTTGAGCGATCATAACGGTTCTATTTATATTTGGCTTAGCATTGCCTTTAAAATATTCAGGTCGGGCATCTCCACATCCTTTTTTTCGGGCATATTAGGAGCATCCAGTTTATGGCGAGGGTAAATGAATGGCTCTATGTTCTCCTCGTGATGAGAGGTTTCACTCATTACAGAGAGAACTTTATTGGATAATGTTAGTTCCAAGCAACTGGTTAAGCTTATACCGGCAAATTCAGCAAAAACAGTGTGATTGTTAGGATGAATGTGAATGATATCGAACGACTCTTTGACTTTTTTAATAAATGGGAGCAATCGCGTTTCAAAATAACCCGGCCCCAGCATTTGATGCAAATAATGCACCTCCATAATAACATAGCGAAATTTTTTGAGAAAAGCTGCTTTCTCAAAGAGGAAAAAGTCGTATTCTGCACCTTCTATATCCATTTGAAGAAGAAGCTGTGCATTAGATTCGACTCCAGACTTATAAACCCACTGCGACATCGGTTCTAATAAACCTCCGGAGCTTGCTCCATACCCAATACCTTTTTTTTCAAAATGAAAAAGCGGGTGTTCGAGAGGAGATGCGTCAACCGTATGGTCACACATATAAACTGGAATGCCATATATTCGCGCGCAGTCCATTTCAAAGTCCGCAGTCTCTGCCACTCCAGGAGAAAAACAATATTGAACCTCAGATAGATCCTCCGGCACAAGGTAGCCTCCATCATTTGCCGACCCCAATCGGATGAGCGGCCTAGGGGGTGGAGCAATGCCCCTGTAGAGCTCTGTATAAAAAGTTACTGAATTTGAAAGAAATGTTTTCGGGTCCATAAAATTTTACAAGATGTCTATTTTGAATTAAATTCGTTATATTTTTTAAGCAAAAATTCTTTAGCTCCGTCTAAAGAAGGTTTTCTTGTGAAAATATCTGAATCAATTTTTTGCCGGATAAGTTCAGGTCTTAAAAGAAGAAATCTAACATATTCGACAAACTCCGATTGCGATGAAAAATTATAAAGATTTACTAATGCGTCCGAGTTAAAATCTAACGAAAGATATGAATCCGAGTAAACCAAAGGAAGACAACCCATCGCTCTTGAGTGAATCGGCTTTTCGGTGTAATACCCAGGATAAATTGCGTTTTCAAAGCAAAGATTCACCAGATATTTTGATATTAATTCACACTTTCCTCGGTAAAAACCACCAGCCCAATTCTGTTCATTTCCAAAAGGTCTGCCTACACCTTCTGCAACACCTAGCTTTGAAAAAGCTTTAAAAATTTCAACCCTGTAATGCTCGAGCGTGTTAAAAACCGCAACAACCTTTCTCTGACGAGATTCATAATTATCTAAGTATTTTTGAAGGGGGCGATTTTTATTTAAAATCCATTCCGTTTCCTCAGGGGTAAAAGTCGAGGGTAAACCATCAAACCATGATAACTCATACATCCATCCAGGCAGTCTAAAGTTTCGCCCCTCATTTTCAAATCGATCAAAAGTTAAAGAACAATCAGAAAATTTATAATCTGGCCTGTTGTTCTCACCTGTCATAAAGACACGCCAAGCTTTAGTTTGTCCTTCAGCATATCGAATTTTATCGTTTCCATATGGTCCAATGACAAGGATATCTGCAGAACTATAGTCTGCGCAGTAATCGATATTAACATCAAGTGCGCTTGACAGTAATCTATTATAAAACGAATCGCCGTTAACTACTGTGCCGAAATCAACGAGTGAGTATTTTAATTTTGATTTCATTTTTTTAACCTGAGATGTCTCTTGTTCCGATTGACTTGTAACAGTTTTTAAATTTCGGCTTATTGTCGGCTCGGACTCCAACATTTCCCCAGCAATTTTTTCAATACGCACAACCGACTCCGTTACCGAAAACTGCATCGCTCGTTTTTGTGAGTTGATTTGGAGTTTGTTGCGCAAATCTGGGTTTACCGTCAAAGTGGTGAGATTTTGAGCAAGGGAAACAGCGTTTCCCATTTCGAAGACCAGACCATCAATACCATGCCTGATGACCTCTTGGGTTCCGCCCGTGCCAGATGTGATCACAATCAAGCCAGAAGCCATGGCTTCGACCTGACTAATTCCAAATGCCTCGGGAACCTGTGTGGGGAATACAAGGACATTGCATCGAGCAAATAAGGCGGCAAGGCCTTCGCGGTCTAGAAACCCATTGAAACGAACTTGGGCCGCCATGCCATTATTTTGAACAAATTCCTTCAAGGTCCGTATGTAAACTTCATCTGTCGAGTCGCCAGCAAAATCAGCCTCAAATTCAATGCCCGATTTTTTTAAAATGCTTAGGGCATCTATCAAAACATGGGCCCCCTTGTATGGCATGACGAGCCCAGCAAATGCGATTCTCAATCGACGAATATCGGGGAGGAATTGCTTGAAGAATCGATCCACGCGTGCCCCCGGATAGACAGTGCTGAGATTGGAAACTTTATAGCCTTGATCCAGAAGATTTTTACCCAGCCAATCGCTTGCTGGAGCGATAGTGTAAAGCGGCGATTGAATACTTTCCTGTGGATGGTAGCTTGGCGTTTGGTTTCCGAGCGAATGAAGAACGGGAATTTTCTCCGTGATCAAGGCCTTAAGGATATCAATTCCCAGAAAATCGAAGTTCCCCAATAAAACAAAATCCGGCTTGAATGAGGTAACGGCCGCAAGAACTTTTTCCTTGTTGGATCGAGATGTACGACTGATAAAAGACAAGTCACCAAGCTGGAGAGTTTGACCGTTCTTCCATTCCCCTTGGAGCACAAGACTCCTTTCAACTAACGGCTCCAAATCTGGCTCTCCGGCATCCGGGGCTTTTTGAAGGTATGAGGCATCGCCGGTGAGGATTTTTAGTCGATGACCACGCTTAATTAAACCGTTGGAAAATTCCCAGATCTTTCGTCCGTAGCCGCCCATTTCTTGGGGAGGAAAAAGGTTTGTAACAACCAGAATGGAATATGTAGTGGTTGGCGGCGGTGGTGTGCCTCCAGAGATGGCTTCCTTGTATTGAGCAAAGTGACTGGATGCTGCAAATTCGCGCTCCAACTCTTCCCTCAAAGTGTTAACTTCTACAGGTAAGGATTGGATGCGATGTGCCTCGTGCAAAAGAATAGCAGCATCCTCTTCAGCGCCGCCTTGAAGACACGTATCTGCGAGCTGGAATAGAGCGGATAGACAGTTGCGATCCAGAAACAAAGCTCGCTTGAGGGCATTTTGATAGACTTCTGGAATCTCTAGAGCCAATGCCCTGTCGGCGACGAGCAGTGCCTGAAAAGCCTGTGTGCAGGCATCCAAAATTTCCGGCAGGTCTGCTTTGATTTTTTCGGCATTGGCTGTTTCTAGAAGTTTTAAAGAGCGCAACGCGGAGTAAGCAAACTCATAAACGCCGTTGGTAATCTCGACGAATCCCCATTCTTTAAGGCGCTCGGAGAGACCCTTGGGTGCAATCACCCACATCCCCTCAAAGGAGGTCAGCATTTCATCCGGTTTTGTTTCGGCGCCAGAAAGAAACAGGATAGCGCCCCCTGCAGAGTTCACCAAGACACGGGGCAGATCTCCCAAAAATGCTTGGGCAGCATCGAGCGATTCTTCGGCCGCCCAAACCACCAGCAGCGGCATCGTACGATGCATCTCTTGGAAGAACTCGTAGGCCTCCACGCCAACCTCTAAATCCACTCCCTGGACGCTTGAGCGAGACTTCACTGCTTCCTCCTCCAAAGAATACAAGGGATTTTCCTTACCCTCGAAAACCAGCTCAAAAAATTCGCGAATTTTGACATCTGGATGGTGAAACTTGAGGAGTTTCTGCTGTCCGCTGCGGCGGATGCGATCCGCTTGAGCGGGATTGTCCAAATAGTATCGCGCTTTTTCGATCAATTCATCCACGCTGCTCCAAACCTCAATATCCTCACCCGGTTTAAAAAGGAGTTCTAAACCCGAGGACGGCGAAAGCTTGTCCGTAAGCAAAAATCCACCTGCGGCGAGGGCCTCAAAAACGCGCAGATTTAAATCCCCGTTGAGAGAGACATTAAGCGTTACATTCGAATCTGCATAGATATCCGCCGCCTCCGCTGGCGTTCCTCGAAGCATCTCCAGCGGGAGACCCGCTTTTTGTAGACTCTCAAGGACCCGACATCGGTAGGGATGGAATTTCCCCGCCTGACCTACAAACGAAAATTGGTGTTTAGGATTTGGCGATGGGGTTCTTGGATGAAAAGTAAAATCCAGCGCTGGTATCCAATGCACATTTTTCAGACCGGCCTCGAAAAACCACCGTGCGTGATGCCGAGTGTGGTCAAAAATGATGCGATCGAATTCCTCCTGCTTCGCATAAGCCAAGAGTTTCTGAATCGGCGTGCCCATATGGTGCGTATCGCCAACAAGAAGAACCCGAGGGCATTTAAAAGTCTTGAGATTTGACGGGAGATTTCGCGCACTAGCATCGGCTTTGACAAGGACAATCTCGGGTTGCTGAGTGAGCTTGTTTTTGGAAAAAAATTCCGCGACATCGTAACCGCCTATTGGCGTTTGAATCGCCCTGCTGGAGGAAGCCAGATTGGTTTGAGCATCAGGACTGCAGAAGAGCTCCTTTGAAGACAAAAGCTTTTCCCTGTAGAGGGGGCGACTGCCTAAAAAAAAGAGGAAAGCTCTACAGTCATCCATTCGGGAAATCTTGCTCATTATTTAACAGCCTAAGTGAAATTAAGAAACACAGAAATAGATTATTGATTGTTCATCAAGCAGCAAATGCAACGCCAGAAAAGAGATTTTTCCGACTCCACGCCTCAAGGGTCCAAAGTAGCCTTCATTCATTTTAGTACCCCTGAAAAATGGCTTGGCAAGCCTCGATGGCCATTTCGATTATCCGGTCACAAAGCGGAGTGAAAATCCCTAAATGCCAATGTTTCTTGAAAACCGGATTTTCGCTTGCCAGATAATGGGTTGCCTTGGCGGGGGAGACCTTACGCATTTCAATGCGTCGAGCCTATTTCTGGTCACAATTGCTTCAACTTGAAATTTTATTCTACGTCATTTCTTCTCTTAAGTAGACACGGGTGAAGCAAAATTTCTAAAGTTTGCAGTGGTTCGATACTTGCAAAGGTATTGAAGGGGAAACTGTATGGTAAGTGCACCGCTATAGCGAATAGCGAATAGCGATTCGGTTCCGGAACACACTTAGAAAACATCAGCGAACCACGCGGAAGTGGCGTTGTCGGTATTTTACCCAGCAAAAGCCGGCTAGTGCGCCTCCGATGTGTGCGGCGTTTCCGATGTTTCCGAAAAGACCGGTAAGCAGAAAAAAGAGCGAGAGACCGACGAGTATGATACCGAGCCACATGGCTTGCATGCGAACGGGGATCACAAAAAACAACAGTGCGGTGATGGGCATTCTTGGATAGAGGGTGGAGAAAGCGGCGACCAGTCCCGAAACCGCTCCAGAGGCTCCAATGAGGGTAGGACCGGAACTAAATATCAGCTGCAACGCGCCACCTGCCACGCCACAAAGGAGGTACAGCAAGACAAAACTTCGAGCTCCCATAACCCGCTCGAGGATGTTTCCGGTAAACCACAATCCCATCATGTTTACGGCGAGATGAAGGATGCCTTCATGGAGAAACTGGTAGGTGACAAATTGCCAAAGCATACCACGACCCACCCCTGCCCCACTCAAACCGAAGATATCATCAACAAACGCCTGTTGCCGTAGCGGCAGGATTTCAACGAAAACAAAAGCGAGAATATTTAGGCCAATGAGGGCCTTTACCGGTGTGACTTGGAAGTTTCGGTAGTTTTTAAACACGGGCGCAAGGTAATCAATGCCCGTTGGAATGTCCATACGGGGGAGTTATGAACTAGAGTCAGGATTTTCCTAGCTGCTTTTGAAAGCGTGCCGGCTTCGCGCTTGAGTGACCAGCGGGATTCAAGCAATGCTCGGTGTAACGGGCGAGGCGGACGAAGGGCAGACCGATGAGAAGATAAAATGCGGCTACAAGCAGGCCGGCTCCAAAGTAATCGAACGTCTGTGTGGCAATTTGCTTATAAGCACCAGTGAGGTCAACGAGCGTAACCATGGAAACAAGCGATGAATCTTTGAGAAGTGAGATAAAATCATTGGTCACTGGCGGAAGAACAAGACGGAAGGACTGGGGGATGACAACGTGGATGAGACCCTGCTGCTGGGTCATGCCAAGCGCTCGGGCTGCTTCCATCTGGCCTTTGGGAATGGCGAGAAGACCAGCGCGGTAGTTTTCCGCCTCGTAAGCGGCATAATTCAGGGCAAGGCCAAGAACGCCGGCAACAAATGGCTCGAGTTTGATTCCAATATTCGGCAGCCCATAAAACAGAATCAGGAGCTGGATGAGCAGAGGCGTGCCTCGGACGAGTTCGATGTAAAAAGCGGCTAGAATTCGCACGGGGAATGGCCCGTAAACTCTCATGATGGCCAAGGTGAATCCTAACAAAACGGCTCCAACCATGCCGAGTATGCTGACCTCGATCGTAAGCAAAGACGCATTGAGCAAAAGCGGCCAGAAGCGGGCGTAGCCAATGATGCGGTTCACGAGCGACGGCTGCTCAGCCGTGGCAGCAACAAAGGCTCGATACTCGGTGTCTGGCAGCGAGGGGTCTTTGGGTTGACCAAAAGTGTCAGCCATCATGTCCGTCCAAAGCCCCCAACGGGAGAGGATGTCCCGCATTTCACCGCTGGCAATGACCTGAGCCAGAGCGGCATTGATTTCGGCCGCAAGCTCTGCATTGCCACGGGAGGTGGCAATGCCGTAGGAAATCTGCCCGAAGGGAGGGCCATTGAAGCTCAGGTTCGGATTCGCAAAAGCGTAGTATTTTGCAATAGGAAAATCGAGGAGTACGCCAAAGAGCCTTCCGTGCACAATGTCCGCGTAGGCATTGACCTCCTCGTCATAGGTTTTAACGATCACTCCACGTGTGTCGGAGAGCATGTTAAAGGAAGCAGTCTGACTGAGGGTGCCGACCTGTTTGCCTTGGAGTTGGTCGAGGGCATTTACCTGCGAAGCTCCTTTTGCCGTAACAAGCTGCTCATATGTCACATAGTAGGGATTTGTGAAAAGCACCTCCTGAGACTTCTCCGGGGTAATCTCGATGCCGCAGATGACACAGTCATAGAGGTCCCGAGAGAGGCCGGGAACCAGGCCATCCCAGTCGTTGGGAACGAAAACCGTCTCCCTTCCCATCTCGCGTGCGACGGCCGTGATGACCTCGTACTCGAAGCCCGTGAGTTTGTTGCCTGGGCCATAAAATGCAAAGGGCGCATTGCTATCTGTCGCGGCCGCCCAGCGGAGGGGCTTGCCCTCGGCGTGCGATGAGTGGGGCAGGATGAATGTGAGAGCTAAAAAAAGAAGCAAGTTGAATTTTTTCATCAGATGTACCTCCGGAGAAATCGGCGCGTGCGCTCGTCTTTCGGGTTTTCGAAGATTTCATCCTCGTCGGAGATTTCCACGATATGACCGCCTTCCATGTAAATGATGTAGTCGCTGGCATCGCGAGCGAAGCGCATCTCGTGAGTGACCACAATCTGCGTCATGCCCTCGGCATCCAAGGCCTTCATCACGTGCAAGACCTCGTCAACCAACTCGGGGTCAAGAGCGCTGGTCGGCTCGTCGTAGAGCATGACTTTGGGCTGCATGGCAAGAGCTCGGGCAATAGCGGCACGCTGTTGTTGGCCACCGGAGAGGTTCGCCGGATATCGCCCGGCGTACTCGGCAAGTCCGACCTTCTCAAGCAAGGCCCGTCCCGCTTTTTTTGCATCCTCGCGAGCCATCCCTCGAACAGTCATTGGGGCCAGCATGGTGTTCTCAAGAAGTGTGCGGTGGGGAAAAAGATTGAACTGCTGAAAAACCATACCCACGCACTGGCGGAGGTCGTGGGCACGTCGTTCAAAAGCAGCATCCAGCGGAGCGCCGGGCTCTCTCGAAATGCTCGCTCCGGCAGCGCTGATGACTCCCGAATCGAGTATTTCCAGCCCGTTGATGCAGCGGAGCATCGTGCTCTTACCACAACCCGAGGGCCCAATGATCGAAACCAAATCTCCCTCCTCGATGGCAAAACTCACACCTTTGAGAATGGGCGTTTCATCGAAGCTTTTGCGGAGGTCCTGAATCGAGACTATCGGCGTATTGGAGTCCATGAGGGGCCTGTGCTACGAGGGTCGGGGATTCAAGACAAGAGCGAAAATGTGACTTGTTTGTCTCCATGCCCCGATCAGCGCGCGAACTTGCAAATGGCATCAATAGAGCCTTTGCATTCCGCGAGGTACTCCTTTAGCGTTTGCTCATGAAATACGCATTTCTCGGTGCTGGAAAAATGGCGTCAGCCATCATTCAAGGAATGTTGCGCGCAAAGCTGTGCGATGCGGAAGACATCATTGCTGCATGCCCGGAAGCCGAGATTTTGCAGAGTCTCCATGGTGCGACGTCGGTGCGAATCAGCATTTCGAATCCGGAGGCCGTCGCAGCAGCTCCTGTGGTGATTCTTTGCGTTAAACCCCAGGAGGCAGCCATAGCCCTCGAACAAGCGGGGTCCTCATTAGAAGGAAAACTCCTCATCTCGATTGCAGCAGGCCTGAGCCTTTCCACTCTTGCAAAAATGGCACCCAAAAGCCGGATCATCCGCGCCATGCCAAATACACCCGCCCTCATCGGCCGTGCAGCCACAGCATTCAGCGGTGCGGCGAATATGACCCAAGCTGACAAGGCCTGTGCTGATGCGATTTTTGCGAGCGTGGGAGTCGTTTCCTGTGTTGCAGAAAAGCTCCTCGATGCCGTCACAGCCCTCAGCGGAAGTGGACCGGCTTACATTTTTTTGGTTATCGAAGCGCTCACAGATGGAGGAGTCTCCTGCGGCCTGCCAACAGATATGGCCCGCCAACTCGCCATCCAAACCGTTCTCGGAGCAGCGGAACTTGCCAAGGAAACTGCTGAGCATCCAGCGGTCCTGCGGGAAATGGTGACCAGCCCGGGTGGAACAACGGCAGCTGCTCTGTGTGAGCTGGAGAGTTGCGGAGTCCGTTCGGCATTTATCGAGGCAGTTCGTGCGGCATGCAGGCGATCAAAGGAACTCTCCGGAGAATGATCTGCCGAGCCACCGCTCACGGGCTCCTAGCCGCAGGCGTTCTTGGACTCACGCATCTCGTCCAAGCTGCCGAAAAAGAAAAGCAAATCGTTCCCGCAGTACTTACCGAAGCCATTGCCGAAGGGAATGTCGCCTTTGAACGCAAGGAATATCAAACAGCGAGAAACGCGTACAACCGCGTATTGAAATTAGAGCCAGAGAACCTAATGGGACTCGTCAATCTCGGCATGGTGGAGTTCTACTTAGGCCATCCGGATAAAGGCGAGGAACTTCTGAAAAAGGCGGTACGCCTGCGACTGGAGCTGGCCCCCGCCTGGCTGACACTCGGGATGATTTACATGGACCGAAATGAGCCGGACGCCGCCCTTGCCGCCTTGTCGCAAGCCATGTTTCAGGATCCTCTGAATGCAAGAACTCGGAATTTTCTTGGTGTGGTCATGGGCCGCCGAGGATGGATCGATGCGGCTCAAAACGAGCTCCGCCGCGCTGTGGAACTCAACCCCTCGTATGCCGATGCCCACTACAATCTCGCCGTTTTTTACCTTGAGGAAAAACCACCCGCCATCGAGCTTGCCCGTCGGCACTATCAAAAGGCCGTAGAACTCGGAGTTGAAAAAGATTCCCGCATAGAAAATTTATTAAGCACACCATCTAAAAAACCTTAACATACCGATATGATATCCCGCCTAGTTCCCGCATTCTTCTGTTTCCTAGCCGTCCTGCCGCTGCAATCCGCACTGGTTCCCGAGATTACAGCCAAGTCCGCCATTCTGGTGGATGCCAATACCGGCAAAGTCCTCTACACAAAAAACGACACAGCCCAGCGGCCAGTAGCCAGCACACAAAAACTCATCACAGCACTCATCGTTGCAGAATCGGGGAACCTCGAAGAGAAAGTGCAAATTGAAGCTGCCGACACGAACTGCGAGCCAACAAATATCAATGTCAAACCCGGCCAAAGCTACTCGAGGCTCCAATTACTCAACGCGCTTCTCGTGAAAAGCGGCAACGATGTCGCGCGCGCCCTCGCCCGGGACAATGCCGGAAACCTGAGCGCCTTTGCTGATAAAATGACGCAGCGCGTGCGCAACCTCGGTGGAACGGATTCGAATTTTGAAAATCCGAATGGTCTCCCGGCAAAAGGCCAGTACTCGACCGCGCGCGACATGGCCCGTGTCGCCCGCATGGCATACCGCAATCCAACCCTCCGCGAAATCATGAGGACCCGGTATTACAACTTCCGGTTCAGCTCGGGAACTGTCGTGCCACTGAGGAATACCAACCGCGTTCTCCGCACCTATTCGTTCTGCAATGGAATGAAAACAGGCTACACCGAACTCGCCGGGCATTGCCTGATCTCGAGCGGGTCCTACAACGGACGCGATGTCATTGCCGTCATGCTCGGCTGCACCAAGGTGCGCATCGCCGATGAGTCCGCCAAGCTCCTTGCATATGGGCTCAATATTCCGCAATCCAAACTGAGCGCGCTGCGCATTTCGCAAGAATAAATCCCCGCGTGTCTCGTTCTTACACACTGCAACCCGAACCCGCCTCTGTCAGCGGCATTAATTATGCGGCTGAATTAAACGACCAGCAACTGGCTGCGGTGACATATCCCGGCGGGCCTGCCTTGGTCATTGCGGGAGCAGGCAGCGGGAAAACCCGCACTCTCACGTACCGCGTGGCATGGATTCTCGAGCAAGGCATTCCCGCCCGATCCATTCTCCTCCTCACATTCACAAACAAGGCAGCCCGCGAAATGACCGAGCGTGTGCACAATCTGATCCCCGGGGCGGCCGATGGACTCTGGGGAGGCACGTTCCATTCGATCGGAAACCGCATCCTGCGTCGCCATGCTGAGGCGGTTGGTTTTCGCCAAGGTTTCTCGATTATGGACCGCGAGGATTCCGAGGACATGATCTCCTCCGTAGTCGATCGCGAGGGCATTGTTTCAACCGACAAGCGATTCCCCAAGGCCGGTGTGCTCTCAGATATCTTTAGCTTTTCGATCAATACAGGCACGCCGATCTCCAAGGTACTGACAGAAAAATACCGCTACTTCATTCCTCTGGCACAGGACATCGAACGCGTCCAGACGGCTTATGAGTCACGAAAAAAAGAGGCGAACTCGATGGATTTCGACGACCTCTTGGCCAAGACGCTCGAGTTATTGCTGACCTGTCCTGACGTGACCGCTCAATACCAGCGCCAATTCCAGCACATCCTAGTTGATGAGTATCAGGACACCAACCGGCTGCAATCCGAGCTCATCGACCTCCTCGCCGCCACCCATCGGAACGTGATGGTCGTGGGCGATGATGCCCAGAGCATCTACTCTTGGCGCGGAGCGAATTTTGAAAACATCCTCCGATTTCCCGAGATGCATCCGGGCGCTCAGGTTTTCAAGATTGAAACAAACTACCGCAGCGTGCCTGGCGTGCTCGACATCGCCAACGCCGCCATTCTGACGAACGAAAAGCAATTTCCAAAAAACCTCGAGCCGGTCCGCAAGCCTCATTCCATCAAGCCGGCGCTTGTGGCACTCCAAACCAACACCCAGCAAGCAGCCTTCGTTGCGCAGCGCATCATGGAACTCTCCGCCGAGGGCGTGCCACTCGAGCATATCGCTGTTCTTTACCGAGCCCACTACCACTCGATGGAGATGCAACTCGAGTTCACCCGACGCGGCATTCCCTTCAGCATCACGAGTGGGCTCCGTTTTTTTGAGCAGGCGCACGTGAAGGATGTCGCCGCATTTCTGAAATTCACGATCAACCCGCGCGATGAAACGGCCTTCAAACGCATGATCCGCATGCTGCCAGGCATTGGCAATAAAACCGCCGAGACGCTCTGGCAAAAGTCCTCCGCGATTCTCGCAGGAAAAACCCAGTTCGCGGATCTCGCCCCACTCAAGGTTCCTGCCAAAGCCCAAAAGTCGTGGGATCAATTTGTGCACACACTCAGCGACCTAGCTCCTGCTACGGGACCAATGAAACCCGCCGACATGATTTCCTGCGTCCTCTTCGCCATTTACGAGGACTACATGAAGGAGAAGTTTCCGAATTACGATGCCCGCCACGAGGATCTCATAACCCTACAGGAATTCGCAGGACAATTTGAAAGCACGTCCGACTTCCTTTCCCAGCTTGCCTTGCTGGGTGGATTGGAGACGGCTGATGCCTTCGCCAATGCTGCCGAGACGGACAAAGTCACCCTCTCCACACTCCATCAGGCCAAGGGCCTGGAGTGGCGCGTTGTCTTCCTCATCTGGCTTGCCGATGGGATGTTTCCCAGCACCCGGAGCATCGAAGACCCACGCGGCTTGGAGGAGGAGCGCCGCCTCTTCTATGTCGGCATTACCCGATGCATGGATGAACTCTACCTCACCTACCCAGAAGCCCGCATCGGCACTGGCTATGGAGAGACATTCTTCTCGGCGTCTCGATTCCTTCGCGAAGTCCCAGAGTCCCTTTTTGAGGCATGGGATGTCAATCTTCCGACGCGCGGCTTGAGCACTCCGACTCCTCAAGATAATGACGACCCGTTCTGAGGGATTCAGGCATGCAAGACAAAGCCTCCGCTTTTGTTGTTGACGGGACACCCGACGAATGCCAATTTTTCTGGGCACTCCGAGCTTATCGGATCGTTCTTTTTTACATTTCAACCAATCCGCCGGCCTAGGAAAGCAAGGGTGAAAGTCCCTCACTGTCGCGCAAAGGTCAAAGTCCGGGTTCGAACCGGCGGAGAAAACCGCACAGCACCTGAAATCGGTGCGCGGGCAGCGCATGACTGCACGTGACGGGGGTAGTCCTTTCAAAAAACGGGGGAAGGGATTGTCCTTTGACATCCCCGTGTTTTTTAGAAGGACAATAAAATGAAGAAAATCAAATTGGCAGCATTGCTGCTCGTAGTTGGCGCCCTCGGGGCGAAGGCGCAGTTGGTGCAGAGTTTTAGTGACATACAGTTCTGGACGGGGAGCGGGGAAAATCGATCGGCGCTGGTGCTGCAATGGAATGATGGTGGCACGCCTGCCTCGCTGGCGTGGGGGTATCGGTGGAGTGGGAATGCGACGGGTATCGGCATGCTGAAAGCGATTGCGGGCCAGACGACCGTGGTGCCAGATGGCGACCCCAGCGCGGTTTTAGAGACTTCCAGCGGTGCGGATAGTCGCATGACGCTTTCGATTGTGCGGTATGGTTTCGGAGATGCAATTTATGCGATGAGCTTTCAGGATGGTATCACCACTCGCAGCCAAGCGGATTGGTCGTCCGGGTATTGGACATATAGCATTTTCGGAGGGAATTTCGATTATACCAATTGGGCAGATCCAACGGTCCTCACCTACAATACTTCAGGGTCGGCGACCTATTCTTCTGTCAGTTGGTTTAGTTCGCCGATTGGCGCTTCGGATCGTAAATTGGTGGATGGGTCGTGGGACGCATTTCACTTTGCTCCGGGTTCTGCTACAAGCGCGATCCTGCAGCCGGACGCGGTTTCGGTTCCCGAGCCATCGGTGGTGGTTCTTGTGGCAATAGCGCTGGGCTTGCTCGTGTTGAAACGGCGAGGCAATGCGTAGGAGGTTGCACGGCTATTTTTTTGATCTGGTCTGCGGGGCCGACCTGGAAAACCGGAGTAACAACATTTTCTCAAAGAGTTGGGGTTTTGATGAAGGGTTCTGTGCGTTTTTTCTCGGGGTGTGCACCCGCCCGGGGTGCAGTCGGGTGCGCCCCGACCCGGACATGGATTGCTGCCACCGGCCTTCGAACGCCTTTGTTACAGCTGCACCACGAGGGCTCGTGGCGATGCGCTCGGAGTCGGGCTTGCTCCCCGAGACCTTTCAATCATCGCATGCAGCGAGAGAGGGTGAGGTTGGCGCGGTTGTCAAAAAGAGATCCGGCGTTGCAAAGGTATCCGTTGCTTGCACGGCCGGGACGGGCATGCCCCCTTCTTGGGGGCGTGGTGGTGCCTTGCAGAAACGGGGTGCTGCTTTCTCGCTGGTGGAGCTCATGGTGTCGATGGCGATAGTGACCATTTTGGGAGCGATTGTTTTTGTGGCAGCGAAGCAAGCTTACGCGAGTTCGTCGCTGGCAGTGTCAGCAAACAATATTCGCCAACTGGCAGCGGGCGGCATGGCCTATCTCGGTGACAACAACTATACCTTCTGGCCCTGGCGGAAGAGCGATGCTGCAGATGGTGCCGGGACGACATGGTGGTGGGGTTTTGAAACATCAACTAGCGTGAGCAGTCCCGAAGGCCAGAGGGATTTTGATCCGACAAAGGGCCCGCTGGCAAACTATGTACCGAAGGGATTCCGGCCTGATCCGAGCTTTGCGCTGGGTGGGAATGCATTCAAACCGAAATACCGGAATGGGTATATCGGACTAGGCTATAACACGCTTCTCGGTGGAGGCTTCATGGGCACTGGAGCACTTATGAGGCAAACGGCGCTCTCCGACCCCTCACAGGTGGTGGTGTTCTTCACCTCGGCGCAGGTTAATACTTTTCAGAGACCGGCCTCAGCTCGCAATCCCATGATTGAGGAGTTTTACGGCATCAACGAGCGCGAGGTCACTGCGCACTTTCGGCATCGCGGGATGGCCATGGTTTCCTTCGCTTCGGGAAATGCAGGGTTCTTGCCGATGGATGAGTCGACCCGTGACAGGCGAAGCCCAAAAGCAAATATCGGCCGCTTTGCCCCGCACGGGAGTAAAAAGTTTTTGGATTGATCCCGAATCCCTGCGATGCCGGGAGGATCTTATTTTACCACGGAGAACACGGAGGACACAGAGGGAGAAAATGAAAAAAACGCCATTCACATCGGCAGAACATTTCCTCTCAATCTGGTTGATGCTGCATTGTCCCACGGAGATGCAATTCCGTAGGCGGACCATCCTGTCTGAAACGTCCGCGCTACTCGGTTGGGGGCGTTCCGCTGACCTTGCGGGCGGCGGCTTCGCGGGCAGCTTGGGCGGCGAGGCGAAGTTTGCCGAGATTATGCTTTGTGAGCGAAGTCTGGGGATTACGGATGGCCTCGAGGTTTTGAGCTTTGATTTCCTCGTAGATTTCGCCTCGGTAGATGGGAATGGTCTTGGGAGCTTCAATTCCGATCCGCACATTGTCACCATCGATACGCTTAACGATGAGAACAATATTGTCTCCAATCTGAATCGTTTCGTTAATTTTTCTGGAAAGAGTAAGCATCGGTGAGGTCTTTCTTTTGATGCCTAGGCCGTTTCGTCAATCAGGACGTGAGTCGTCGAGTAGCTTTGGTAATTGAGCAAAACAACTTGCTTGCCGACCCGTGTGCGACGGTTTACGAGGATGGGAGCCGCCAGATTGAGAGTTACCTTCTGTGGTTCGTAGGATTTGATCGTTGCCACGTTGAGAATGAGCGGATTCGCATCATCGCCCACGAGTCCGAGGAATTCGGCATCCGCATCTCCAATATCAAGCCGATAGTTCTCAACAAGACCGACTGGCTCGACAGCCGGAATCTGGATTTCATCGCCTTCGACCGCGCAGAGCACAACGAAAGGGAGACTTTCGGGGTCAACTATGAGTTGGAATTTTTTGAAATCCGGAAGGCCGATGAGGCCTTCGGGCATGTAAAATTGGTTATTCGTTGCATCAGGAACAAATTCCTGCTGACCCGAAATCGAGGCTTCTACGAGCATGATGGAGATTAGCTAAAGAAATCAGCGCAGATAGTCGAGCAGAGAATTATTCTGAATCATCGCGCCGCTCTGGATCGCCGCTTGATAGGCCATCTGAGCACGGTTCAAGCGAACAGTGGCTTCAGCAAAATCGACGTCAGCATCGGTGGAAATAAGCTTCTCTGTGCCTTCGTAGCGGACTTCCAAATCTTTCATCGCAGTCTCGAGGCGATACTGAGTGGTTCCAGCTCGGGAAAGCGAGGAGAGGATCAAATCTTCTTGCGCAGCGAGATCATCCCGGAGAGCGATGACACTGGCAGAATCTTTTGAATTCATCGCGTCTCGGAGAGCAATCATGTTATTCAAAAGGTCACGAACTTGCCTGTTCTCGGTTGGAACAGCGTAGGCGGAAATCGTGGTATCTTCACCAATATGCATCTCTGGAGTGTCGGTGGCATCTGTTTGAGCAGTTGGCGTATCCGGCGTGTAGATAGCTTTACCGGAAGCATCCAAGGCAAAGGGATCCACTCCGGTCCCAGCAGCGTTTCCCGCAAGCAGGTAGTTATTACGAAGTTTTGTATTCGCAACATTCAGCCCTTGTTTCACGAGCTGATCGATCTCGGTGGCTTTGGCAGTGAACTCCTGCCCGGAGGATGCTCCACTCACATTTGCGGCAAGCTCGGAGGCGCGAACGAGGAGATCTTTGATTTGTTCGAGAGAAGCAAAAGTAACCTTGCTGACTTCCATCCCGTCCGTGGCATTGCGATAGTACTGCTGGTTTTGTTTTTTTTCCACGCGCAGGTTGAGAATGCGCTGCATGGCGGGGGCGTCATCACTCGGAGCGGCGATGCGTTGGCCGGTGCTGAGTTGGGTGAGGGCTTTATTCTGCTCTCCACCCAAGGACTGAAGGCGTCCGAGCAGAGTATCTGGGAAGGTATTAAATGTGACTCTCATGGCTTTTTACTTTCTTAGCCTACTCCGAGGCGATTGACAACTTGTTCGAGAAGAGTGTCGATGACATTGATGTGGCGTGCCGAAGCTTGGAAACTCCTTTGGAATCTCATCATGTCCGTCATTTCCTCGTCTTGCGATACACCGCTGTATTGGTCGCGGCTATTCAAAGCCATTTCTTGACTGAGTTTCTGGTCTTCCAGACGAATGTTCGTCGTGTTGAGTTCTTGAGCGAGAGTCGTGACGGTTTTGTTAAAGTGGGCTACAAACGTAACATTCGTTCCAAGACCAGCGATCGGCTTGCTTCCGAGCCCTGCAATTTGCAATGCGATGTCATTAGCTCCCACTCGGGCTGATCCCTTGAGAGTATTCGCATTGATGTCGGTCGAGTTGAATGCAATCAATGAACCGCTTGTAGGGGTCAGAAAAAACTTGGGCTGAGGCTGAGAAGAAGTGACCCCTTTGTAAATGTCATTCACCGAGCTGATGAGATTGGTGACGAGTGTCTCGGTTTCATCCCTCGCCTTTTGAACGTCGCCTGTGGAGGCGAGAATTTGAGCGGCAAGTTTACCATTCGGAAGCGTCGCGTCGGTAAATTCCGTACTAGTCGTGGCTCCTGTAAGTTTGAAGCTCAACTTGCGTGTCGAATCGTTGTATTCGTAGTTCCCTAGCACGGACTTGCCATTGATGAGATCAACACCGTTGGAAGTTACGGTGATTTGTCCAAGACCGTCGGGAGTAATTGGCGCAAATTGAACGTCGATATACTGGGAGAGCTCCTCAAGCTTGGCTTGACGTTGATCGCGGAGGTCAACAGCGGAGAATGGTTTTACTAGTTCCGCTTTGGCGATGTATTCGTTCGTTTTAGCTATCTCCGCGAGCAAATCGTTGACGACGCCGATATCGGTCTCCAACTGCGCGTCAGCATCCGATTGAACCTGAGCAAGGTGCGTGTCTGTAGCGTTGATTTTATCGGCTAAGATTTGAGCCTTAGCGATGAGAAGCTGTTTTTCTCCGGAATCATTGGGTTTGACGGAAAAACTTTCCCAGGCGTTGAAGAAATCTGTGAGGGCATCGCTGATGCCACCACCACTGGCGCCGGAGGCATTTTGAATGGAGGTCGAGTCTTTGGTGCGGTCGAGGAACTGGCCGAGGGCAATCTCGGCGCTTTCGAGGACACTTTTGGCAGCCTCAAGCGAGCTGGTGGAAGTGATTTCCCGCATCACGCTCTTATCGAGGAGCGCATCGCGGTTTTGGCGGAGGCCCATGGCTTCGACGCCCATACTTTCAAAAGCGACACCGGTTTCGATGGAGCCGCGATCACCGATTTCTACGCGTTCCTTGGAGTATCCCCGGTTGTTGATGTTCGCGAGGTTCTTTCCTGCGACTTCAAGACCTTTAGAATGGACGCGGAGGGCGCCGCTGCTGTTTTGGAGTGATCCGATGAGGCCTGACATAATTTTAACTTCCTTGTTAAGTTTTCAAGGCGACTTGACCTGATCTCGTCAGGCGACAGCCGCGGTGTATTTATCCTGAGTGTATGTTGTTCTTACCTGTCCGTGGGCCCCGTATGTTCCTGGCATAGCTCCGGGGTTTCTTACTGCCAGCAATTGTCGTGCCGACTCCACGCACTGGGCCAGAAGCATCCGGTTTTGGCGGGTGCGGCGCTGGGTGCGGGTGATTAGGTCATTGATTTCGTCAATGAGGGCCTTGAGGAGCGGTTGATGCTCGGGTTGGAAGCTATGAGTGAGTGCGGAGAGGGTAATATCCTCAGGTTTTCCAGCTACAACAGCCGACTGGCGAACGAGTTCCTCACGATTGTAGCGGATTTGTGTGAGCTTCGCTATTTGCTCGTCCACATCCATATTTATGTCCAAAAATCCTGTGGGATCTTGGTGAACGATGCACTGCTGCTGGCGATCAAAGAGGTGGAGAAGCCCGCCGTACTCTTGAAGTTCGTTTTGAAGTGCGGAGACGATCTCTTTAAAATTCACTTGTATGTTCATAATTTTAAACGGATTGAGGTTTTTTTAAAAGTTGGGCTTGGAGGAGCGAGGATATGCCATTTGCCCCTCCACTGACGGACTCGGAGATGGCATTTGTGAGGAAGTAGTTGTAAGTGCCAGTTTTATCTGCTCCAGCTTGGTCATTATTCATCATGGGTTGGAGCGCTTTTTCAAGCATGCTGCGCCAGAGGATCGCCTCGAAATGTTTGCAGGAGTCGGCAATTTTTGCATCATCAGGTGAGGAAATTTTGCCGTTTGCCGCCGTTTGAAAGTTGGGAGTCAGAGGTGTGGGACTTGGCAGTGTTTTGGGAGTGAGGGCTGAGATGTCCATAATTAGTTTAAGACGAGTTCGGCTTGGAGCGCTCCAGCGCGTTTCATGGTTTGAAAGATCGACATCATGTCGCGGGTGGAAACACCAAGGGCGTTGAGGGCAGTGGCGACCTTTTCAATGGTCGGGGCTTCCTCGACGACTTTGAAAGAGCCTTTTTGCTCATCGATACCAGTAGTCGTACTGGGCAAAACGACAGTCTGGCCGGCACCACTGCCTATGAGCGGGGCATTCGGCTGGCTGGCTGTGAGTGTGGAAGCGATGGAAATCGTAAGCGATCCGTGGCTGATGGCTACTTTCGAGACGCGGACATTGGATGTGGCCACGATCACGCCGGTGCGTTCATTGATCACAACTCGTGCGACGGAATCCGGCTCGAGTTCGATACCTCCGAGACTGGCGAGGAAATTGACCTCATAGGAACTGTACTCAGGCGGCACATTGACGTTCACTGTACGTCCATCGCGGGCCACAGCGGTGTTAGGAAAAACGCGGTTGATGGCCTCCGCCATGCGCGCGGCGGAAATGTAATCCGCTTCGCGCAGGTTGAGATTCATGGAACCATTCTGAACGATCTGGGCGGGCACTTCACGTTCCACAATGGCACCGTTGGGGATCGTGCCAACGGTCGGAAAGTTTTTTTGCACCGTGGCACCACCAGGACCTCCTTGGCCCCCAAGGAAGCCGCCAACAGCGATCGGACCTTGAGCCACAGCATAAACCGTCTTGTCAGCTCCCTGGAGTGGCACTTGAAGAAGAACACCGCCTTGGAGGGTCTTGGAATCGCCCATCGAGGAAACTGTGACATCAAGGCGGGAGCCCGGTTTCGCAAATGCCCCGATATCGGCCGTCACCATCACGGCTGCGACATTGCCTGACTTGATGGCGTCGCGAGGCACATTGATTCCGTAGGATTTCAAAGCATTCGCAATGCTCTGAAGGGTGGAATCGATTTTACTATCGCCCGTGCCGGCAAGGCCGACGACAAGGCCATAGCCATTCAATTGGTTATCCCGCGCCCCTTCGACATCAATGAGGTCCTTGATGCGGGAACCGCCGGAGTAGTTCAGCGTGATGGGCGAGGAGTCTCCAACCTGCGCTGGGAGTTGGTTGGACAAGAGGGCTGAAAATAAGGAAATGAAAGCGAGCTTTTTCACGGTATTTTAAAAAATTAAGGCATCGGCCTGATTTTATCCCAGATACGGACGAGCCAACCCTTCTTCTGGGCGTCAGATAACTCACCTTCGGGAATGAACTCGATCTGGGCATCGGCAATTTTAGTCGAAGGAATGGTATTATCGGATGCGATGTCGATAGGACGAACGATGCCACGCATGTAGGCGTACTGGGACTCTTGACCGGCGCGAATAATCTTCGCGCCTTCCACAACAAGGTTACCGTTTGGCAGGACATCGACCACTGTCACAGCCGTGCGGTTCGTGATCGTGAGGGTATTTTGCGTATCGCCACCGCCGTTCCATTCGCTTTTGGCCGCGATGTCGAGGGTTGGAATGGTCACGTCGTTCTCGTCTACGCTGCCACTCGTTGACTTGCTCAGCCAGCTTGGGAGGGCTTGTACGAAGCCGTTCAATGTCGCGTTGAGTGCAGGGAAAATGCCCGTTCCTCCTTGAGTATTCTCGTAGGTCTTGATTCGGCCGGTCTGCTGCGCAGAGGTATCTTCCGAAACGACAATCGTGAGGATATCACCGATATTGCGCGCGATTTTGTCGGCAAACATGCTCTGCTCGTTGGACCCATCTTTGAGCCACAGCGAGCCGGCGCGCGCCATGTTTCCCGTGAGAGCAAGGGCGGAAAAAGAGGAGATAAAGAGCAGGGATACGGAAGAAAATTTCATAGTTGAACTCAAAATTTGACTTGGACGGTATTGGCTCCGACGACTTTTGCTTGAAAATCCTTGCGACTATCAACATTTCGGATGGCTACCATTTCCCCAGCACCAGCCGTGCCAAGTGCGAGACCCTTCATAGAGATATTCAATGACCCCTCAGACACGATCACATCCACGAGTTGGTTTTTCCTCACAAGGGGCCTGAGCACGAGATCGCGCGAGGTGAGCGGGCGGTCTTGCCCTACGCCTTGAGCCATTTCGTAGATCGAGAGGTCGGTATCTGCAGGAAGGAAGGAAAGATTTTCCGCCAATGTGTCTATATTTTTCAAAGCGCAGGATGCGGAATCCGGGATGGCTCCACGGTCAAGGCGGCGGGTGGCAATCCAGACCGGACGCCAGAGAGAGGCGCGTAGGCTTTCTTGCCAGGAACCGATTTGTTTGTCGCCGGCTTCGATGTGAAAGCGAACTTGGGATCTTGAGGAAAGGCCACCTTGGGGAGCTTGGTCGATGAGGAGTTTCCAATCGCGACCATGACGAATTTCGATCGGCTTCCACTCTTGGGTGAGGGATAGTTTGAGATCACCTTCCAGCGAATATCGGGCGATGAGTTCACGCTGCAGGGCGGCGAGAATTTCACGCTCGCCGATAGTGACCGTGCCGACCGAGGTGACCACGGCGGGAGCGGCTTGGTCGGGCTTTTGAAAAGTCGCCGTAATCGGATTCACCGGGGCGTTGGCGAGCGGTGAAGTAATCCCCCCGAGATCGGCAGCCTGCACGGAGGCGGCAACCACTGTCAGGAATAGAATTACGGAAAGAAAATTCATCAACGCTTGAGGTTATTTGCCTGCTCCATCATCTGATCTGCGGACTGGATCGCCTTCGCATTCACCTCATATGCGCGTTGGGCGGTAATCATATTCACCATTTCCTCGGCTACGTTCACGTTGGAGGTCTCGAGGTGGTTTTGCAAGAGGGAACCGAATCCCGCCTCGCTCGGATTACCGAGGTTTGGAGCGCCACTTGCGGGTGTCTCATCGAATAAATTGCCGCCCGCGCTGCGCAGCCCGGCAGGATTGTTGAAACGAACAAGCTGAAGCTGGAAATTCTGCTGACCGCCGGGGGTATCGACAGTCACCTGACCGGTGGATGAAATCGTGACATTTTGAGCGTCCACCGGAATCGGCTGGAAGCCACCCAGAACGGGCAATCCATCGTTGGTCACCACACGACCATCGGATCCGAGTTTGAAACCGCCATCGCGGGTGTAAGCGGTGGTGCCGTCGGGTCGTTGAATCTCGAAAAATCCATCACCTTGAATCGCAACGTCCATTTTTTCACCGGTCTGACTGAGTTGGCCCTGGGTGTAAATTTTTGCCGTCGAGACGACGCGTGTTCCGTTACCGACTTCGACGGATGTCGGAGTGAGGTTTCCCGCTCCCTGCTCTGAGCCGACTTCGCGCTTTTTTTGATAGAGCATGTCTTGGAACTCGATTTTGTTCTTTTTGAAACCGGTCGTGTTCACGTTTGCGAGGTTATTCGCAATCGTATTCAGGTTCATCTGTTGGGCTTCCATTCCTGTGGAAGCGGCTCGAAGGGCTAGAGTGGACATGGTCTTTTAGGGTTAGGCGGTTGCGCCAAGTGAATTGATGGCTTTGGAAATGAGATCGTCGTGCGAGGTGACAGAACGTTGAGAAGCCTCGTAGGCACGCGAAACGGCGATGAGGTTCACAAGCTCGGCCATTGGCATGACGTTGCTGGATTCGATGGAACCCTGGGTGATGGAGACCTGCTCCAGCGCCTGTGGGTTGCCCACACTTTCTGGGGGTTCAAAAAAACCTCCCTCGACGCGGGTGAGTTGGTCCGGATCGTCAAAATCATAGAGGTTTAGGCGACCCAGAAGGTTGTCGCCTTGCGAAATGGAACCATCTCTTGCAACCACAAGAGCGCCTTTTTCGGGGTCAACCGTGATCGGACCACCATCGCCGAGAACAGGGAGACCCTCTTTAGTTACCAGTGTATTATCCTGATTGATATGAAATTCCCCATCGCGCGTGTAGAGGTTTTTTCCGTTAGAATTCTGAACTTGAAAAAAACCGGGGCCTTCAATCGCAAAATCGGTATTTTTTCCGGTCGCCTTCATGTCGCCAGCGGAGAAATTGACGCTCGTCGTTTGGGAGGGAATGCCTCCCGAGTGGCGGGCTGCGGTCAAGCCGTCTGGGGCGTATTCCGTGTTCTTTTTCTCATCGCTTTCGATGGCGAAATTGGCTTTTTTGAATCCAGCCACATTTGCTGACGCAAGGTTCTGTGAGATAGTTTGTTGCCAGCGCTCCAGAGCCGAAAGCGAAGCGGCGTTAGTATAAATTCCTTCGACCATAGTACTACAATACGTAGCATCCGCTGTGCCAGCCTGATTTTGTGAGAAGCAGACTGCCTTAGGAGCAATAAAGGGGCAAGTTTTGCCCAGTTGCTCTGGAGAAAAGTGAATCCTGCTTGATCTTAGGATAGCGCTTTATGTGAGCCATCGCAGAGCACACCGTTGGAGCTTTGCTTGCAGGCGCAAAAATAAACGATTCCGTCTTTTTCCCCAGTGTAGGGAACTGGACTAAAGCCGCTGCCTTTGTGCGAGCCATCACAGAAAGGCTGAGACTTACTTTCTCCGCAGGAGCACCAGTAGTAGGTCTTGCCAGCGACGACCTGGACGGGAGCAGGGGATTTTTGGGCGATTTTGGGTTTTGTCATGGTTTGATTGATGGTGTGGGTTACCTGATTCGATACGAACGGTCCCCGACGCTGAGGACTTGGATTTTTACGTTCGTGAGGCCTTGTTTCGTAAAACCGAGATCATCGGCGACGGGTTTGGTCACATCCAGCATGCGGCCGGCGATGAATGGCCCCCGATCGTTGACACGGACTTTGGTGCTCCGCCCGTTTTTGAGATTGGTTACGCGGATGACACATGGTATGGGGAGTGTCTTGTGAGCTGCGACACGGGTCCATGGCCAGAGATTCTCACCGGTGGATGTCTTGCCGGGAAAGATCAGAAAATGTTCGGAATAATGGGATGCCACGCCGGTTTCCAAATGGCCGAGTGCCTCGCGAGGCTGCATCGGATGATAACGGATACCGCGGATCGTGTAAGCCTTGGTTTTATAGCCTCGGATATTCGGGCCAAGGCAGCCGGTGAGCGGCAGGCAGAATGAGGCGATAAAAGCAAGGAGCAGGGTTTGCTGAAAAATTCTATTCACGGCATGGTGCGAGAGTTCAACAATTGCACTGCAGCAATACGCGAGGAAGGGATGCGGCCGCAATAGGTTTCAATCGCCGCCTTCGCACAAGTCGTGCCATCGTGAATACCCAGAAGACGACAGAGTTCGCTCTCAAAAAACTCCAGAGCGCGTGACGTGGCAGGCGACTTACTGAGGTGCGCCGTGGCTCGCGCGAAGAGATCATAGATTTCAGGAAATGGTTCACCCGGTTCGGTCGCAAGATCGATGAGCTCGGCAAAATAACCACACAGGAAAAGATTCGCCGCAGAGGTGGTAGCGAAAACCTCGATGAGCCGCACCTCGCAGAGCGTTTGCAGCGATCCCCGCTTGGGATGTGAGTAGCCGATCTCGGCCTTATGAAAAAAATCCAAGCGCCCGGCAAAGGCGCTTCCCGGACGCCGAGCCGAGCGGGCCATGGCGGTAATTTTGCCATGGCTGCTCGTAAGCCAAGTGGTGATGAGGCTGGTGTCGCTCCATACTTGCTTACGGATGAGGATGGCCTCGGTTTGTTCCATGGCGGCCTGGCCCGCTTTTGCAAAATCAGAGAGCAATCACGCGGGCACTGTAGATGTCCGCGTCCGACGAGAGTTTGGCGAGCACATCCGCTCCCGGCATGCTGTCCAGGTTTAACAGCGTGAGGGCTCGCCCACCCTGCTCTGTGCGGGAGAGACTCATACTGGCGATATTGATTTTCTCGGTTCCAAGCAGCGTGCCAATATGGCCAACGATGCCGGGGCGGTCGCAGTTTTCGAGCATCAGGACAACACCAGAAGGCGTGACTTCCACAGGATTGCCATTAACCCGCACGATACGCGGGTCATTTTTTGCCCCGAAGAATGTGCCACCAAGCGAGACCTTGGTGTCTCCACTGAAGACAGCCACGTGAAGCCACTCATTGAAATCGGTCTGCTCGCTGGAGCGGACCTCTTGTACATCGAGGCCGATGGTGGATGCCATGCTGCGAACATTGACACTATTCACCTCCTCGCCGCCGGCGTGCTTGAGGAATCCAGTGAGGATAGCTCGGCTGATCGCGTCCGTGGGCATCTCGATCGCCTTGCCACCGTAAGTGATCACAACGCGGTCATTGCGCTTTGGAGCGAGTTGCGCCACGAAGCGTCCCAATTTATCACCGAGAGTAAGGTAAGGCTTCACAACGAGTGCGGTCTTGGCGTCAATACTTGGCATGTTCACAGCATTGCGAATTTCGCCATCGAGCAGAGCGGCGCGAATCGCTTGAGCAATCTCGATCCCGACATTTTCCTGAGCCTCGGCGGTGCTGGCGCCAAGGTGCGGGGTGAAGACAATGTTTGAAAGTTCTCGCAACGGAAACTCGGCAGGCGGCGGCTCGACTTCAAAAACATCGAGGGCAGCAGCTCCGACATGGCCGGACTTGAGGGCATCGTAAAGGGCTGCTTCGGCAACGAGGCCACCACGAGCACAGTTCACAATACGAACGCCTTTTTTGCAGAGTGCCAAGCGGCGTGCATCCAGCATGTGACGCGTCTCATCGGTGAGCGGCATGTGCATGCTGATGAAATCAACTTGGGGAAGAAGCGTGTCGATGTCCTCGACCAGCTCGACTTGGAGACTCCGGGCCCGGCTCACCGCGAGGTACGGATCATAAGCGAGCACCCGCATGCCGAAAGCCATGGCGCGGCGCGCGAGTTCGGTGCCAATGCGGCCCATGCCAAGGATGCCGAGGGTCTTGTTGTAAAGTTCGACACCTTCAAATTTTTTCCGATCCCAGCGACCAGCCTTCATGCTGGCATCAGCCTGTGGGATGTTGCGCGCGATGCTGACAAGCAGCGAAAACGCATGCTCAGCGGTAGAAATGGTATTCCCGCCAGGCGTGTTCATGACGATGACGCCTCGGCGCGTCGCGGCGTCCACATCCACATTATCAACCCCCACCCCAGCCCGACCGACTACCTTGAGATTGGTTGCAGCTTCGAGCACGGCGGCCGTGACTTTGGTCTGACTGCGGACGACGAGTGCAGAAAACTCAGGGATAATTTTGATGATCTCGGCTTCAGGCAGACCGGTCTTGACGACGACCTCGAGCGTGCCGCCAGCGGAGAGTTCGTCAACCCCGCTTTGGGAGACCGGATCAGCCACGAGAACTTTGGGAGTGGAAAGGGACATTTTCTTTTCTTTCGATATGGTGAATTGTGATTGTGGAATGCCGGCGCGATAAAACGCGTCTGAGTCGATTTTATGAGATTCCAAGCATCCGCAAATCAATTTTTTATGAAATGGTCTTATCGCATAGCCAGAATTTCCGGAATTGATGTGAGAATTCACGTCACTTTTTTGCTTCTCCCAGCGCTTTTTGGATACTCTGGTTGGAGGGATGCTGGGTGGCCGGGAGCAGTTGGCGAGGTTTCCTTTATCGCAGCGCTTTTTGTGTGTGTGCTACTTCATGAGTTTGGACACGCACTGGCTGGAAGACGATATGGTATTCGCACGCCGGATATCACCTTGCTGCCAATCGGCGGCGTGGCACGCATGGAAAGCATCCCAGACAAACCCTCGACCGAACTCGTGATTGCGGTGGCAGGACCCGCTGTGAATGTGGCGATCGCGCTCATATTGACAGCTATCTTGGCGCTCACGGGGGGGGTTCTAGCAGGCCCAGATAGCACGGGGCGGATCATGCTTCACAATCTGCTTGTCGTGAATTGTGGATTAATTATTTTCAATATGCTTCCCGCATTCCCGATGGATGGTGGGCGTGTCCTCAGAGCGCTCTTGGCAATGAAACTCAGCCATCTCACTGCTACGCAAATTGCCGGAAGGATCGGCCAAGTCTTGGCATGCGCCTTGGCGGTGCTGGGATTTTTTGGGAATCCGATGCTCATATTGATCGCACTATTTGTATTCAATGGAGCGCAGCAGGAATTGGAATATGCGATCCAACGCCAAGAGTACAAAAAAATGCTGAAGGATCTCGAGATCAAACACAGGCCATTCGCACAGTGATGGATCGGGCTTCGTTTTCCGATCTCCTTGCGTTGGGAGTTCGATGCGGCCAAAGTGAGCGCAGCCTCATTTGAATCGTTCGGAGAGGCAACAAGCATGCCACTTCACTTTCTCGTCACACCTGAACAAGCCGGACAACGTTTAGACAAATTCCTCGGAACAGAAGCGTCCGATTTTTCACGGGCCCGCCTCCAAGGCTTCATTCGCAATGGCCATGCCCTCGTCAACCAATTGGCAGCCAAGCCCTCCTACCCCCTTCGTGCCGGAGATAACATTGTCTTTGAAATTCCTCAGGAAACGATTCCATCACCGTTGGCCGCTCAGCACATTCCGATCGATATCCTTTTTGAGGATGAGACGCTGATCGTACTGAACAAACCGGCCGGTCTCGTGGTGCACCCCGGAGCAGGAAACCGCGAGGGCACACTTGCAAATGGCCTGCTCTACCATTGTGGCGGATTGGAAATTGTCGGAGGCGAAGGCCGGCCGGGAATTGTACACCGATTGGACAGGGAAACGTCTGGGTGCCTAGTGGTGGCCAAAACCGAAGCTGCACACAATTCGCTTTCGGCTCAGTTTGCAGCACGGGAGGTGGAGAAATCCTACCTCGCACTTGTCGATGGAATCCCTCGCATGCCTCACGGAAAAATCGATGCTGCGATCGGCCGCCACCCCGTGCATCGTCAAAAGATGGCCACTGTCGATCGCGGCCGCGATTCTCTTACCCACTACCGTGTGCTTGCAAGCCATGAGGGCAAGGCGCTCATCGAGTGCCGCCCACGCACGGGAAGGACGCACCAGATTCGCGTTCATTTAAAACACCTCGGCCACCCGGTAACCGGCGATCCTCAGTACGGACGGAGGGGGTCTCACGAGCGGCATTTCCTACATGCTTGGAAGCTTGCGTTTAAACACCCACTCACAGGAAAGCGCGTGCATTATGCCGCCACGCTCTCGCCGGATTTTCCTGTCTGGGCTCTCGATGCCGCGCGAGCCCGCGAGGCCGATCGCATGGAGAAGATTGCGTGATCAGGGAAGTCCGAATCCACCAGTTCCGCTGTTTCGAAAATCTGGATTTTTTTCCAGCCCCACACCGCACGTGTATCGTGGGACAAAATGCCGAAGGTAAAACCTCGATTCTGGAGGCCGTATGCGTGCTTCTCCGCCTTCAATCCCCGCGCAGCTCAGCGGCCGCAGATTTGATCCGAAGCGGAGCGGAGGGGTTTTCTATCGAGGGATGTTTTGCAGATACCCGCCTCCAATACCGCCAGACAGTCGATGGCAGGACCATTTCGATGGATTCAAAAGTCCAAAGCAGATCCGACGACTATCTTTCCACAGCTTGCGTCACATGGTTCTCCAATGCCGATCTGGATTTGGTAAAAGGATCGGCCTCCGGGCGAAGGCGGTACCTGGATTTTCTTGGAACACAATCCGTAACGGGTTACCGCAAGGCTCTGCGCGACTATGACCGCGCCCTACGATCTCGCAATTCCCTACTCAAAGAGGGACGCCCTCGACGCGAGATCGCCGCTTTTGATCTGCCTCTCCTCGATGCCGGAAATGTGCTGCTCACAGCGCGTGCGGAGCTCACCGCTGCACTCGCCCCCTTGGCGAGAGCATCATGTTTGGAGATCAGCTCGACATCCGATGTCCTTGAAATGAACTACCGACCGGGCTGCAACGGATCTTTTCCAGAAGCACTTGCCGCCTCGCGTCCTGAGGAGGAGCGTCTCAGGCAAACAGTCTGTGGGCCTCACAGGGATGATTTGGAGCTGCATCTCAACTCTCTCAAAGCGGCACCCTTTGCCTCGGAGGGACAGCAGAGAACCATCGCCCTCGCGCTCAAGATCGCCCAAGCGCGCCGGATCAAGGATACGCACAACAAATCGCCGGTGCTGCTTTTGGACGATGTGTTTGGAGAACTCGACACAACGCGCCGTAATCAATTCCTACACGCTCTGCCGAGCGATGCTCAAACTCTCATAACCACGACATTCCTCGACTGGGCGACGGATGGAGTAGAGATGGCCGTTTTAAATCTCGCCGGAAAAAAACTCACCCCGGCCATTCCAAAGTGAAGCGGATCGCTGTCATCGGAGGTGGCCCTGCTGGCCTCCGCGCCGCCGAGGTCGCTGCGCAGGAAAATACCGAGGTCGCGCTCTTCGATGCGAAGCCATCCGTGGGTCGTAAGTTCCTTGTGGCGGGAAAGGGCGGCATGAATATTACCCACTCAGAGCCGGTGGAAACCTTCGCCAAGAGGTATTCAGGACCGGAACAGAGCCCAGATTTCTGGGCTTCGGCGCTGTCGGGCTTTTCCCCGCTCGCACTTCGCGAATGGGCACTAGGCCTAGGAGCGGAGACGTTCGTGGCGGGCAGCAGCAGGGTTTATCTGCACGACCTCAAGGCCGCCACACTCCTTCGCGCATGGGTCGCAAGGTTGCGCTCGGTGGGGGTTCGCTTTGAGGTGAAACACCGCCTCGTCTCAATTCGGCAGGGCGATGCTCTCGAGCTTGTTTTCTCCAATGGATCCATGCACCAAGCGGATGCCGTTATTCTCGCCCTAGGAGGCGGTTCTTGGCCTAGGACGGGCTCCGACGGCCAATGGGCTGAGTTGGTGCAGAGTTTTGACATCTCCACACGCCCACTTGTGCCAGCCAACTGTGGATGGGAAACATCATGGACCCCCAAGTTTCTCGCCCTCGCTGAGGGAAAGCCCGTGAAAAATGTGACCGTAAGCGCTGGCAATTCCACCTTCCAAGGAGAGCTCGTGATCACCCGCTACGGCATCGAGGGCGGACCAATTTATGCTCTGGGAAAAACCCTCCGCGAGATGTCCCAGCCGATGATATCTATCGATCTGAAACCGGCGCACACCCACGCCCAGCTTGTGGCAAAAATGGAATCTGTTCGGCGAAATTTCACAACCGAAGCACGCCATCGATGGAAACTCGGCGACGCGGCATTCGCATTGCTTTCGCGACAAGATTGCACAGATGCGGATGCTCTAGCCCGTGAGGCGAAAAACTGCGCGTTGACCTTGAAGGGACCTCGCCCATTGGAGGAAGCCATTTCCAGCGCGGGCGGGATTTGCTGGAGCGAAATTGACTCCGACCTCATGGCTAAAAAGCTACCGGGCCTTTTTTTTGCCGGAGAAATGATTGATTGGGAGGCCCCCACAGGCGGCTATCTCTTACAGGGATGCTTTGCCACGGGCACGCTTGCAGCCAAGTCGGCGCTAGCTTGGGTCAAACAACCTCGCGACCAACAATGACATTTTGGCCGTTCACCGCCAGAACTTGAATTTTTGTTCCAGCTTCAAGAAATTCGCCATTCGTCAGGACGTCGAAAACACAGTCGCCAATTTCAGCACGCCCAGAGGGCCGCAGAATCGAAAGCGCCTTTCCAGTCTCGCCGACCCCGACCCGTGCCGCTGCACCGAGCTCGGTCATAATCGGTGCGATGGATGGTCCCGCTGGGGAACTCGATGATAAAAACAAACCTCGGAAAAGTGGAATACTAGGAAGAAATCGTGCCAGAAAACCAATCCCAACCACGCTGGCAACCACTGTGAGCATCATGTTCAGCATAGGAGTCCGAAGCACTTCAAAAGACAACTGAAGCGGTTGGGCCGGGTACAAATCCGCCATGGAGAAAAACACTGCTGCAATCACCATGAGAACCCCGCCCAGTGCCAAAAAAAAGACACCGGGAAAGAAGATGACCTCTATCAAAATGCATAGAGCACCCATAAAAAATAGGGCAACCATTTCCAATCCCGTGAGGCCAGCGATGTAATGACCGCCGAAGAAAAGAAGGAAGCAGACACCCGAAAGAACGCCTGCGACCCCAAAGCCAGGGGCCTTAAATTCCAGATAAGCCCCCATGATGCCTCCAAGCAAAAACAAAGGTGCGAGCATGGTGATCCATTGAGCGACACTCTCGAATCCCGAGGGCTCAATCCTAGTGATGCGGTCAATCGAGAGACCACAAGCTGTGACCATGGAAGCGAGATCGGGAGCGATGCCAGTGGCCAGAAGTGGCTTGCCTCCAACATCACGAATTGCTTCCTGTGCGCTCAGCGTGAGCAGAGCCCCTTTGGAATTGATAACCTCATCCCCAATCTTCACCTCCTTATCAAGATTCATAAAACCGTCCACCAGCTCTGGATAGTAGCCGTTTTTCTGGGCCACGCTCCGAAAGTAGCCGGAGTAATAGGACACAATCTTTGCATTCATCGTTTCAGAAATCTCCTGCCCGCTTCCAGCAACCGGTGCTGCAGCGCCAATAGCACTCACAGGCGCCATAAAAATTTTTTTGGTTCCAAGGGCAATGAGCGCACCTGCGGAACCCGCATTCGCATTCACGTAGGTGTAGGCGGGGATGGGACTACCGGAGAACATTTGTACGATTTTTTCAGTCGCCTTGAGATCGCCTCCTGGAGTGTCCATATCCAAAACAACAGCGGCCGCCGCAACAGCCTCAGCATTTTTCAAGGCCCGGCGCAAAAAGAAAAACTGGGCTTCACTCACCACTCCCTTCAATGGCAGGACCACCACCGCACCGGTGGACATCGATTTTTCAGCCGCCTGCAGAGGCAGCAAAGAAGCGATACAAACGAGGCCCAAAAGATAACATTTCATAATGTAAGAAATCTCCCTCGCTCCCCAGTGCGCCGCAAGGTATTTTAAACATGTGGGACTGATCTCAGAGGAAACAATCCAGCGAGTCAGCGATGCCAATGACATCGTTGACCTGATCGGCTCGTATTTTCCGCTCAAGCGTGCGGGCACGAGCTTCCGCGCCCTTTGTCCATTCCACCGCGAAAAGTCACCTTCCTTTCACGTGAACCCCGCCCGGCAGAATTACCACTGCTTCGGATGCGGAGCCGGAGGAGGAGCCCTCCGATTCGTCATGGAGTATGAGCACTTAGATTTCCCCTCCGCCGTGCGTCGCCTCGCCCAGCGTGTCGGAATTCCGATCATCGAGGACACATCAACGGGAGATGACCACCAGAAACACAACCTTCGCCAACGCCTTCTGGCCCTGCACGCGGAGACAGCCACATGGTTTCATGATCAGCTCCTAAAATCTCAGGATGCCGCTCCAGCGCGCGATTACCTGAAGTCGAGGGGCATCACTTCGCAAATTGCCAAATCTTGGCAACTTGGCTTTGCCCCGTCGTCGTGGGATGCCCTACTGACTCATCTTCGCCAACGCAAATTTTCCTCCGAGGAAATCACTCAAAGCGGGATCGCCTCCTCCAAGGACGAAGCCCCAAGTTCGAAAAGTACGATCTACAGCCGATTTCGAAATCGCATCATGTTTCCGATCCATAACGACTATGGCGAGGTCATCGCATTCAGCGGACGCATTCTTGAAGCGGATGCCAAGGCCGCCAAATACGTCAATTCCCCTGAAACTCCCATCTTCAGCAAGGGACGCGTGCTGTACGGACTCGATAAAACCAAGCGCGAACTCATCGAAAAAAAATCTGCTATCGTTTGCGAGGGCCAACTGGATCTCATCTCCGCATTTGAAGCGGGGGTAAAAAACGTCATCGCCCCGCAGGGCACAGCTTTTACCGGCGACCAAGCCCGTCTTTTAAAACGCTATGTCGAAACTGTCCTGCTCTGCTTCGATTCGGATGCCGCAGGTAAAAAAGCTGCCGCGCGCTCCCTGCCCGCACTGCTCTCCCAAGGGTTGCTTGTGAAAATTGTAACTCTTCCCCAAGGCGAAGATCCCGACTCACTCATCCGGCGCTCTGGACCAGAGGCATTTTTAGAGGTTGTAAATCGGGCTGAAGACTTTTTCGACCACAGCCTCAGCGAGGCCTTCGCGTCCGGCGAACTCAACGAAAATTCGGGAAAATCACGCCTCATACAGCGTATCGCCCCGCCGCTTGCACTCATTCAAGATGACGTCTTGCGAGAGACCATTCTTGGGCGCATCGCGTCTCGACTCGGCCTTCCCCAGCCATCAATCCGCGTTGCCATGAAGGCTCCGGCTATCGAACAAGAGGAAACGCTGAGGCCCCGAAGTACGGAAAATCTCGTCCTCTCCGCCGGCATGGAAATGCTCTGCCGCCTTGCACTCAGTAGCTGCGAGGTGAGGACATGGCTACGCACTCAACCTCCGCTGGCAGATTTCGAGACAGGAGGCGCTTTGATTAACAAACTTTCCCAAGCCGCCTACGAAGATGCGGCCCCTCCCCCACCCACTCTCTTGGCTCAACTCACAGAGCCCGAAGAACGCCTAATCTCTGGGATGGACATCCACCGATCAACGCCCGACCCACTCGATCGAACTCAACAATTGCTCCAAGGCCTCCAAGTGCAGCAACTCACCCGCGAAATTGAGGGCCTCAAGAGCCGGATCGCAGATCCAGACGTCCCATCCCACGAGCGACAAAAAATTCAAAAACAAATCCTTGACCTCACGATCCGTGTGGCGGATGTTCGTCGGCCTTTTCTCCAAGCCTAACGGAAAGCAGATTGAAAACAAAAACTACCTCTTCAAAAAGCCCGTCCCGTCCGGCGGCTAAAACTGCAGCAACAAAGAAGCCAACGAAGGTTTCCAAGCCAGCTGCCAAGCTCCACTCTAAGCTCGCCAAGGCGCTGCCGCGGAAAGCCGCCAAGCCAAGCGCTAAAAAGCCTGCCTCTCCCAAGGTGCTCAGCAGGCCGCCAAAACCTTTGGCTAAGAAAAGCGTCGCCAAAAAAACCGCCGCCAAAAAGCCCGCCCCTAAA
>VFJO01000074.1 GCA_009886045.1 Verrucomicrobiota bacterium
CAATTTAAAAAATCTGATTTCAGTGGAGCGACCCTGCGAGCGATTGGAGGGCATTGTGGTCGGCCCATGTAAAAAGCGATAATACGCGGGACTGACCCCATTTTCCGTATTGACATTTAGGCACTTTGAGGATGTATACCCAAGCGCGGCAGGAGGGCCAACGACCCTTTGGCTTGGCTGGGGTGGGGGTTATTTTTGCAGCCAAAACCGCTGAACTTAAATCCGGCGGTTGAAAAACGAAGATTGATTCCAGCAGGCTGATGCCAGGGAGGACTCTCATGGGTGATATTCTATGGGCGTTAAAACCTTATATTCAAACCCCTTGTCATGATCCCTACAAAATCCACTCCCACGCAGGCAATACGGCAACCCCTGTCGGCATTTCTGGATACGGCAATCGAGATTCCAATGTTAAAATGAAAGGCCTCGCATCCCGGAATTCCTTGCGAGCCTCCTGTAGCGCTCGCAACTCCCTCTCACGCGTCTCCGGATCATCCAGCGAGACACACACCTGAATCAATTGCCTCTCACCGCTGCCTGTTGTCACTGCAAAATCCACTTCATGACCCGCTGCGTTTTTCCAATACCCGATAGAGCACTCCCGGCGTTGCAATTCATGAAAAACAACCACCTCCAGCGCATGCCCCGCATTCGACTTGCCGCTCCGGTCAAAAACCGGAATCAACCCTGTATCCGCAGGATACACTTTTCTCGGGTTCACCTGCCTTCGCTTCTCCGAGTCCGTCGCCAATGGCAATGAGGCCACCAGAAAAGTATCCTCCAAATGCTCCAGAAATTGATAAAGCAACTCACGACCCGCCGGAATCCCCTGCGACTTCAAATCCGCCGCAAACTTTGTGATGGAAAAATGGCCAGCCGGATTTCCCAGCAACCTCCGCACCATCCAGCGCAGTATTGTCGGATTTCCCACCCCGTGCCGTTCAATTACATCCCGCAGCAACACCACATCCACATAGCCTTGCAAAAGTTTGCGTCGGTCAGCCAACCCCATACTCTGCGCCTCCGGAAAGCCACCCACCTCCAGATACGCCGAAAACTGATGATCCAAAAACGCCCTTTCCCTCGCCACCAACCTCCCCGCATCTTCAGGTATCACATGGCCGTGATGCCTCAAAAACTCCCCGAATCCAAATGGCTGGATCAAAATTTCCCAGGCCCGACCCCGCATCGAAGTCGCAATCTCCCGACTCAACAACTTCGCAGAGGAGCCCGAAACAAAAATCTCATGTGTTCCAGAATCCAATAGCCTCCGGCAAAATTGCTCCCACCCCGGCACCAACTGAATCTCATCAAAAAAGAACACCACTTTCTCTTCTCTGGATGGCGGGAATAGGCGCGCGTGCACATCTACCACCTTGTGCAAATCTGCCGCCTGCAACCCACCCAACCGCTCGTCCTCGAAATTGAAATACACCAAATTTCGGGGATTCCTCCCCTGCTCCATCAAATCCCTGCGGCACTGATGCAAAAAGCTCGTCTTTCCAGCACGCCTCATCCCGATCACCGCAATCGCTTTATTAGAAATTCTTGGCAACTCCACAGCCCGCCTCGTCAACTCTGGGAGAGGCGACTCCAAAGCCGAGAGAATTTTATCTTTCAAGATTTGCTTAATTTGATCTTCCATGAAGACCAATTTAGATTGATTTAAGCTTTTTGAAAAGGCTTTTTTTAGGAGGCGACCGCGCCGTTGCTCCAATCGACCCGCATCTGTCGGGCCAAGTGTCAAAGGGGTCGGGCATTAATTATTGACACGAAAAGGGCGGCCCCAAACATTTCACATATTTGGCAATCCTATCTGGGGCTGAATTTTGATTTTTACCCACCCTTGCTGCAGTCGTCTTGAATCGTAAGGAGCGCCAACGTCCCCGTTGGCATCTTTGCTCCAACTCTCGCCGTGAAGGACCTCAGCGTTCGCGCCTGGAGAAAGGAGATTTTTTAAAAAAAGATTGTTGCACGATTCGGATGTGATATCTTTATCTATCATGAATACTGTCAACATCGCTGATCTGCGCAATAACTTTCGCCGCGTTTCTGCTTGGATTGAGAATGGCGAGTCCGTCAAAATTCTTAGGAGAGGAAATCCTTATGCCATTCTTACTCCTTTGCCTCAAGATACTAAGTCGCAACCAGTCCAAGTTGATTTTGCTGCTCAGCGAAGGGCCATTTGGCGAGGTCGGCACTTTAGCTTTAAGGAAGTCGCAGAAATGAGAAATGCCGAGTTGGGCGGCGAAGAGTAATATGCGTTGTTTCGCCGACACTTCTTTCCTTTGTGCCCTCTACCGGGAGCAGGATAATTCGGAGCGCGCAGATGCCTTTATGGAGAGTAGGAAAGGTCAGGTTGTGGTCTCCTCGCAAGTTTTGTGGGAATTCCGTCAATCTGCAAGGTTTCAAGTGTATCGATATCAGTTTGATAAAACGACAGGTTTTTCAAAGACTGAAGCCGAGCGGATGATTAATGTGCTGTCGGAGAATGTAGCAAGCGGAATCTTGACTTTGGCAACTGTGGAATGGCCGGATGTTCATAAAATTGCAGAAATGCTTTCTGCCAAGCACACCATGAAAGGCGGGCATCGTGCCATGGACATCATACATATCTCTACGGCAAAAAACCTTGGGTTGAGGTATTTCCTGACCTTTGATGGCAATCAAAAGAATCTTGCCGAAGCTCAAGAACTCTTTGTGCCAGTGTGAAGGTCAAAGGGATCTGGCATTAATTATTGACATTTGGTTGTCTGGAGGTGCGAAAACAAATCTTGTGGATGGTATGGGAGCGCCAACATCCTCGATGGCTTCGCTGGAGTGGCGGCCGAGGAGGACCTCGGCGTTCCCGTGGGAAAGAAAATCTCGGCGTGCACAGAAAGCCGCTGCAAAAATTGATCCATCACAGGGGTCAACAGCTGTCTTTTGACATTTATGGAATTTGAGGAGCGGCGTAGCCGCTTTAGCGAGTGGCGAGGAATTCAAAATTAGGTTGATTTGTATTTAAAATCGTATAATAATTTCCATATGAAAACGACTTTGGATATTCCAAGCGATTTGTTGAGTGAGGCAATGAGGTTGGCTGGAGCGAAGACGAAACGCGCTGCGGTGCTGGCTGCCTTGGATGATTTCTCGAAGCGCGGCCGAATGCGCGAGATGGCCATGAGATTGGGAAATTCCGAAACATTCATGACAGCTGTGGATTTGGAAACCCTGCGCCTTCAGGAGAAACCGGAATGACGCTGGTCGATACATCGAGTTGGATTCAATACCTCCGCCGTGATGGGGAAGCAGAAATGAAGGAAAAAGTCCGTAGTTTGCTTTTGGATGGGGCGGCGGTTCTATGTCCCCTTGTTATCGCGGAGTTGTGGATGGGAGCTAGCTCGAAAAAGGATCAAGACGACTTGACGGATTTGAGCGCGGTTTTGACGTGCTTGCCGATGTCTACAGAAGTTTGGGAGTGTTCATTTCGCCTTGCCCGCATCTGTCGGGCGAAGGGAACCCCGGTTCCCTCAAGCGACTTAATGATTGCTTCATGTGCATTTAGCCATAGAGTGAAAACATTGGCAAAAGACAAGCACTTTGAAACTCTGGAGGGGTACCGAGATTCGTTAAGATAGCGGATGGCGGAAAACTGGGGCAAGCTTTGAGGCCTCGAGGGATGGTTTGTTTTTGAATATGAAAAGCTGAAGACCAAAGCATGCATGGCGACGATACGAAACTGACTTGAATCCAGCAGATTTAACCACAACCAAGTATCAGGAAGGATGCGAGAAAGAGCAACCGAAGGTTGACCCGAAAGGCAGGCGAGTGGGACCATCAAGTCAAAGGACACAGAAGGTGAGTGATGTGCAGTCAATCAAGCGCTTTATTTTTTGTTTAAACTTAACCATTGCCTAACGAATTCCTGTAAATCATGTAAATCCTGTCTACAAATTTGTTTTCGAACCCCATGT
Source organism: Verrucomicrobiota bacterium (assembly GCA_009886045.1). GTDB lineage: Bacteria > Verrucomicrobiota > Verrucomicrobiia > Chthoniobacterales > Terrimicrobiaceae > UBA967. Next base: position 3,957 of record VFJO01000074.1, read on the forward strand.
CCCATTCCATGAAAATCCTCCTTTTTATTGTTGCTGTTTTTTTCGTCCTCCCGAGAGGCGAGGGCAGCGAAGTCAAAGATCCAATCGACATCGCCATGGATGCCGCCATGGACAGGAACAGCTCCACAGCAGGCATGTGCGAGGCCATCGCGGCTGCCCATGAGAAGTGGGAGGAGAGGCTCAATGCGGCCTGGGCAAAACTTAAAAAGAAGATGCCGGCTGACGAGTTCTCCGAGTTGCAAAAAGCCCAGCGCGCATGGATCGCGTATCGCGACCTCCAAATCAAATCCTACGAAGCCACCTACCCCAAAATGGACGGCACGATGTGGATTCCATGCAGCGCCAGCGCGGTGATGGACCTTACCAAGCAGCGGGTTCAGGACTTGGAGAGCTTCTTGGGACTCCTCGATGAACGCTGAAAATCAAATCCTTGAACCGAACGAAATCCTGCCAGAGATGAGTCCAATCCTACCCAAGCAGCCATGAAAAAACTCATTCTGAACCACTATCTCTTTGCCTTTCATCTGAATTGGAAAAAATCTCACACGATCTCACGCAATCTCACATTGAAAAGCGAAGTGGTACTTCTCGCTCTCTATGCTCCAAGGCAAGCCGAAGCATGAAATATCGTTTTATCAATAAAGTTTGCAAGTTCTAAGATTCATGCTTTTGCTTTTATTGGCCAAATCCGCGCGTGAACCAAAATGATGTCTTCCTTCCGCTTTCATACTTCATACTTTGCCCTTCTGGCATTGTTGGTCTTTTCTGCCGTTTCGTGCGCTCCTCGGCGCGAATTCGTTCGGTTTGAGGATGCTGGCACATTTCGTCCCGGGCCGGGGCAGACCGATCGGCGGGTTGGTCCACCCGATGGCGAGTATAATTCCTATGAACTCATCGACCATGGGGCGCCGAACCACGGGATCGCGCCAATGTATCAAGGCTACCAACAGGCACCTTACAATGGCGGCTACCCGCAGGTTGTCGAAACCTACGATCCCTATGGAAATCCCCAGCGCGTCATCGTTCCGAATCCTTGGTAAGGGATCGAAAACGCCAAAAACCATTCTTTCAACGAATGGTCGTTTCGCACGGGTGAACGGCGATTATTTCACCCTGAGTGGTCGTTTTTCGTTTGCAAAATCTTGATTAACATGGCCGCAAATTTGACCTAATAAAAATCCCCCTTAGCATGTTCTCAACCCTGCAAACTCTATGAAAAAAACAACTCTCCTCGTCTCCGCCATCACCCTCACCTTGGGATCCCTCGCACAAGCTGGTTCCTGGGGATTCACAATCGGCGATGGCTCTGGCTTCTACCACAACAACAACCAGCGCCAATGCGCCCCCGTTTACTCTGCGCCCGCCTATGCGGCCCCCGCGCCAGTCTATTACTCGCGGCCGGTGACCTATTATCAACCGCAGACGGTTTACATGCAGCCCTATCAGCAGATGCGTCCCGCACCGGTTTATTACTCGCAACCGACCGTGATCTACAGCCAACAGCCTGTGATTTACCGCGAATCCAACGGCAACTGCGGCAATCGCCAGCGGGTGAGCTATCCGAACCGTTGGTAACTCCCCGAGTTCATGAAAAAAATCCTCGCCGCAACCGTTCTACTCACCACCATGTCACTTCATGCCGACGCCGTCATTGCCGTTCTCAAAAACCCCTCTTCCGTCGAACGTCGCGATGCCAAGACGGGTTCATTCAAAGGCTCGATTTCCGTAAGCAACGCGATTTCTGTCGGCTGCGATGGGGAAACGATTGCCGTGCTTTTGGCAAATGGAACCGTGAACCGCTACAACGCCCAGACTGGTTCCTTCCAAGGCTCCATCTCGGTCAGCGGCAAGCCCACGGCAGTCCAAGTGAGCGGCGGCGTCATTGCCGTGACCACCGAGCGCAGCCTGAACCGCTACAACGCAAAAAGCGGCTCGTATGTGGGGTCTAGTTCGCTGTAGATTCTCCGCCTGTTCTTGACCTATGAAAAAATCCCTCCTTTCGTTGATCTGCCTAGCCAGTTCCGCATTCCTCACTTCGTGCACAACGATCACTGTGGACGCACCGCAACCCGCCGAATTGAGCTTGGGCCGAGGCGCACGAGTGTCGATTGTCCCCGAAGCTGGTTCCGATGCAGGCGAGATGGCGCACGCGTTGTTCCAGCTTTTTTCCAACCAAGGATACTACCAACTCGTGGACCGCGCGAATCTCGGCCAGACGATCAACGAGCGTCAGTTTCAAAACATGAGCTTCGTGGAAAATCGCGGCGGCGGCCGGATCAAAGGCGTGGACGCATTCATCTATCTCCAAGCCGAAGGGCTCTCCGGCTCAAAGAGCGACTCGAGTTCCTACACCTACAATGGTAATACCTACACTTCCTACAACACGAAAACGACTGCCAACTACATTGCCAATTACCGCGCGGTCTTGACCTCCTCCTCACAGATCGCCGGCGGCCGCCGCATCGAGTTGAGCGACTCGCAGGCTGCTTTCTCGTCGGACGGCTACCCTGCCGCGCCCGATCCCTATCCGATGATTCAAAATATGCGGAGCAAGGCTGCAGGACAGATTTTTTCTAGCCTCCACCCGAGTGTGTTGAAACTCCGGCGCGTCATTGGCAGCACCAAGAGCATCGCAGCCAAGGAGGCCGTCCGCCTCGCAAATGCCAGCCTCTGGCGCGAGGCCACCGCATCCGCCGAGCGCGGTGTGCAGGAGATGCCCACCGACCCCGAGGCCAGATACATCCTTGCGATCATTTACCAAGGCACAGGTCGCTACGCCGATGCCGAGGGCGTCTTAAAAGAACTCATCGCCATATCGCCGAATGGAAAATACGCCACCGCCTTGCGGGAAAACCAAGCCGTGTGGGCAAATGCCGCTCGCTTCCAGCAGCAGATGTGATCAGAAACAAATCACACAGAGCACGAAGGACACACAGAGCATGGCGGACAGAGATAACTTTTTCAGATCAGTTTTTTTACGCACTCTCATCGCATTTGCGCTTGTCTGCCTCACAACTCACAGCGTTGAAGCTCGCGATCCCGCACTGGCAGTGATCTCCGAGGATTTGAGCGGTGAGACCGACTCTGGCGGGCTTGAGATGGTGGAGTCCCTCGCCGAGGCGGGAGTCATGGAGACCGATGGCGTCTCACTCGTGAGTCGCCGGCATCTGGAAAAAATTCTCGCCGAGCAAGGCCTCGCCTATAACAACATCGTCAACGACCGGGCCCGTCTCGGCCGCCTCGCAGGAGCGGATCTTTTGCTCATCGTGAGCGTCACAAAAAACCGCGTCACGCAGACCCGCGAGAGCGTTTCAGCCTATGGCATGACGGAAAACATCGTCCGCAGTCACAGCGATGCGGGAATCACCGTCAAGGCCCTCGAAGTCGAAAGCGGACGCATCGTCGCACAGAGGCAGTTTGTGAAACGCACAGACAACCGCCGCGCGCTGGACGCCTGCGCCGCCGAGATGAAATCCGCCTTGTCTAAAATCCCCTTCGCCAACCTCGCCGCCTCCAGAAACGAAGAGCTCCCCCGCCACAAAGTGCTCATCAAACCAACCTCCGGTGGACAACAACTCGAAGGCCTCGATCTCTTCATCGACGGCAACTTCGTCGGCAACACACCCATCACCACCGATGTTGAGGAAGGAATCCGCGAAGTCACCCTGCGCCAAGGCGGAAAAAACATCTGGAGCAACCGCGTCCAAGTGCTCAAAGAAATCTGGCTCACCCCAGAGCTTGGAAGCCGCTGAACATTTACCAGAGCAGCCCAGAAGGGAAATGAGGCGAGGGTCGGAATCGAACCGACGAATACAGCTTTTGCAGAGCCGTGCCTTACCACTTGGCTACCCCGCCACGTGGCTAAATCTATATAGTTTGACCGCCTCTCTGACAACCGAATCTTTTAGGGAAGATTTTTCGATCTCCTTCTTTAGTTTTGATGGAATCCTATTCTTTCGGCTTCCCGCTTGCCTGCCCAGTGCTGCAATTGCATCATACGAATACTGTGTCCAAACCTCTCACCATCGCCGACCGCACTTTTTCATCCCGTCTCTTTCTCGGTACGGGCAAATTTTCATCAAACGAGATCATGAGGGAATCTTTGGAATCAAGCGGCTGTGAGATCGTCACTGTGGCTCTGCGCCGCGCCGACCTGAGCGGGAAAAAAGATCCTTTCGCTAACATTCTCGATTTCATTGACCCCAAAAAATACCTCCTGCTTCCTAACACAAGCGGAGCCATGAATGCCGAGGAAGCGGTGCGCCTGGCTCGCCTAGGCGCTGCTTCAGGGCTGCCTCGTTGGGTGAAACTCGAAATCCACCCCGATCCACACTACCTCCTGCCAGATCCTATCGAGACCCTCGCTGCTGCAGAGATTTTGGTGAAGGAGGGATTTATTGTGCTTCCCTATATCAACGCCGACCCCGTCCTTGCTCGTCGGCTTCAGGATGTAGGCACTGCCACTGTCATGCCCCTAGGCTCCCCAATCGGGAGTAACCGGGGCCTCGATACCCGCTTGCAAATTGAGATCATCATCAAGCAAGCCTGTGTGCCCGTAGTGGTCGATGCCGGCATCGGAGCCCCCAGCCATGCCGCGGAGGCTCTTGAAATGGGAGCTGACGCTGTACTTGTGAATACTGCCATTGCAGCGGCCGGCGACCCGGTGCGCATGGCGCGGGCTTTCAAAACCGCGATTGAAGCCGCTCGTGAGGCCTTCGAGGCTGGACTGCCGATGCGCCTCGATCACGCTTCAGCCACAAGTCCTCTCGCCGCTTTTTTGAAATCGCTATAAGCCAAAGTCCCCTCCCCTCCCCGACTGTCATTTGTAAGTTCCAGCTCTTACTCTGTCGGCTTGAATCACCCTTTGATTAGACCGCTCGCACGGCCCAACGAAGTTTGGCTGCGGTGGACCGGGGATTCGCTCGGCACTCTGCAGCACCGGCTCGAATCACATCCTTGCAGATGGAGCTGTAAGCCCCATCGCGCAGTCCGGCTTGAAACGACTTTTTCACACGACGGTCTTCGCCGGAGTGAAAGGACATAATCGCGACGCGCCCACCAGGATTTAAACAAGCAGGCAGGTGTCGCAAAAGCGTGTCAAGAGCCGTGAATTCCTCGTTCACGGCAATTCGCACAGCTTGAAAAACTCGGCGAACGGCCTTCTCAATTTCTTCTTGAGGCTCGCTCGCAAGAGCCTCGCGAATGGCATCCGCCAAATCCGTCGTGGTTTCAAGGTGTCTCCCGGCTAATTTCGAGGCGAGCACAACGGCATTGGGCTCATCGGAGTTTTCGCTAAGGATTTCTTGAAGCGATTCGGTTGAAATTTTGAGCAGCCATTGCGCAGCGGAAGCCCCCTTGGATGGATTCATCCTCATATCGAGAGGACCGGTTGACTTCCACGTGAAGCCCCTCTGCGGGTTGTCGAGCTGCATTGAGGAAACTCCGAGATCGGCCAGAACCAAGTCGGCTCCAGAAAATCCTGATCCTAAAAGAGCGACATGAATTCCGGCGAAATTCGACCTTCGCAGCGTGAACGCACTGGAGATAAAGCCCTCCTCATGCAAGGCAGATTCCGTTTTAGAAATTTCCAACGGATCGGCATCAAGGCCGATGAGGTGTCCGGTCGGAAGGATTCGCTCAAGCAGGCGACGTGCATGACCACCAAAACCCAGCGTGCAATCAACGCAGACTTGGCCCGGACGAGGATCCAGCACTTCGAGGATTTCATCGACCATGATCGGCACATGCCGACCGGCAGGTGTCTTACCCGAGGCGAGAACACGAGCAATCGTATCGGCATTGCCCTCGAGTTCCTTGTATTTTTGATCAAACCGTCGCGGGTACTTGCCCGCGTAGCGCGGCCGTCGGCGGTGCGGAGTCTCCTCGTTCAAAGCTCGTTGTATTTTTTATTCGATCCCCGCGCCTTGGAAACGGAGTAGCGCTCCTCATTCTTGGCAAGTTTAGCGCGCATTGCACCAGCAAGATCCACCCCACAATTTGCAGCCATTTCGAAAAGCAAAATTGCCACATCTGCCATCTCAGATGCGATCTCCTCACGATGGACAACCACCTTCTCAAGTGATTGCTGAGCGTCCTGCCAGACGAAATGTTGAAGCAGTTCACCAGCCTCCGCAGCAATGGCAACGGCCATTTCTTTAGGATTGTGAAATTGGGCCCATTCGCGCGCATCGCGAAAAGCGCAAATATCTGAAGTCAGTTCCTTGATGCTATCGCTCATAATTTACGATTAAACCCTGCGAGTGCATCATTCGGCAATACTCACGAAGACTAAAGATGGAAAAATCGGGCCGGAGAGATTTGAACTCTCGACCTCTTGAACCCCATTCAAGCGCTCTACCAAGCTGAGCCACGGCCCGATTTGAAGCGACTATTCTGATTCGGCAGGCGATCTTTTCAAGTACGAATATCAGTTCCTAAAAGAGAAGCCTCAATTTTTTGATTACTTCAAGTGCATCAAAGGCAGTGCACCCAGCCTTGGGCTGCAAAAGAGGCCATGATACAGACAAAGGATATTTTTTCCTTGTCAAGGCCACCCGAAGGCCTATTGGTTATTGCTCCGCAAGCTCGACGCCTTCGTCTAGCGGTTAGGACACAGCCCTCTCACGGCTGATGCACGGGTTCGATTCCCGTAGGCGTCGCCATTTTTTGTCTGGGACAAACCGGTGTAAAAAATGGGCTCTTGGGGAAGTTTGAGGCTTTCCTCCGTACTTCTGGGCGAAGGAATTTATTCGCGCAATGATTCAGCGCCCTCTACTGGACGAGGTGTTACCCATGAGAGCCATGTCTAACGGACATGGCTTTTTGACTCCAAAATCCTCATAGACATGACGCATTTTATTAGAAAAGTTCCGCGTTTTTGTATAACGCTGATTTTGTGTTTTCTACTCTGATGCGATTGATTCTCCGTCACCCTTGGAATACAAATGCCTTGACTATGAGCACTCGCTTGCCGAGCGGCAAGAGTCGCGCCTTGTACCGCCGCTCCCAGCCCTCACGCGCGACCGAGGCCATTCGAAAAAATACCCTCTGATAAAGATCCGAGGACTGCGCTGGTGGATTGTTGCACTCGCTTGCCGAGCGGCGGTTTTGAACTATGTGGATCGCCAGACGCTTTCTGCGCTCGCCCCGACGATCCAGACGGATCTTGGTATGGATGACCGAGACTATGCCAATATCGTCAACATCTTCTTGGTGGCTACACGATTGCCTACCTGCTCTCCGGCCGCCTCGTGGACACCATGGGCACACGCCTTGGGATGTCTGTCTTCGTAGTCTGGTGGTCGATAGCCAACATGCTCACGGCAGTGGCGACGGGGGTCACCTCGCTAGGCATCTATCGTTTTTTGCTGGGCCTAGGTGAGGCGGGCGTGTGGCCTGCAGCCTCCAAGGCGGTCGCGGAATGGTTTCCAGCCAAGGAGCGGGCCGTGGCCATTGGCATTTACACCATGGGGGCAACGGTCGGCGCCATTTTGGCACCCTACATCGTGATACCTCTGGCCACGTTTGATTATTCGCGTATGGGCGACTGGATCGGCGGCTTTCTTGCCCATGGCCATGGGTGGAAGATCGCCTTCATTCTCATTGGTGCAGCGGGTTTCCTTTGGTTGTTGCCTTGGGCATGGCTATATCGCACGCCAGCTCAAAACCGCTTCATCACTCAAGGGGAGCTCACTATGATCCAAGAGGATGGCGGCTTGGAGCGTGCGGCGACGGCCCATGAGAAGCCGTGGACATGGATGCAGGTCTTCGCGTTCCGTGGGACTTGGCTCTTGCTGCTGGCCCGCCTGATTTCCGATCCGGTGTGGTATTTCTACCAGTTTTGGTTTCCCAAATACCTCAGTGCCGACCGTCATCTCGATCAAAGCCAACTGACCATAACATGGGTCATTTACGCTGCGGCAGGTGTTGGCAGCCTTGCGGGCGAATGGTTCTCGGGACGACTTGTCAATAGAGGCATGGCTCCGACTTCGAGCCGCATGGCTGTGATGCTCGGGTGCGCACTGCTGATGCCGTTGTCGCCACTTATCGCATGGGTGACCGACCTAAATTTTTCTCTGGTGCTTGCCTGCGTGACTGTTGTCGCTGCCTTGGCCTGGCTTATCAACATTAGCTCCCTGGTAGTGGATGTCGTGCCGAAACATTCCCTTGGCACGGTCTTCAGCGTGGTAGCGGCCGGCAGCACACTGGGCGGCATCGTCATGAACACCTTGGTCGGCTCGATGGTTTCCGGCCCTTCAACCAAACCACCCGGGTTCCTCGACAGCGCCATCCAATGGGTCTTCGGCGGCGTGATGCGGATGGTTGAGGGCGAGGGCTACGCGATGTGGTTCTGGGTGATGTTGGCTCTCCATCCGATCGCTTGGGTGATCCTCAAATTCGGCAAGATTGAAAAACTATGACTCGATCGCCACGCATCCAGGCCTGCAAACGTCCAGCTATTTTCTTAAAAAAACCATGATCACCTCACCTTCCACCGAATCGAGATCCCTTCGTCTTGAAACCCTATCGTGCGACCTCGCTGTGCTTGGCGGCGGACTCGCCGGCCTTTGTTGTGCCGTCACAGCGGCCCGCGCCGGGTTGAATGTCGTCCTGGTCCAAGACCGTCCGGTTCTCGGGGGCAACGCATCCAGCGAAGTCCGCCTCTGGACACTTGGAGCCACATCCCACATGGGGAACAACAACAGATGGGCGCGCGAGGGCGGATTGATCGATGAGATTCTTGTCGAGAACACCTTTCGGAACCCCGAAGGCAACGCGCTTGTCTTCGATACCCTGCTTTTGGAAAAGGCGGTGGCGGAGCCCAATCTCCGCCTCCTGCTCAATACGGCTGTCTTCGAGCTCCAGAAGGAAAACGCACAAAGGATTTCAGCGGTGCGCGCGTTTTGCTCTCAAAATTCGACGATCTATGAGATCACGGCGCCGCTCTTTTGCGATGCCACGGGCGACGGAATCGCCGGTTTTCTCGCAGGGGCGGCATTCCGGATAGGAGCGGAGGGTCGTCAGGAATTTGATGAAGGCTTTGCACCAGCGCAGGCCGGACGCGAGCTCCTCGGACATTCCATTTATTTTTACTCAAAGGATACGGGCCGCCCCGTGGGTTTCGTGCCTCCCGCCTTTGCGCTCAAAGACATCACAAAAATCCCCCGCTGGAGGGATTTCAAAGCTGGCGAATCAGGATGCCGCCTCTGGTGGATCGAGCATGGAGGCCTCCTCGACACGGTTCACGACACAGAGCGCATCAAATGGGAACTCTGGCAGGTCGTCTACGGGGTGTGGAATTTCATCAAGAATTCAGGGCGCTTTCCCGAGGCCGAAAACCTGACACTCGAGTGGGTGGGAACCATCCCGGGCAAACGCGAGAGCCGACGCTTCGAGGGTGACTATATGCTCATCCAGCGCGACCTCGTGGAGCAACGCGAGCATGCCGACGCAGTGAGCTTTGGCGGGTGGGCCATCGATGTTCATCCGCCCGAGGGCGTTTTCAGCGAGCAGCCCGGCTGCCTGCAATGGCACACCAAGGGTGTTTACGGCATCCCCTACCGTTGTCTTTACAGCAAGAACATCGAGAACCTTTTTCTCGCTGGGAGAATCATCAGTGCCTCGCACATCGCCTTCGCCTCGACCCGCGTCATGGCAACCTGCGCCCATGGCGGCCAGGCCGTTGGCATCGCTGCGGCCCTGTGCGCAAAGCGGCAGTTAAAACCTGCGGAACTGGGCGCCACAGCCATGGAGGACTTGCATCGCGAGCTCCTCAAATCCGGACAGTTCATACCCGGTGTCGCACTCAATGACCCAGCCGACCTCGTGCGCAGTGGCACGCTCCAAGCATCGAGCGAACTCCACCTGCAAAGCCTCCCCGACGATGGGAACATGCGCCCGATGGAGTTCAGCGGTGCCATGATGCTTCCACTGCCAGCCGGTCAAGTGCCACAGGCGACATTCATCTTCGACGTGCTGCGTGACACTGTGCTTGAGGCGCGTCTCATGGTTTCCTCCAAGCCTTGCAACCACACGCCGGACATCGAAATTGGGAGCCTGAGCATCCCTCTCCATGCAGGGCAAAACCAGGCGGTTTGTTTACCCTTCGATTGCCAGATGCCTCATGCGGGCTATGGTTTTTTCGCCGTGCTTGCCAACCCTGACCTATCCGTGCACCTCAGTAGCAGCCGCCTCACCGGGGTTCTTTTCGTAGGCCAGCGCTTCAACCGGGCCGTGGCTAAAACCGCACGCCAAGAACCGGCCCCGGATATCGGAGTGGATGCATTCGATTTTTGGATTCCTGAAAGACGACCCAATGGAAAAAACTTCGCCCTGACGCTCTCCACCCCGCTGAGCCTCTTTGGTCCTGAAAACCTCCTCAATGGCATCTCGCGCCCCACTTTTCAGCCGAACGCCTGGGTCGCTGATTTCAATGAAGTGGTTCCCGAGCTTCGGGTGAACTGGGACACCCCCCGACTCGTCGAGCGGATCGAGCTCACTTTCGATACTGATTTAGACCATCCGATGGAATCCGTTCTCATGGGCCATCCCGAAACAGTGATGCCTTTCTGCGTGCCTGCATTTGAGGTCGCAAGCGCCGACGGCACTACACTCTGGCGTGTGGACGAAAACCACCAGACGCGCCGGGCGAAGACCTTTTCCGAGCCTGTGTCGACCAAGGGCCTCATCCTCCGGCTTAGTTGCGCAGCCCAGCAAATTCCCGCCGCACTTTTTGAGTTCCGCTGCTATGCGCCCGAAGGGAGCTAAGCATTTGGACCAGCGCGCCACAGCGAAGCGCTTCGACACAGGCTTGGGGCGAGCTTGGCCTCGGCACCAAATCACTCACCCAACCCAAAGAAGAAACAGACGAATTCAGATTTTTCTTTTCATAAAGTTTCCTTGAGAGTCTGAACAGGTTGGAGGCCGAAGACATCGCATGCATTCACTGAAACCACTGGATTAAGGCCTCCGGTTCGAGCGTTCGTTGCGAAGTTGGTAAACGGCCCGGCAAAATCCAGAGGTAAGCAGCCAAGTTCAAAATCATTCCTAAAAATCTCGGGTATCAGGCACCCCTCATCGCTGAGCAAATCATTGAAGCTTTTGGAAAATGAGGGTTTGGTTTTTCGGGATTCCAATGGCTAATGGTTTTTCGCATTTGGTTGCTTTCAGAGGGACCCAAGTGAGAGAGACAGACAAAGGGGACATTCCAAGTTCGACTTTTTTATGTCCCCACCCCAAAGATTGTCGCCGTATATTTTTGAGTTATTTGTAAATTTTGTCTTTAAGAGTTGTTTAAATGATTTATTTATCAATTATGAAGACCACCGCTGAAATAGGCCGCCTTCTTGCATTGCGGAGGAAAGAACTCGGCATTAAGCAGAAAGATTTGGCCGCATCCGCTGGAATCCCTGGAGCCTCGCTCTCACGACTTGAGAACGGACGCCTTCCCGAATTTGGCGTCCGCAAGTTGGTAGCCCTTCTGACCGTGCTCGAGCTCGAGCTGGATGTGCGCCCCGCTGGAGCGGCGGGCAATCTGGATGAACTCCGCAAGGAGCTTGGAGGCTCATGAAACTCGCTGTCCACACACTCGGCCGCGAGGTCGGAACTCTGGAATCGGTCGGTGCATTCAAGTCGGTGATGACCTACCACCCGAATGTGGCGGCGGAGGACTTTGTTTCACTTACAATGCCCGTGAGGACGGAATCTTATGTCTGGGATGCCCCACTGCATCCCATCTTCCAGATGAACCTCCCTGAAGGCTACCTGCTCAAGGTGCTTCAGGAGCGGTTTGGACCTTTTATTGGCTCGGCCCCCACCACACTACTTTCCGTGGTGGGACGCCACATGGTTGGCCGTATTCAGGTTGCGGCACCCGGAGCCGACCTCGCCACCCCTCCTCAGGCCTTTGAAGTCGCTGAAGTCCTGGCGGGAGACAACTCCGAAGAAGCCTTTGCGGAACTTGTCTATCAGCACGCCAAAAGCGGGGTTTCGGGAGTGATCCCCAAATTTCTCGACGGGAGTGATACGATCAGTGGTATCGAAGCCTTCAACAAAACCACCCTTTTCACTGGCAAGCACATCGTTAAAGGCTCTACCCGCAATCTGCCCTTCGCGGCACTCAATGAACACCTCTGCATGCAGGTGGCAGCGAAAGTTCTCCCCGCTGCCAAGACCGAGATTTCCAAGGATGGCAAAGCCCTCATTGCGCACCGCTTCGATGTCGATGAGGAGGGCCGCCCCCATTTGGGCATGGAGGACTTTTGTTGCCTTCTGGGGCTCTCCCCGGAAAAAAAATACGACACTACTTGGGAGCGTATCGCGAAAGCAATCCGCCACCATGTTCCCGGCCCAAAGCAACGCGAGGCTTTCCGTCAACTCACTCTCATGCTTCTCCTGACCTACGCCCTGCGCAATGCGGACTGCCATGCTAAAAATCTGGCACTCCTCTACTCCAGCAAGGCCGATGTGCACCTCTCGCCGGCTTACGATCTCCTGACGACTGTGGTCTACTCCGGCTATCAAAACCAGCCACCCGGCATTGCCTTTATGGGCAAGAAGACTTGGGCGCCTGGAAAAAACCTCAAAAACTTCATTGCTCTAGAATTTGGAATCCCCCTTCGGGAGCAGATTCCGATGATCGAATCAATCTGCGAGGCCATCACCGACACAGCCCCCCATGTCCATGAAGCCATCCGACAACACTCCGAGTTTCGCGATCTTGGAAAATACATGCTTTTGGCGTGGGATGAGGGCATTCAGACGCTTCGAGACAAACGTCACTTTTCCCTTTCTCAAGCTCAAAACGAAAACATCCTCGGAGGAATGTCCGATCCCCAAAAACTGGCCAATCCAAAAACCATCATCGGCCAATCCGAAGGGTTGGGAACTCGGCGCTCCCATTCCAAAAAATAAGAAGGACGATCCCGCCGCCTGAAATAGTGCGCGGACAAGAAACTCTCGCTGAAAAAATGCGGCGTAGATGCTGTAAGTGTCGTGGCATTCGCATATGAAATTTACACCAGCCCCTCAAAAAACAACGGCGTGCTTCGCGCAACGCTGCCTACAGCCCAAACGCCCGCATACATGGCACCACCAAACACCAAGTCGCCGAGCACTTCAGCCCGAGAGCGGCCCTTCTTTCGGGACGCGCGAGACTGCACACGAGAGGAAAAGAAGCGTATTCACACAGAAAACATCCTCAGACTCCGCAAGGCATCCGAAGCGCGGAATGCGGCATAGGACATGGCTCTGAAGAGCACCTGCAAGGTTTTGCGGGCGCTAGAGTGTCAGAGTAGAAAATGAAGCAAACGCAGAATTCACCAAGCAGGCTTCCTGACCCAGAGAGAAAACCACGCGGCAATCAATAGAGCGCCAAAGGACGGTTGAGAATGAAACTAGAGCAGTGCGGAGAGTTTGGAGACGATATCGCCTTTGCCACTCACGCCTACGGACTGGTCACTCTTGGTACCGCCTTTGAAGTAAATCAAACAAGGGATGCTGCGAATGCCGAACTGGGAAGAGATTCCAGGAGCCTCGTCAACGTTGACTTTTGCGATGGCAAATTTGCCGATATTTTCAGCTGCGATTTCATCAACCACTGGGCCTAGCATGCGGCAGGGAGCGCACCACGGAGCCCAGAAATCAACGAGCACGGGGCTCGTAGCGGATTCGATGAAGGTTGTGAAATTGGAGTCGTTGAGTTCTGTCACATTCGGATTTGCCATAGAAAAAATAAATAGTGAGTTGGTTTGGGATTCGAGAAATTAGCTAAGCATTGTCCAGACTTGGATTCCAAGAGAGATCAAAGCGACGACGGAAGCGGCGATGCCAAGGCGAGGATCCAAGGAGAAATCCTTCTGTGCAGCGTTGGCAGAGGCACTCGAACTGGCCGGCAGTCCAGTGGGCACGGATGGAGCTAGTGCCGGCTTTTTCAGATTCATCGTGGCCTGAGGGACGGTTTTCCCAGACGCTGGAATGCTGATTTTCGCGGTGACTTTTTTGGAGGATATCGCACTGGCAGAAGCGGAGGAAATGGATAGTGCCTCAACTGCGACTGCGGGCAGCTTGATCGGCATCACTGGAGCTGCAGGAGCTGAAACGGGTGCTTTTGGCAAAACCGGTACTGCTGGAATTTTCGGGACCGCACCAGCCACCGCGGGTGGCTTGATCGCGACCATGGTTGCTGCAGGAGCTGAAACGGGTGCTTTTGGCAAAACCGGTACTGCTGGAATCCTCGGAGCGTCAACGGCCACTGCGGGCGGCTTGATCGCGACCATGGG
>VFJO01000068.1 GCA_009886045.1 Verrucomicrobiota bacterium
TCGGTAAAATTCTGACTTTCTTTTTATCCGAGGCAAGGGTAACTATGGCTCCTTCGAGAAGAGGCATTTGAAATTGCTCAAGCAGCTGCACAACTAAAAAGCCAATGGCGTCCGGGCTGGGATCTTGAACTCTGGCTTGAATCACGCTCGGGCTCTTCGATTTTGTCTGCGCAAGCAAAGTTCCAAAATCCAGATCATGAGTAAATATAATAAACTTGTTATCATGCGCATAGGAAAAAATGACGGAGTCGTCCGCATGACACTCGCCGATCGTTGTCCAATGGATGGATTCAATTCCACGAGTCCCAAAAAATGGAACCCAGTCTGTCGACAAGCAGACATCAATCAAAATTTTCATGCTGGCAGCAGCTCGGCATCAAAAGCTTCTGACAACCAACAGGCGTAGGAGAGGGCGGCTGAGATATCCTCCATTTCAAGATAAGGATAGAGATGGAGAATTTCCTCACGGGATCGCCCCGTGGCAACGAGACCTGTTATGGTTCCCACTGTGATTCTCATCCCTCGGATGCAGGGCTTACCGCCCATGACCAGAGGATTTCTGGTAATTCTATCCATCGTATCCATAAATTAAATTCTTGAAAGTTCCTGAGTAAAGATATGTTTTGATCTCGTTGTCATAAATTGGAAGCCTGTAAAATGCGCTTTGATCGCAGTCGAGACACCTTCCTTACGATATTGTGGTTCTGCAATCCGGCAATTTATTTTTAGACAAAATTAACGGATTCCACCTACGGGGAGGAGAGGTAACTGGTAGCGAGTGGCTGGTGGCGGGCCTTTTAGGCGGCGAGAAAAAGAAGTAACGAGTGGCGGGTAACTGGTAGCTGGTAATTGTAGCGGCGGTCTATGACCGCCGGGAGGGCGACTTTCGGCGGTCACAGACGCGCCGCTAACGGTTGGTTTGAGGTGATTCGGCTGATGAGTCTTTTATGCCGCAAGCTGGGCCAAGAAATTTCGCGGGTTTTCTGAGAATTGCGGGAAATTTTCCGGTGTTATGATGGTGCGCGTGGCGGTGGGGAATTTTTCGAGGAATGAGTCGAGGCCTTTGGCGGATTTCTTACGTCCGGATTTGACTTCGATGGCATGGAGTCGACCCTGATATTGGTAGACAAAATCCACCTCGGCCTGTTTTTCGCGCCAGTAGAAGACTTCGCCGGGCAATTGGAGCAATTCGGCTCCCACGGCGAGTTCGAAGACGCGGCCACGCTGCTCGGGATCGGTCGCGTCCATCGTGCCGACGGCCATGGTGTGGAGCGCTGGGCAGGAGGGGATCATCTTCGGGCTGGAGCTGCGCACGAGCCAGGCCTTGGCGGAGTATTTTTGCAGCGCATGGATCAAAAATGCTCCGCCATAGAGCTCTATGTAATATTTCACCAAATCCGTGTTGCCGCGGTCTTGCAATTGGCCAAGGAGTTTGCTGTAGCTGATTTCCTGAGCTGGATAATGGCACAGGATTTCAAAGGCTTGGCGGAACAGGGCGGGGTTTGCGACTTTGCGGTTCTGGAGGATGTCTTTGCCGATGACGGCTTCGACGATGGATTCCTTCATGTAGGCATACCAGCGGTCGGCATCGTTTTCAAAGGGAACCGCTCCGGGGTAACCTCCGAAGGTGAGGTAGCGCGTGAGATCGTAGCCAAAGGCATGGCGCAACTCGGCATATCTCCAGTGGAGGACACGGGTCAACTCGAAGCGACCGGCGAGGCTTTCTTTTAAGCCGCTGTGGAGCTGAAGCGCACTCGATCCCAAGAGGAGAACCTGTAAGCGCGCGGGTTTTGAGTCCCAAAGGCCCTTGATGGTTTCGGCCCAGTTTGGCACTTTTTGGATTTCATCGATGATGAGCAAAGACTCGTCGCCGAGTGCTAGGGCTTTTTGCCATTGTTCCAGCAACCAGGTTCTATCACTGACCAGCAAGTCATCCGCATTTGTATAACAAAAAGGGGCTTGGCGGCGCTCCAAAAGTTGCTTCACGCCAGTGGTCTTGCCGACTTGGCGCGGCCCTATCAAGACTTGGATGAGCGCCTCGCGAGAACGGAAACGCTCTTCCAAATTCACAACAAAAGCACGCTCGTAGCTTGGCAATATCATGTATCGGATATTTGATAGAAGAGTCTATCGAAAATAATAGACCTGGCTATCGAAAAAACAGATGGTTATGTAATAATATGAATGGTAGATTTTAATGATTTGCTTCTGGGGTTGTGAAAGAAAGGCTGAGAGGCTAAAAAGGCTCGAGTTGCCTGGGTGCAGGAGGGAATTTTTAGACAGGATGATCCGCCTCCGCGCTGCGCGACTGCGGTGTGACCTGCGGGTGGCGGGTAACTGGTGGCGAGTGGCTGGTGGCGGGCCTTGTAGGCGGCGAGAAAAAGAAGTAATGAGTGGAGGGTAACTGGTAGCGGGCCTCGTAGCGGCGGTCTATGACCGCCGAGGTTGGGGCGACTTTCGGCGGTCATAGACGCGCCGCTACAGGGATTGGCGTTGGAATGTGGACCAGATGTCTGTGAGGGCGTGGTTTTTTATGGCGTCGTTGAGGAAATCTTGATGTGGAA
>VFJO01000039.1 GCA_009886045.1 Verrucomicrobiota bacterium
AAGGCTTTACCTCGGAGGGCGTGAACGATGAAAACTAATCTCTGGTCTGTTTTCCTGTTCCCGGATTCGCGCTGCGTTGCCGGGGTGTCGCTGGATCGGATGGCGGCTGATGCCATGCGAGCTATCCGCGAGCGCGGGACTTTGCGGCCCGTGGTTCTGGTGAGTCTACATAGCTCGGCACGGGCGGCAGATCGGCAGGCAGAGCGAGTCGGGCGGATGCTTGGATCAAGTTGGTTTGTGGCCCGCGATAGCGCGGTGAACGAGGCCGCGCAGATGGAGGACGCAGAATGACTGCATCCCCATCTATTTCAGAAATTGCGGAGAGGCTTGAAATCCCGCAGTTGTGGCAGGTTCTTTCTCTTCCGGGAAAATCCGGCAAGTGCGTTTGCTCTCCATTCCGCGAAGATTCGAGTCCAAGCTTCAGCGTTTATCAAGATGCAGGCCGATGGCGGTTCCGAGATCATGCCTCAGCGGAGCATGGAGATGCGCTGGATTTTGTAAAACTGGCGAGGGGCTGCGATGCGGCAGAGGCTTTGAGGTGGGCTAAGGCGTTCCTCGGCCTGCCTGAAAAAAGTCAATCGGCCCCTGAAGAGAAAAAACGCTGGATACCTGATCTTCGCCCCGGCACGGGTGCGGAGATGAACGCCCTCGGCGAAAGGCGTGGGTTTGGCATCGAGGCCCAACGGGAGGCGACAAGTCGCGGGTTCTTCGGATTCACGGAGTTTGCTGCGGCGAGTTGCTGGGCCGTGCGGGATTGTCGGCGGCAGTTGATGGAGTTTCGGAGGCTGGATGGCCGGCATTTCGAGGCTTACAAGAGTCTGCCCGCCCGCAAATCGCATTGCATAGGCTCTGGAAAATCATGGCCTCTCGGCATCGAGGAGGCTGGCGGCTTCCAAAAGGTCGCCCTGCTGGAAGGCGCGGCGGATTTCGTAGCGGTCTTCAACTTCCTTGTGGCAGAGGGAAAAGAAAAGTCAGTCGCCCCTGTTGCCATGCTTGGCGCGGCGAACCATCGCATAGCGGATGAGGCTCTGCGGCGGCTCGCCGGGAAACAGGTCGTGCTGTATCCGCACCTTGATGAAGCGGGGCGGCTCGCCGCCCGTGAGTGGGCGAGGCAGCTTCACGCTGCAGGCGCGAAGGTGTCTGCATTCGATCTCAGCGGATGCGTGAAAGTGGATGGCACAGACGGCAAGGACTTGGCGGATGTCTGCCTGATCTCGCCGGACACTTTCGAGAGGGAGCGCAAATTTTGGGAGGTGTTGCCATGAGCGCGGGCTTTTATGATCCGCTGGCAGAGGTTCCCGGCGTGGAATCTGAAAATCCGGCCAAGGTGGAGGCATTGCGTCCGCCCGTGGAAGAACAAGCCCCCAAGGGCCGTGAAAAGCGGAAACCTCTTATCGAGTTCCTGCGTCCAAGTGAAATCGCGGCCTATGTCGCCCCGCCGAATCATTACCTTGTTGGCGATTCCCTGATCCAGCGTGGTGCAATGACGATTTTTGCAGGGCCGGGAGGCGTGGGCAAAAGTCGTGCGGTCTTTCAATTGGCCGTGGCAGCGGCTCGCGGAGAATCAAGCTGGATGGGCTTCCCGATACACTTTGGCTTTAAGACCATGGTGATCCAAAGCGAGAACGGACTGCCCCGGTTGTCCAAGGATTTTATCAAGCTCGGCGATCCAGCAGGGCTGGATGGGCGGCTTCTGGTGTCGGCCCCGCCTGATGCCATGCTCGCGATGAAGAATCCGCACTTCCGCGCGGATGTCGTGGCAGCAGCAAAGGAGTTCGGCCCTGACTTGATCGTGTGTGATCCGCTCAACAGCATGGTTTCCGATAGTCAGGAAAGGGATATCATCGAGCTTCTGACTTACTTGCGGCAAGTCATCGCTGAGACAGGCACAAATCCGGCTTTGATGGTGGTTCATCACTTGAGAAAGCCTCGCGATGGTGACAAACACAAAGGCCGTGCGATGGCAAATTTGTTGGCGGGAAGTTATGTCATCACCAGTAGCGCCCGTGCTGTTCTTGCGCTGCAGGCGGCAACCGATGCGGAGGACGATCCCCATGTCGTGCTTACTACGGCCAAGTGCAACGATGGTGAAATGCCTCCTCGCTCCGCCTGGAGGCGGATTGATGGCGGATTCTTCTCTCCCTGCGATGACTTCAACTGGGAGGCGTTCGATGGGCAAAGCGGCCCCGTGGCGAAAATCCGTGAGGAGCATATTTTTAAGGTGTTTGCTAACGGCTCGCGGGGGATGTCGCTCGCGGCGGCGGCAAAAGAACTGCAGCGCATCACGGAATCAGGCCGCTCGGCAGCATACAACGCACTTGATCCGCGCAAAGGCCGC
>VFJO01000096.1 GCA_009886045.1 Verrucomicrobiota bacterium
GGCTGATACCTCATGGCGTTCGCGGATTTTTTGGCGGAGTGCCGCAAGCGTCATGCCCGGCTCGATCTTTGCGGCGAGTTCGTCATCTAGGGGCGCGGGAGTGCGGGTGTTGATCGAGTGCAGCGTCACGGCGTAGGTCACCTTGCGGTTTCGGAGTTCTTCGAGAGGAAAACTCTCTGGCACGTCCAATGTGATCGTTCGGTCTTGTCCGATCTCAAGGCCCTCGATGGCGTTGGCAAAGCCTGAAATCAAAGTGCCGGCGTCCATGAGGACCCACGCATTGCGGCGCCCTTGGATTTGATTTGGGGCTTTTGGAGCGATCGCGTAGATCGGTTCGCCATCTACTGTGCCCTCGTAAGTGACGACGGCATAGTCGCCCATCGCCAAGGGGCGATCTGTGATTGGTTCGAATTTCGAATGTGGGTCGCGGAGGTATTCCAGAAAGGCTTCAACGTCCTCATCTGTAACCGGCTTTTTTGCCAATTCGATCGTGATATTTTTGTAATCTGGAAGCTCGAAATCGGGAGTCTGGATGACCTTTGCCAGAATTTTCATCGTCTTGTCTGCGGCGATTTCAACTTTCTCGACGTCTTCGACGGAATGAATCTTGATGTTGTGCGTCTTGACCGCTTCGCGGATGGCCTCGCCGACGAGTTTGGTTTTGACTTCTTCCTCGATATCCTTCGCGTATCGCGTCGCGATGAGGCTTGCAGGAGCCTTGCCTGGGCGATAGCCGGGCATGCGGGCTTGTTTTTGAAATTCTTTGGAAATGGTATTCCACTCCTTGCTGACGCGGTCCGAGGGGAGATCGATCTCCAAGTTCACGACACAGTTTTTTTGATAATCCAGAGCGACATTCATGATGAGTCGGCCAGCAAAGCAGATTCGCGCGAGTGCGGCAACCGATGTCTGAAAGAAAATGCATTTGCGAAGCATCCCCTCGCCATAGAACCCCAATAACGGCTAACTTAGAAATTCGATGAATCCCAAAAGTACTAAAGATTTTCCGATGGCCGGTTGGCATTTTGATAACAGCTACGCCCAGTTGCCTGAGGTGTACTTCACTCGCGTCCAGCCGGGTTCTGTTCGCCTTCCCAAGCTTGTGCTTTTCAATTCCTCCTTAGCGGAAAATCTGGGGCTGCCTTGGAAGGATATGGACCTGTCGGAGGCTGCGTTTTTATTCTCGGGGAATACGATTCCAGAAGGGGCAGACCCGATGGCTCAGGCTTATGCGGGGCATCAGTTTGGGCATTTCACGGTGTTGGGTGATGGACGGGCAATCTTGTTGGGTGAGCACCTTGGGCCAGATGGAAAGCGATGGGATATCCAGCTCAAGGGTAGCGGGCGCACTTCATATTCGCGACGGGGTGATGGGCGTGCTGCGTTGGGACCTATGCTGCGCGAATACATCATCAGCGAGGCGGTTTATGCTCTGGGAATCCCAACCACCAGGAGTCTGGCTGTGGCGAGTACTGGCGAGCCGGTTTTGCGAGAGGAGGAATTGCCTGGATCTGTTTTGACGCGTGTGGCGGCGAGTCATATTCGGGTTGGCACGTTTGAGTATGCTGCAATGCAGCAGAGTTCTGAGATCCTGCGTGCTCTTGCGGACTACACAATGCATCGCCATTACCCAGACTTGCTGGGAGGCGCAAATCCCTATCGTTCCTTTTTGGAGGCTGTGATTGAGCGCCAGGCCAGTCTTGTCGCGAAGTGGTTGCTGGTCGGCTTTATCCACGGCGTGATGAATACAGACAACATGGCCATCTCTGGTGAGACGATTGACTACGGACCCTGTGCTTTTCTGGATGTATATGATCCAGCTACTGTCTTCAGTTCGATCGACCGCAATGGGCGATATGCCTATGCGAACCAACCTGGCATCGTGCATTGGAATCTCGCCCGATTTGCTGAGTGCCTGCTGCCGCTTTTGGACTCGGATGAGGGCAGAGCTATTGAGGTGGCCAAGGAATCGTTGGCTCTTTTCCCGAGTCTTTTTCAGCAATATCGGCTCGCGGGCATGCGGGCAAAGCTTGGATTATTCACTGAGGAGCCGGGCGATCTTGCGCTTGTCGAATCCCTCCTCCATGCGATGAATCGCAATCGCAGCGACTATACCAATACATTTCGAGACCTTGATCCCGAGAGGGTATGGACTACGGATGCGGCATGGCACTCGGAGTGGGTCACGCGGCTGAGGAGGCAGGAAAAGACGATTGATGACGTGAGGCGTCTCATGCGTCTGAATAATCCCGTCGTCATTCCTAGGAATTTCAAGGTTGAGGAGGCTCTGGTGGCTGCCGTTTCTGCGGGGAACAATGATCCGCTGAACCGACTCTTGGCTGCCCTTGCAAAACCGTTTGAGGACGGCGCTGAGAAGCAAGGTTACCAGGAACCTCCGCCTGAGGGTTCGGAGGGCTACCAGACTTTCTGCGGGACTTAGGAAAAATCACTCATCGCCGGCCGAGAGTGTGCGGCGGACGAGGAGATCTATGAGGTGGCGGTCGAAATCGGCGGCAATGTTTTGGCCTGTACTTGCGAAGAGCGGTACCAATCCATCATCGAGAACAAATTCCCAGAGTTTTCCGCAGCGGGGGATCTCATCCACGTGAGTGAAGACGACATGGGTGGCTCCGAGGGAGCCTGCCCGCGTGTAGGCTTCCTGAATGAGTTGGCGTTCGTAAGCGGCGTTCACGACAAGCACGCGGGATTCGATCGCAAGTTCATCGAAGGTTTTCTGCAGATGCCGAATGTTTTTTCCTGTGAGGGGCATTCCAGGGATGTCGAAGTAGACATTGGTTTCCTCGCCGACTTTTTTGAGTTCGCTACGAGTTCGCACGAGTTGGACGCCTAGTGCCTCGCAAAACATGGCGAGGCCTTCGCTGGAATTTGGTTCATCGGCCTCGAGTTTCATGACGCAGGCTTGGCGTCCGCGCAGAAAAATATCCGAGGCGAGTTGTTTGCAGAGTGCGGAAGTGGATCCCGAGCCCGGTGAACCAAAAAATGCCACACGATTCGAGAGGGCGAGGCTGCGGCTCGGAGCGCGGTCGCGCATGAGCATCGCGAAGTGGGAGATGGCCGTTTGGAGTGGCTGGGTATTCAGGTGCTGCGTCTCGGGACGCTCGCCAAGCTGGGCAAGAAATTCACTCGGGATGCCGGCCTTGGAGAGGATCGTCCAAAGGCGACCGGAGGGAAGGTTTTTAAACATCGCCCGAACCAGTGACTCGGGAACGAGGTCTGCATCGTCGCGTTTTGGGTCTTGCGCGGAACGTGTTTTTCGAGGTCGGGCGACCCTGCGTCGCTGGGAAGGTTCGCGGGAGAGGAAGTCATCATCCGCTTCGGATTGGTTTTCGAGTGCTGTGGCTGAATCTTGCGAGGGCTCATGGAAGGATGGCGAAGGCTCCTCTGGAATCTGTGCGATGATTTCGAGCTTCGGCGATTTGAGGAAGCGGGCGAGGCCCTCGCCTTCGACTTGGCGAACGGAAATGACTTGGGCGGTTTCGCCGAGTTTTTCCCGGATGACGGATGCAGCTTCTTCCGCCGACTTGACGATGAATTTGTATTTCTGCCCGGGTGTGATGGAGACGGATTTTTGAGCCATGGGCAGAGCGAGCTTAGAGCAGAATTTCTTGGATCGCAAGCCTGCGGTGCTTGTTTAAGAGCTCCTAGCGAAGCGGGAGGCTTGTGCTTGCCGTTACCAGACGGACCAAGATCCCTGAGGTTCGGTTGAAGCTGGGCGGGTTTGCTTCTGCGTCTTGTAAGTAGTTGCTAAGCGGGCAGGGGTGGGCGGTGGAGTCTCCACTCGGGGAGCATTGCGTACTGAGTTTTTGAATAGGAGTTGTTCGCTTTCGCGGCTAAGGAGGAGAAGTTTGAGGACTTTGGCAAGCACCCTTTTGCGCACATCTGCTGAGGCCGTGTGGTCGGCAGTTTTTACCGGGCCTGCTTGGCGCAGAAAGACGAGAGCATCGTTCAATTTTTCCAAAATTTGGCGCTTCCTGTCTACAAGGAGGCTCTGATCATTTCCACTCTCGCGGAGGTGGGAGTTTTCCTCGTTCATGTATTGGTCGAGTTCATCGCAGAGGGCGCTATATTGCTCAAGGACGGCAAGGGTAGTCATCGTGGTAAGTTCGCAGCAAATGGCGTGCCAATCGCAGAGTGCGAGATCCTTCGCTTCAGGGAGCTTGAGTATTCTGAATCCAAGCTTCGGCTTTTGGTCTTATGGAGTCGAAGCCTTCGGCTACGATGCCGACGGGGCCATTTGAGGCGGCAGGCACTACGAATCGGCCGTTTGGCGGAGGGGGAAATGGTGAGCGGGGATCGGGTTGAGCAAATGATTGTTTTCCTATGACAATGGCAGCAAGTCGTTTGGAGTCTTTATCACGAAGCTCGACGAGCGTTCCCGTGCCTTGGGAGTGGCCGTCGGGTTCTAATACTTCAAAAGTTGAGAACTGTGCGCGAGTGGCTAAGACTTCTTCTGTCGGCTTAAGGTTTTTAATACGTTGTACGAGGTGGCCGATCGTTGTGATATCTGCTGTTTGGGGATTCGCATCACCAATCATCCAAGTTTCGCCATCTTTTTTAATGAGAAGCGACTCGGTATTGGTTTTAACAAGAATTTCTGCCACAGCATTGAGGTCGAAGTCCGGAGACCACATTTTGTAAGCTTCCACCTCAGCAAGAATTGCTTTCCGGTCTTCGAGTTTAAGCCAGATGCCAGTGCCGACAAGGGTTGCCGAAAGGAGCAAGAGAAAAATCCTCAGATTCATGAAAGAAAGAATGACGGAGCTAATTAGGCGTGCCCATGGTGGAGCGCCTTACTTTTCCGTGAGCTTCACGTCATCAAACTGCGCAAGACCTGAGCCAGGCGTTAATTCAAAAATAAAGCGAATAAACGCCTCATTTGTTTCAGTAACGGTGTCGAGTTCTTTATTGTCGATTTTCACAGTAAACTCTTTTTTGACATCAACCCAGTTGGAACCACCGCTGTAAGTCGCGCTTTCTACTTTATTTTCCCAAACCCGACGATTATCCTTTTTCACGCCCCCTCGTTCGTCTTTAGAAATAATATTGCCCGTTCCCAGATCTTTATACGCCCTGTAAACTAAATTAGCCTTCCCGTCGCTGATTTGGGCTCCTTTTACCTTGAAGGAGAGGATGTAGGTTTTCCCGACCTTAAGAGGTTTTGCCAGTTGCTGAAAGAATGTGAAGGCATTTGGAGTTTTGATGACATTGGAATCATCCTCGACCGGCTTGGGAATGGAGGGCGGTGGCATGGCCTTGTAATCTAGCTTGAGATATCCCGCTTCTAGGTAGGAAGTCCCTTCTGGTGGTTGCTGGGACGCCGAGCCGCTGGGTGCTGCTGGATCATTTTTTATAACTGTGATGTAGCCACCATAATTTCCGCGATTATATCCGTAATCTAAATCCCATCCTGATGGCAGGAGCATTGGTTTTTCTTGGTCCTCGACTTTGACATCCACCGGTGCCTTGAATTTTGGTTGTGTGGCTGTACCTTGATTGAGTGCCAAGGCGACTCGGCCGCTGCGTTTTCCAAAGAGTAGATCAAAGAGCCCGTCCCCGTTGAAATCCGCCGTGTCGATCGTGCAACCGCCGCCCGCACTCAGAAGATTGGTGGCTTTGATCGCGTCCATTGGGTCGAGCGAAGTGCCTGGCTCTAGAGCAGGAGTGTTTGGGGGGAGTGTGGGTGGAGCTCCATCGATGGTAATGAAGGAGTCGAACGGAATTGGGTTTCCGGGAGTGAAGGCGCCGCCTTTTCCTAGATAAACAGCAATCTTGCCCCCGCGCTCGGCCACAAGAAGGTCGTTATTGCCATCGCCGTTGTAGTCCACAACACAGGGTGAGAGTTGCTCGAGGCCCATGCCATAAGCGAGAACCGATCGATCATCTGGTTCCAGCGTGGGGCGGCCGATCCCCTTGCCTGGAAAAATGTGGATACTATTGGCCGAGTAGGATCCCTCGCCAATGAGAAGGTCCATCTTGTTATCCTTATCCCAATCCACCGCATACGGGGCGAAGACATTTCCCCATCGTTCGAATCCTTTTTGCAGAACGGCGGATTCGTAGGTCGTCGGGTTACGGAAATCCGGGCGGCTTGCACTGCCGCTATTGGGAATCAGGAGCACATCGCCACCATAGTTTCCGATGAGAAGGTCAAGCTTTCCGCTGCGAGAAATGTCGGCGAGGTTAATTCTTTGAACGCCGCGCAGAACATAAAGTTGAGCGTCCGTGAAGACTGGAGGCTGGGGCACTCCGGGCCTGGTGGCAGCTGGGCGAGGAGTCGGCTTGGGAGTTGGCTTGGGAGTTGGCTTGGGATTCGCCTTGCCTTTGTCCTTGGGGTCTTCGGTTTCAGTGGCATCCAGCTTTAGCGGGGCCGGGTTGAGGAAGAGTGATGAAAACTCGGCTGCGCCGAATTTTGGATCTTGTTTTGTCCCTATGTTGAAATGAACTCTGAAGAATTCTTGACCGTCCATGATAGCGATATCATTAAGCCCATCCTTGTTGAGATCGCCTGTGCTCACGGACACGGGCATGGACTGCTGACCAATTTTTCCGTCCGCACCGAGAACATTCGCTTCTCCTGTGGGGGCGTTAATGAGGCCGGAACCGCTGATGCCGGTCCAGACGTTCGGCGAGCGCATGGAGCGCTCGAAGCTGGGATTTTGAATCAGGTTCTGTGCAAGGACGAACGCGGGTGTTGCGATGAACGCGATGAAGGATGCCAGATTGATCGGAGGGCGCATTAACTCTGAATTAGCACTCTGAGCTGAAAAGTAAAGTCGGCCCATGGAGCTGACTCACATTTTTTTGATTTGGGTTGCGTTCTTTTGGTGGCTCAACGGACGCTGACGAGAGCAATGGCGTTCAGAGCAGCGGCGAACAGGGCGGCTCCCAGAAAGATGCACACTGGCAGAGTGAGTACCCAAGCGAGAAGGATGTTGCGAACGGTGGCCATTTGGAGGCCGGAGTGGTTGGCGGCCATCGTGCCTGCGATGCCCGAAGAAAGAACGTGGGTAGTGCTGATCGGGAGTCCGAAGTGATCGGCCACCATGATTGTGCTCATGGCGACGGCTTCGGCGGATGCCCCTTGGGCGTAGGTGAGGTGGTCCTTACCGATTTTTTCACCTACGGTTTTTACGATGCGTTTGTAGCCGATCATTGTTCCGAGACCGAGTGCAATGGCAACGGCGTATTTGACCCAGTCTGGAATGTAGTTTGTGAGTTGGTCGGCATGGCGAGCCAAGGCCTGTTCGTTTTTGCGGACCGAGGCGTCCATGTCTAACTTGCCACTCTTGTCCAATTTGCCGATGGTTTTGGAGATAAGGTAGAGTTGAGTGCGGATATCGCTGCGCTCGCTTGGCGGCAGGGCTTGAAAGGTTTCTGCATTTTTAAGCTGCGAGGAAATTTCGTTACAAGCGGCGGCAAGGGCGGCAAAGACCTCTGGGCTTGGCGTGCCTGATGGCTTGATGTAACCCGCTAGGATTTCTGTGGCTTTGACTCTGTCCACGGATGTTGTTCCTGCTTCCTGTTTGAAGACGCTTGAGAGTGCGGCTGCTTCCGTGGCGATTCCAGAGATCGTGGAGTTGTCTGCCGACATTTTCAGGGCATACGTTCCAGGAAGGATGCCGACGAGGATTAGCACTATGAGTCCCATGCCTTTTTGTCCATCATTGGAACCATGGGCAAAGCTTACGCCCGTGCAGGTGAGCATGAGGATGGCGCGAATCCAAAGCGGTGGTACCGATTTGCCGACTGGGGCTTTGTAGAGGTCGGGATTTCGTACGAGAACTTTTAAGACGATGAGAAGAAGTGCGGCTGCAGCGAATCCGACAAGTGGAGAGATAATGAGGCCTAGGCCGACTTCCTGCGCTTTTGCCCAGTTCACGCCATCAGTGATGGAGTGGGTTGGGCCCATGAGCGAGTTTGCCAAGCCCACGCCGATGATTGAGCCAATGAGCGTGTGTGAACTGGACGCTGGCAAGCCGAGCCACCATGTTCCGAGGTTCCAAATGATGGCCGAGATCAGGAGCGAAAAAACCATCGCGAGCCCTGCAGCCGAGCCTACATTGAGCACAAGTTCTACCGGAAGAAGGGCTACGACGCCGAAGGCAACCGCGCCGGAGGATGTGAGCACACCAATAAGGTTCCAAATCCCCGACCAGATCACGGCTGGCGTGGGTTTGAGGGTGTGCGTGTAGATAACTGTGGCTACCGCGTTTGCTGTGTCGTGGAATCCGTTGACGAATTCAAAACCAAGTGCCATGCCGATGGCTAGTGCCAAAAGGATGAAGGTGATAAATGTTGGATCGGTGTAGGCGGTTGCTAAAAGATTCATATCAGTCTGAGTTTTTATTCCCACTGGGCGGTCAGTGGCAAATATTACGCTGTTACAATTTCGTCACTCAGAGTGGATCGGCTCGCGGAAGCGAGTCCCACTCACATCCGCTCTGGGCAGCCGATACCAAGCAGGCCGAGGCCGTGCTCGAGTGTTCGAGCTGTGATGTCGCATAAAAGAAGGCGACTGGCGCGGTTTGCAGGGTCGGCTTTAATGACCGGGCAGGCCTCGTAGAATGTGTGGTACGTATTTGCCAATTCGTAAAGGTAATTGGCGAGGATGTTTGGGCGGAATTCTTCCAGTACGACAGGCACGGTCTCCGCGTATTGAAGAAGTTTCAGTCCGAGGGCTCGCTCGGCGGCTTCGTTCAGCAGAACCGTCGCCCTGGGATTGGCGGGTTCTGCGGCGCGGCGGAAGATAGAGCGGATGCGCACGTAGGCGTTTTGGAGGTAGGGAGCGGTATTTCCTTCAAATGCAAGAAGCTTGTCCCAAGAGAAAACGTAATCCGTGAGGCGGTTTTGGGAGAGTTCTGCGTATTTGACAGCGCCAAGGCCGATCAATCGGGCGGTGGACTCGGCCTCAGAGGCTGGGAGCTGGTCCGTGCGGTTGGCGATGATGAGACGGGCGCGATGGATGGCTTCTTGAAGAACCTCGGCCAGACCGACATTCTCGCCCGCCCGGGTCTTCATAATCTTGCGGTCTTGTCCAAGAATGCTTCCGAAGGCGATATGCTGGAGATCGCATTCGAAGCCCATCATTTTTGCTGCGGCGAAGATTTGTTGAAAGTGCAAGGCCTGGGGAGCACCTACGACGTACCAGATGGCGTCTGGGTGCCAGTGCTTGAGCCTGTAATCGATGGTTGCAAGATCCGTCGTGGCGTAGAGGAAGCCTCCATCACTTTTGCGAATAATAGCGGGCTTGCCTTCAAGAGTTGCTGGGTCATTAAAAAAAATACAGAGCGCGCCTTCGCTTGTCGTGGCAATACCCCGATGTTCCAAATCGGTGCAAAGTGGCCCGAGGGCTTCGTTGTAGAAACTCTCCCCAAGACGCTCGTCAAATTGGATATCCAGAAGGCCGTAGAGTTTTTCAAATTCGCGCCACGAAAGGTCGACCGTTTGTTTCCAGATGGCGAGATTCTCAGGATCTCCGGCTTGAAGTTTTACCAGTTCCTCACGAGCGGAGCGCTTCACTGTCTCATCGGTTTCCTCGAGGCGTGTGACCTCCCGATAAAGGCGAACAAGCTCGGTAATGGCATCTGACTTTAGATCTTCAGGATGTAGAAAGTGCTTCCAACCGTAGATCACCTTGCCAAATTGCGTGCCCCAGTCACCGATGTGATTGTCGGCAATGACCTGGTGACCTAGGAACCTTGCGATGCGGACTAAGCAGTCACCAAGAATTGTACTGCGGATATGCCCAACATGCATGGGCTTTGCCACATTTGGCGAACTGAAATCGACAATTATCTTTTTAGGATTTTGGATGAGGTCGAGTCCGAGGCGCGAATCCAAGGCCAAGTTGGAGAGTCTCTCGGAAAGAAAAGAATCCTCTAAGCGGAAGTTGATGAAACCTGCTCCTGCGATTTCGGGGGTGGCGGCTAGTCCGCTCACATCGAGTTTTGAGAGAATCTCGGAAGCCAGTTGACGTGGATTCGCTTTGGTTTCCTTAGCGAGAGCCATTGCGGCGTTGGCTTGATAGTCGCCAAAGCGGGCATCAGCGGCTTGAGAGATTCCTGCTCGGGAGGAATCTTGGCCTATTGCAGCGAGCGCATCTCGGAGTCGAGATGCGAGAAGATCACGCAATGTGGGCATCAGGCTCGGGTAGAGCGGTTTTCAAAAACCTGAAGGATGCCGATGGATGAGGTGGCCTTCGACAATTCCTCGCAGACCGTCTTATCATTCAAAAATTTTGCGATTGCGGCCAAGGTGCGGAGGTGGGTTTGGAATTGATCCTTCGGCACGACGAAAAGGACGATGAAATTCACAGGCTCGCCATCGAGCGACTCAAACGGAACCCCAACCGTGGATCGGCCAAATGCGGCGACAACTTCACTGACCTTGGAGGAGGAGGCGTGCGGAATCGCTATGCCGCATCCGATCCCCGTACTCATGGTTTCCTCACGTTGGCGGATGCTCTCCAATACGTCCTCAGAATCTGATTTTTCAATTTTCCCCGACTCCACTAGGCGGTTCACCAACTCCCTGATCGCTTCCCATCGTTCCGTGGAGGCCATCTCTGGGATGATCTGTGACTCTGATAACAAATTTGCCAATGTCATTTTTAAGAAAAAATAAGATACTCTATCGTTTTAATGTATTCCAAGTAGACATCTCGTTTCGGGTAGATGGTTTGCTTATCGATCCACCTCGCCGAAGACAGGGTCGAGCGAGCCGAGGATGGTCACGACATCGGAGAGCATCGAGCCGGGTAGCAACTTGGAAAGGATGCTGATATTGCAAAACGAGGGCGAGCGGATTTTCATGCGGTAAGGGACACCGCCGCCTTTGCTATAGATGTAAAAACCGAGTTCGCCTTTCGGATTTTCCGCTCCGAAATAGATCTCTCCAGCGGGGGCATCAATCCCCTCGGTGGCAACAATAAAATGGTGGATCAGTTCCTCCATCTTCGTTAGGACAGCTTCTTTGTCGGGCAGGGTGCTCTTGGGGTCGTGCCAGTTGATGGGACCAGGAGGAAGTTTGCTAAGAACCTGTCGCAAAATACTTACGCTCTGATGAACTTCCTCAAGCCGCATGAGGTATCGGTCATAACTGTCGCCGACTGAGCCAATAGGCACATCAAAGTCGTAATTCTGGTAGTCGAGGTAGGGGTGTTTTTTACGAAGGTCGTGGTCAACTCCGCAGGCGCGAAGATTTGGGCCTGAGAGACCAAAAGCGATGGCGTCTTCCTTGCTGATGGTGCCGACATCCTTACACCGATCCACAAAAATCCTGTTCCGAGTGATCAGACTGCAAGTCTCCTTGAAGGCTCCAGGAAATGTCTCAAGAAAATCCCGCAACATAGAAATGAAAGCCGGCGGGAGGTCCCGCGTTTGGCCACCCACTCGAGTGTAGCTCGTGGTGAATCGGGCTCCCGAAAGTTGTTCCACGAGATTGTAGATTTTTTCTCGTTCTGTGAAGGTGTAGAGGAAGACGGTCGTGGCACCCAAATCCATGCCGAGGCATCCGATGCCGAGGAGGTGGGAGGAAATGCGGGCGAGTTCGCAACAGATGACTCGAATCGCTTTGCCGCGAGGAGGCAGCTCCCATCCCATAAGTTTTTCGACCGCTAGGGCGTAGGCAACGTTATTCGCGATCGGGGAGAGGTAATCCAGTCGGTCGGTGTAGGGAACGAACTGGTTGTATTGCATGTTTTCGGCGATTTTCTCATCTCCGCGATGCAAGTAGCCAATGTCTGGAGTCGCTTTTGTGACAACCTCCCCATCGAGTTCAAGAATCATGCGCAAAACCCCGTGCGTCGAGGGATGCGAGGGGCCCATGTTGATGACAAGTTTCTCGCCAAGCATTTCTTCGGTTTCGTGCATGGCCTTTAGGCTGCGGGCCAGTGCATCGGGATGCTCGAGTGTGGTAGTCGCCATCTTTTCTTCTAGGTTTAGTTAATTGCGCAACGTTTGAAATCGGTGAGTGCCGATGGTTTTTGTTGCGGCGAAGATTCTTTCCGTAACGGGAAAATTGCAAGCAGCATATTTATGGATGCCCTAGCCGCTCGCGAGCTAGGGTGTCTCCGCAAGGCGTGGACTCAGCCCTAGAGGTTCCGATGGAGCAACTATTCTGCAGCGCGTTTCAGCGAATTTGTCATTTGCCCATTGATACCCTCGGTGAGCGTCAGGAAAAAGGCACATAGTGGGGTTGGAGCACTGCGACGCTCATTGATTGAAGGGGGTATTCTGCCATGTGTGCAAAAATCTGCGGTTGTGAAGATTTGGAATTGTGAAATGTGTCGAAAACCAGCGTCCATGCGACTTGTCTCTGCCTTGCGCCGATATGGAATGGCACCGCCTTATCGCCCGCATTCATCAAGATCAGAAAGGAGTCGCCCCGCACGCGTTGCCCGCGCTCATCGCATTCCACGATTTGGTCGCCAAGCAGACCCATTCCAATGCAGCGAACGTTTGGGGAGTTCCAGTCTTGCTCAGACATCTCGGTGCCACTAGGGCGAATCCAGTAGAGGTCTTTGATGTCCGTGCCGTGAATGGCGTGACCTTGGAAAAAGTGCCTGCGTCGAAAAACCGGTTGGCTCCGCCGGAGTTCAATCAACTTCTTCACAAAATCCAACTGATCTCGCCCCTCGTCGTCCAGAACCCAATCGAGCCAGGAAACTGGGGAATCCTGACAGTATGCATTGTTGTTCCCATCCTGCGTGCGGCCGAATTCATCGCCTGCGAGTAGCATCGGTACACCTTGTGAGAGAAAGAGAGTGCATAAAAAATTTTTTCTCTGGCGAAACCGTAGGGCCCGGATAGAGGCATCGGATGTTGGGCCCTCAACGCCATAGTTGCAGCTTTCGTTTTGGTCTGTCCCGTCCATGTTAGAATCCCTGTTTGCCTCGTTGTGTTTGATCTTGAATGAAACCAGATCAGCCAAGGTGAACCCGTCGTGACACGTCACGAAGTTCAAGCTCGCGTGGGGGCGGCGTCCATTGTGCTGGTAGAGGTCGCTACTTCCAGAGAGGCGCGTAGCCAACTCCCCGACACTGTCTTCTTCGCCTTTCCAAAACCTCCTCGTGTAATCTCGGTATCGCCCGTTCCACTCGCTCCAGAGGACTGGAAAATTTCCGACCTGATATCCATTCGGACCCAAATCCCATGGCTCTGCGATCAGCTTCACTTTGGAGAGGACTGGATCTTGGTGAATGATATCGAAGAACGAACCAAGGCGATCCACGTCCCACAAGTCTCGGGCCAGCGCGCTCGCGAGATCAAATCGGAAGCCGTCTACGTGCATTTCGAGGACCCAGTAGCGAAGGGAATCCATGATGAGCTGAAGAATGTGAGGATGTGCGACATTGAGGGAGTTGCCGCAACCGGTGAAGTCAATGTAGCGGCTACGGTCCTCGCTGAGGCGGTAGTAGCTCGCATTATCAATCCCTCGCATCGAGAGCATGGGTCCACTTTGGTCGCCCTCTGCTGTGTGGTTGTAAACCACATCGAGAATCACCTCGATGCCCGCCGCATGGAGAGTGCGGACCATTGTTTTGAATTCGTTCACGGTGTTCTCAGGCCCGCTGGAGCAGTAGCGTGGATCTGGCGCAAAAAAACCGAGCGTGTTGTAGCCCCAGTAATTTACTAATTCTTTTTCTACAAGCGTCAGTTCGTCGATGTGGTAGTGCACGGGAAGTAATTCCACGGCTGTGATGCCGAGTGAGTTCAGGTGTTGGATTGCCGCCGGGGATGCAAAGCCCGCATAGGTGCCCCGCAAGGCTTCGGGGACGTTGGGATTTTGCATCGTAAAACCTTTTACGTGAACTTCGTAAACTATGGTTTCATGCCATGGTATTGACGGCGGCGCAGTGCCATTCCAATGGAAGATGGGATCAATGACTCGGGCAAGGGGAGCAAGGCCGGCGCTATCGAAAAGGGGGTCATTGATCTGCTCGTTGGGAAAGTAGATTCTTGCGATGTCTTTCGCGTAAGGATCCAAAAGGAGTTTGCGAGGATTGTAACAGTGTCCGCCTGCGGGATGGTCGGGACCGTGCACGCGATAGCCGTAGATCAGGCCCGGATTTCCCCCATGCAAATAGCCGTGCCAAACTTGATTTGTTTTTTCCGGGAGTACCAAGCTAGCCCTTTCGTGCGTGTCCTCTGGCGAATCAAAGAGGCACAACTCAACCAAGGTGGCATTTTCCGAAAAGAGCGCGAAGTTCACTCCCTCGCCATCCCAAGTTGCACCAAGAGGCGAGGGGGTGCCTGGCCAGAGAGCGATGGGATTCATGACCCAAATCTCGGGATAGCCGCATTATTTTCAGATGTTCCGTTGGTCATTTGCCTAGGCCTGCCACCAGAAACCGGATCGCGGATTTTGAAAATGGGGTCTTCTCCGACCGTTGCGTCTTTCCTCTTTTCGGCACTCTTGGAGCGTTGTAATAAAAGCTGATGATTCCGATCCCTGATCCACTCCACCCAGCTGTTGTTCACTTTCCGATCGCTCTGTTGCTTGTCGGTGCAGGGCTCTCCGTTCTTGCAGTCGTTTTTAGGCGTTGGGCTTTGTCGGCCGCTCTAATACTCGTTCTGGGGGCCGTTGGTGCCGTTGTCGCTGTGCAAACTGGAGAGCAGGAGGAGCATCGTCTTCCCAAAACAACTGGAGCTCTGCACGAGGCTTTTGAACACCACGAGCATGCCGGCAAGCGGGCGCGGAATTTTGGTTTGGTTGCCGCTGGGCTTGCGGTGATGTCTGTCCTTGCGGCGCGCTGGCGAGTTGTGGCGCGCATTTTTGCCGCAGCCACTGCGGTCGTCGCTCTCATGACTGCATGGAACGTGGCTCAAGCGGGACACTACGGTGGCGCGTTGGTCTATGAGCATGGCCTTGGCATTCGGGAAAAGTCCGCACCTAAGGCCCCATGAAAACAGTCTCCGCCCCCAGTCCTGAACTGCCTCTCATCATAGTCCCCAAAAAGGGCCGCCGCACCAGGCGGTTTGGCTTGGAGCCCCACTCCCGCCCGCCTCTTGCCAGGATGCTTCGCATCCACGATCTCATCGGCCAGAATAGTCATCCCAATTGCACGTCGATGGCGGTGGAGTTTGAGGTCTCGTGCAAGACCGTCATGAGAGACATTGAGTTCATGAGGGATCAGATGAGTCTCCCCATCTCTTACAGCCCTCTTCACAGGGGGTTCTGTTACACCAAGCCTGTCTCCGCTTTTCCGCGAATGACGATGACCGAGGGAGAGATCGTTGCCCTGCTCGTTGCTCAGAAGTCTCTCGAACAGTACAAGGGCACGGTTTTTGAAAAACCACTCAAATCTGCCTTTCAAAAAATGTCCTCCAATCTCGAAGATGAGGGCTTTTTCTCATTCCAAGATTTGAGTTCGGCGATTTCCTTTCGCCCCGTAGGCTACGCTATTCAAGAACTCCGTGTCTTCGACATCCTCTCGCAGGCCGTTCTTGAAAGGCACGCCGTCGAGTTTGACTACTTCAAACTCACGGGCAAAAAACCCGAACGCCGTCGCATGGAGCCATATCACCTCGGCTGTATTGATAACCAATGGTACCTCATCGGTAACGACCTCGTTCGCTCGGGAGTGCGCACCTTCGCTCTCACTCGCCTCAGCCGCCCGAAAATCCTCAAGACGACATTCCAGCGCCCCGAGAAATTTTCTGTGAGTGAGATGATGGCGTCGAGCTTCTCTGCCTTCGAAACTCCCAAGCCGACTCGAGTGGTCGTTCGTCTCGATCCCTTTGCCGCCCGCCTTGCTTCCGAGCGAGTCTGGCACAAATCGCAAAAAATCAAATCCCTCCCCGGTGGCAGCGCCGAACTCACTCTCGAAGTCGGTCTAGCTCCCGATCTCGAAAATTGGATTCTCGGCTGGGGGAACCACGCCAAGGTTCTTGAACCCCACGAACTCTGTGAGCGAATTGCATCCATCGCACGCTCCATGGCCCTGCAATACAGCGTCTGATCTTCCGTTTCGGCATAAATTCGAGCAACTCATCGAAATGGGCTGGCGTAATCCATTGAAAACATAATATGTTCCACTCTGCCCCATATGTTCCCCCTTCCGCGCCTCCTCCTTTTCCTTCTTTTCATTTCTGTTCTCACCACTCGAGGTTGGGGATTTACGATTGTCGCCTACAACGTCGAAAACCTCTTCGATGCGGATGGCATGGCCAGCTACGAGGATTACGCCCCCGACAAATACACCCCGCGCCATCTCCTAGTGAAGGCTCAAAATATCGCCACCGTTCTTTCCAAGGTAGATGCCGGACGAGGGCCGGATGTCGTGATTCTCAACGAAATCGAACTTGATCAATCCCCCAATTTTCCCCTTGCAGACCCCAACGTCTGGTTGGACTCCGTAAAAAATCGCACCATTGAAGAAATTCTTTCCGAATCTCCGCTGCCGACAGATGCGGTCTCACAGCCAGCCGAAGTGTGGCTTCTCAAAGCCCTCGAGCAGGCTGGCCTAGGTCGCTACCATCTTGCGATTCCCGATGAGCCGCCTAGTTCCCACGAGGATGGCCGCCCCCGCTCCGTCAAAAACGCAATCCTGTCTCGATTTCCCATTACAAATGTTAAAACCCTGCCCACCTCCAACGCGCGGGCCATTCTGGAAGCCACGGTGGATGTGAATGGACATCCGCTCACGGTTTTTGCAAATCACTGGAAGTCCGGTGCAGGTTCCATTGATCAGGAGCGCATCCGCATGGCCAATGCCCGCACACTTCGCGACCGGTTGGATGAGATCTTTAAGAAAGATGCCCAGGCAGATGTCATCATCGGCGGGGATTTGAATTCCCACTACAATCAGACGCTCCGCTATCCCTCCTTCAAAAAGTCGGCCATCAACGAAGTGCTGGGCTCTCAAGGTAACGAACTCGCTCTCGAGAGCGGAGAGGCCGATCTTTACAACCTTTGGTTTGAACTCCCTGCCGACCAACGCGGGAGTGATGTTTACCAAAACGAATGGGGAACCCTCATGCACCTCATCGCGTCCAAGGGCCTCTATGATACGGATGGCGTCCAATACAAGGACGGCAGTTTCGAAGTGCTCGCGATCCCCGGCCTCAATGCCGATGCCCTCGGGCGTCCCCTCCGGTGGTCGCGCGGCACCAACCCATCCGGCTTCTCCGATCATTTTCCGATTCTTGCCGAATTTCAAATCGCAAAGGCGAAGGCCCCTAAAAAATGGATGCCGCTTTCAAAGCCCTCGCGTGGCGAATCGGATCTAGTCGCTCCCGCGCGCCAGGTCTCCGCCAAAGAAATCTTTGCCAACGCCATCAATCCCGTCAACGAACCACCCAAAACCGACTTCCGCAAACCCAAATGGCTCGGAAAAATCTTCCTCATCGAAGCCCCCGCCCAGATCGGAAAACGCGGCATCGTTTCAGTCGATCTCAACGGAATCACCTACAACCTCTTCAGCCCCGACAAAGACGCGCGCGACAGCCTTCGCGAACTCGCAAAAAACCACTCGAAAATCCGCTTCCACGCCCAACTGAATACGTTCAAAGGTGAGTGGCAGTTCTTCCTTCCAAAAGCAGACTGGATCCTGAAAAGCGATTAGCCTCACGGCAACCCAGCTGCGAACTGCAACGCATTGGCTCTGGCCTCGCACAGGCCTTTCCACGCTCAAACAATGCCCTGTCAGATAACTAATTGATGGTCAATTACTTAAATAATTATTGTCAGTGTGGCGCTTCCTTCGTGAAGATCATAATCGAAAACGATTCGCTGCTTTAAGCGGCATAACTATATTTTTGTGAAGCGCTTGATTATCAGGCGATCCGGTTGCGTGACAGACAACGTCGCACTCCCGCCTTCAAGCAAGGAATTTGAAGTCGCTCAGAGATTCAAGTTTGTATCCCTCTGAATCCAATTATTCTTCGATAACCTGCCGATGCGTTTTATGAATGCGCTTCTCCACCTCCTTTGAAAATTCAGCAGGCAAGGCAGTCAAAGCAAGCCGCCGCTTCAGGGCCTCAGGTCGGGCTGCGGGAGATAAAGACCTCCAAGTAGCTCAGGGTCGCGCCAGAGAGGCATACTTTGAAACCCATTGAGGAAGGAGTTTTCTAGCTTCATCGAGCGGCACGCGTTCCCCTCGGTCGAGCGATTCCAAGCCTTCTTCCACGGCGTTGTGAAATTTCAACTCCCCGATGGCATAATCCAAGGTGGCTCCGAGTTGGAGCGATTCCGCAACCTCAAGAAGCATTTTTTTGCCACTCATCAACCATAATTATGCATGGCAAATTGCATCAGTAAAACAGAAAGTTTGAAGTAGTATAGGGGATCAGATTTTTCTCCGAAGCAAAACATCCTGCCTTGGGCAATCCATTGCAATGTGCCGCCCATCCGCGCAAAGTCAAAAACAAGACTTCTTGAAATAATGACAAATAGCTTTTAATAAGCGCTCTCAATCTTCAACAATCGCCCACCATGAATCGCATCTACCAAGGCCGAGTTTCCAAAGTTCAAATTCTTGATCGCGAAAATAACACCAATTCCCCCGACCCATGGAAAGAACTCGATCTCGATCCAAAAGAGGCGATTCGCCTCGGCGAGGAAATGCTTTGGCAGCACCATGAGCTTTTTCAAGATGCGGTGAATTATTACATCGTTGCCTTGGTGGCTTTGGGGACTTCGTCGGGCAGTAAGCTTACGCAATTGCGCGCTCTACTGGCGGATGTCTGGGATGGATTTGATAAAAAAGGCCAATCCCGCCAAGGCATGGGGCACTCGCTGCAGAGAACTTGGCAATTGGCGGAAACTCCGACACTCGCCGAGGCGATCAGGCGGTTTCAAAATCCTCTTATCCAAGATTCGATCCCGCTTGGCACTGCTGAAAAAGCTGGTGAGTTTTTACTTCACAAACTCGGCGGAGAGGCAGCTATCCAGCAGGGTGGACGCGATTTTTTTCCAATGTTTTGCGATATCGAATCCAAAGCGACTTTCAAATTGTCTGCGACGCGTCGCAGGCGTGCTGAAGCTGAAGAAATGCTGCAGAGACGACTGCATGAGCAACTTGATCAAAGCCAAATCGAGGCCTTGGCATCTTCGATCACTCTTGGTTCAGTGGTGAACCTTCAGCCCGACTCGGAACCCGATTCAGGAGCAGCGGTTAGGCAGCGCTTACATGAGGCCCGCGAATCATTTTCAAACGATATTCCAGTAGAAGTTTTCGATCAGTGGCTCAAAGAGCTTGATCCAGAATTTCAGCTTTCAAAACGCCGAGGCGGGAATCTGAATTTGGCCCGTGTCAACGCTTGCACTTTGTTCCTTGCCTTTCCTAATGCTCTGACAAAGAGAATTTTCCAATCCGCATTCAAAGCTCCTGCCTTGCCGTCTGCGCGCAAGGGAAAGAATGTTGAGACCGTCGAGCAAGAACTTACTGATGATAGTTTTATCGTTGACGGGGAGGATCCAATCAAACTTGCTCGTGGAACTCGCGGATGCGTCTTCACGGGTTTTACAGCCTTGCCTTTATGGCGGAGTGCTACTGGGCGATTGGCTTGGAAAGAATTCGATATCGCCGCTTTCAAAGAGGCTTTGAAGGTTTACAACCAGTTCCAGCAGAATGTGGAAAAGCGTGAGGATAAACTGAACGAATTGGCCTTGAGACTTATTGTTATGGATGGAGCGCGCGCGTTGGAGGCCTATCCCGAAGCTTCGGATGCACATCTGAGGTGCCGACTTCAAAAACTTTGGAATGCTGTTCAAGGGAAACCTCAAACAACCAAGGGTGAAAGCGGGGAGGCTGAATCGAGTGTTCGCTTCTGCGGCGATGCTCGTATTGATCGCTTGCGGAGGATTATCAACGATGATCTTGCTGAAGAGTATCGCCTCACGGACGGTCAGAAGACTGCCTACGGCTTGCGGCGGCGCACGATGAAAGGGTGGGGGGAAGTCAGGCGGAAGTGGCAATCCATCGTGAAGAAGGGAGAGGTTTTTAGCGAAGCCAAGAAAAACCAACTTAAAGCAGCCCTCGATGAACTTAGGGGGGGAAACAAGCGCGAGCAGATTGGATCGCACAGGCTTTTCGAGGCGTTGATTGCAGATGAGGTAGCGTGGACCATTTGGAGGGAACCGGACGACCAACTTCAGGAGCAGATCATAAAAGAAGGGTGGGCACCCGATCCGCTGGAGTCCTTCAGGGAATATTGCGAGATACGCGAGGCCTTCGAGGAGGTATCGGCGCGACCACTGAATTTTACTCCTGCCGACGCACGGTTCTCGCGAAGATTGTTTATGTTCACGGATGTTTGCAGCTTCGGGAAAGACCGGGGAGAGTATAAGCACGACCCTAAGGAGCAGGCTGTGACGGTTCCCGTGGCCATGCGAGGTGCGGATGGTTGCTTTAAAGCAGAATCATGTCGTCTCACTTACTCCGCGCCCCGTTTGCTGCGCGATCGAATTCGTGGAGAAGACGGGAGCTACTCACAGGACTGGGCTCAACCAATGGTGAGAGCGCTCTTCGGTCAGAAAGAGGAAATGTTGAATCCGCAGGCACTCAAGGATGCCGCAGTGCAATTGATGCCCGATTTTTGCAAAGTGGACACCAAACGGATACTGCTGAATTTTCCTCTGAGCCTCGATGACTCGAATATCAAGGCCCTGATTGGCAAGGTGAGCCTCTGGGAGAAGCAATTCGTTTCTTGGAAAAAGGGTTCTCAACTTCCCTTTTTGCGTTGGGAGAGTGACTTTGATGGCAAGGAACCCCACAGATGGTGGGAGAATGTAAAACAGTTTCATGTTCTCTCTGCCGATCTTGGCACGCGCCATGCGGCAAGTGTGGCGCTTTTGGGCTTCAGTCCACAAGGAGGGGGAACTGCTCGCCGCGTCGGAAAAACCGCGAATGGAGATTGGTTTGGAAAGTTTCTGTCGGGATCCATCCTCCGTCTACCCGGGGAGGATGCAGTTGTGCTGCGACCGGAGAGCCCCAAGGATCAAGATGGACAAGGCAATGCTTTTCGCACGGAATGCCACGGCGAGCGTGGGCGCCCAGCCGATGAGGAGGAAAGTCGAGAGACGCTTTCGATTTTGGCGGATTTGAGCCAGAGCCAGTTGCTGGGCGATGGCATGGAAATCCAGGAAATCAAAAAGCGCCTTTCGTTTCCCGAGCAAAACGACAAGTTGCTTGTTGCTCTTCGACGCGCCCAAGGTGGCGTTGCCGAATGCATCTCATGGCACTGGAAACTTTCTCAACCGGATAGCGAGGAGCAGAGGCAAAGTGCCTTGAAGCAGTTGAGCGAGCAGGATCGCATTCCGGAATGGCAAGCGCTTGCCGACGGAAATGCAGACAATCTTTTGCGGCTGAGGGATGCTTTGCATCTACACATTCTTAAACAGAGGCAACTCGTGCAGGATCACCTGCTCCGAGTCACCAATCGAGTGTTGCCGCTGCGTGGTCGAGGCTGGGAATGGGTGTCGCATCCGGGAAAGGCAGATTGTCACCTCTTGCGCCAGACAGCTCCTGGATCATCCGGCAAAAAGACGAAACTTCGTGGCCAGCGAGGTTTGAGCATGGCACGCATCGAGCAACTCTCCGAGTTGCGGCGCCGTTGGCAGTCGCTCAACCAGTCGCTCCGGCGGCAGATTGGCGACAAGCCGCTGACGGCTTCGCAAATGCGGAATGACCCCATTCCAGATCCTTGTCCGGATATCTTAACCAAGTTGGAAAACATCCGGGAGCAAAGGGTGAATCAGACAGCCCATTTGATCTTAGCTCACGCTCTTGGTCTTAAACTGCGGAGTCCTCAAATGTCGCGCGCGAGTCGTCGCGTCACTGACACCCACGGAGAATATGAAAAATCCCGGGAGCCAGTTGATTTTATCGTGCTGGAGGATTTGTCGCGTTACCTCTCAGACCAAGGAAGGGCGAAAAGCGAGAACACACGCTTGATGAAATGGTGTCACCGGGCCATCTCGGCCAAGGTGAAGATGTTGGCCGAGCCTTTTGGAATTCCAGTTTTGGAGACCCCTGCGGCCTACTCATCGCGCTTTTGTTCATTAACGGGAATAGCAGGCTTTCGATCCTCGGAGATCGGATGGGAGGATCGAAACAGGTTTCCGTGGAGAAGTATTCTTCAAGAGGATTTGGTCGATTTGCGCTCAAAAGTTGATCAAGCGCCACCGAGTCAGCGTGCCTCACTGGAGCGTCGCATCCAAATCGCTGAAATCGTCACGCAGCAATTCGGCGCCTTGCAAAAAATCAGCGAATCAGACAACCCCCACCGAACACTTTTGGCGCCACAAGCCGGAGGTTCCATGTTTTTAACAGCTCGTGAAGTGGATCATCCGGCACCGTCGGCAAATCGAAAGCACTTTGACAAAACCTCCGTCCTACCGATGCAGGCGGATCTCAATGCAGCAGCGAATCTGGCGCTCC
Organism: Verrucomicrobiota bacterium; assembly: GCA_009886045.1. Lineage (GTDB taxonomy): Bacteria > Verrucomicrobiota > Verrucomicrobiia > Chthoniobacterales > Terrimicrobiaceae > UBA967. The sequence goes on from VFJO01000096.1 coordinate 22,406, forward strand.
GCGCAGTTGCTCATGCGAGTGCCGCTCATATCCACCACCGGCTCCGCACCGAAAGAAAAAAAGGAACAAATTCATCTTCTGCCCGAGAGCCTCGCCGATTTGCGAATGAAAAAGTCGCAGTCATCATGCGGGAAGGTGATTCACTGCCAAAGGAGCGCAATACCAATATGTTTTTCGACGAGCATTTGCTCGCTAATTTTGGCCGAGCACGCCTCGAACACGATACGGTTTCAGGCCACCCCTATGCATCCGGCCCTGCTCTTTGGAAAACAGTGAATGACCGGGTCGCCCAATGGCAAAGATGTATGGCCATCAATACCGCCCGTCTGCGTTCTTGGGGCATCGAGCCCCCGACGGAGTGGGAGAAACGGAAGTCGCTCCAGTCAAAGTTCGACCCCGACGACAACATCCCGATGTAACCTATGATTCTTGAACTGATCGAGCGCCTCGCGCGAGAGGCAGAAAAGCGTGGTGTTGAGTTTTTAGTCATCGGTGGCCACGCGGTGGTTCATCATGGTTATGAGCGTATGACCACGGATGTGGATTTTCTCAGTGAACAAAGTTCAAGGGAGGCTTGGCGTTCTATCCTCGGGGAGTTTGGATACGATCTTGCATTGGAAACATCGGCATTCGAGCAGTTCTCGAAGCACGAACTCGGCTGCCCGCAGGTGGACATCATGTTTGTAAACCCAGGTACATGGGAGAATTTACGCGGCGAGTCGGAGGCAAAAGTAAGCCGACAGGTGGTGGTGCGCGTGCCTTCGCCGGCGCACATGGTCGCCCTCAAACTTCATGCTGCCTTGAGCCCTCAGCATTCCGATCCGGAGAAGGATTGGGTCGATATTTTCCAACTCGTGAAAAGGCATCGGCTCGATCCTTATGATGAGGCTTTCGCGGGTCTCGTGAAACGCTATGGCGGAGAATCTGCGCTTGAGAGGTTGAAAAAATGGAGTTTAAACTTATCATGAGTACTATGGAAATGAACTCATCCAATTGTTTTGAGCTTCCGGTTTTTACTGTGCCGCAGCGAGAACCGGAATTGATGGGCTACGAGAAAGCCCTTACGGAATTCGAAGAGATCATTACGGATTTTCGCCTCCTCGAGAGGGCAAGGCCACCCGAAGATATTCCCGAATTCAAGATGTGATATTATGAAAACAGGGCCTTCCAGAATCGCAAAGCGCAGTTGCAGAGGCCGTGGATTGGATTCGCAACCAGAACTTCCGTTGGCGGAATTCCAGGGCGCGATTCAAGAGACTCTCTCACGGGAGTTGGCTCGGCCAGAGGTTCCAGCGCCTGCCGAAGCCTCTTTATTGGCGGATCCCGCAGACATGCCTCCCATGCCGGTGCGGCGCTTGCAAAATTTCGTCTATTGCCCGCGTCTCTTTTACTACCAGTGGGTCGAAGACATTTTTGTCGAGAACGCCGATACGGTGGAGGGCTCTGCCGTCCACTCCAAGGCGGACACCCCCACGCGTTTGCAGGATGTCGAGAATCTCGACCTGCCAGAGGGTCGCTCGATTCGCAGCCTTCAGCTTGAAAACACGGAACTCGGTCTCGTCGGGAAAATCGACATTCTCGAGGGCGGCGAGGATGGGGTCGAGGTAGTGGACTACAAGAAGGGCTCTGCCAGGCGCGATGAGAATGGGGTGAGGGTCGCGAAGGAGGCTGATGCTTTTCAAATCGCAGCCTACGCTCTTCTCCTCCGGGGCGAGGGGAGAAATGCGGAGCGTGGCTGGATTTATTACGCCGCCGACAAGCGCCGGGTCGAGGTTCCGCTCACCGCTGAATTGCTCGATTCGTGCATCGGCAAAATCGCCGAAGCGAGAGCTCTCGCCGTTTCCGGCAAGTGCCCTCCGCCGCTTGTGGACGATACCCGCTGCCTGCATTGCTCTGCCTATCCAGTCTGTTTGCCAAACGAGTCCGCCCACTGGGTTGGCACGCCCCAGTCGAAAGTACCCAAGGAACTCCAGCCCCCACGACCTCCCGGTGATGAGGGCGAGATCGTCGTCGTGCAGACGCCCGGTGCTTCTGTAGGGCTGCGTGCGGGACAAATCGTGGTTACGACAAAATCGGAAACGCTCGGAAAGTTTCCGGTCGAGCAAATTCATGCCATTTACCTCTATGGCGCTGTGCAATTGACCGCCCAAGCCAGCGTGGGCCTTTTGGAGCGAGGAATCGATGTCGCCTACTTCAGTCCAGCAGGGCGATTTCTCGGTTTGCTGCGTGGGTTGCCTGCTTCGGGCGTCGATGCCCGCCTTGGGCAATACAAGCTCTTCACGGAGCCTTCCACTCGTCTCAAGCTCGCCCGCGAAATCATTCGCGGAAAAATCCACAACCAGCGTGTGCTCCTCATGCGCAACGGGGAGGCAAGCGAACACACCATCGAGCGCCTGGCCCGCCTGCGCAACGATACAAAAAATGCCGCATCTCTGCAGGAACTCATGGGCATCGAAGGATCGGCAGCAGCCCTTTATTTTGAGGCATTCCCAACCATGTTGCGCGAAAATTGGGCATTCCACTTCAACGCGCGAAATCGACGACCGCCGAGGGATCCCGTCAACGCGCTTCTCTCCTTGGGTTATAGCATGCTTTCCAAGGAACTTAGCGGAGTTTGCCACGCCGTCGGATTGGATCCTTTTCTCGGTTTTCTCCACCAACCCCGATACGGTCGCCCAGCTCTCGCGCTCGATCTCATGGAGGAATTCCGGCCACTCATCGCGGACAGCGTGGCAGTCAACATCATCAATCGTGGAGAGATTCGGGAATCCGATTTCATACACAGCGCATCCGGCGTTTTCTTGAATGAGAATGGTCGCCGCGCTTTTTGGGAAAACTATTTCCGCCGCATGGATTCGGAAGTCAGCCATCCCGTGTTTGGCTACAAGATGTCCTACCGCCGCATGCTCGAAGTGCAGGCTCGGCAACTCTGGCGCTTCGTTCGCGGCGAAGCTTCCGACTACACCGCTTTCACCACGCGCTAGCTTTTTTGCTCATGGATCGACAGCGCTTTCTTGTCTGCTACGACATCGCAAATCCGAAACGCCTTCGGCGCGTCGAAAAATCCGTCAAGGCCTTTGGCTCGCGCATCCAATATTCCGTCTTCGAATGCCTCCTCGACGGCCTCCGCCTCCAGCAACTCCGAAAAAACCTCGGCGAAATCATCAACTCCGATCACGACCAAATTCTTTTTGTCTCCCTCGGTCCCGAGGCTGGGTCTTCCAGCTTTCGCATCGACTCACTCGGCATTCCCTATTCGCAGCGTGCCCGCCTGACAATTCTCTGAACTGATTCATCCGCTCTTTTGTATTGCAATCCTTTCAATTCGGGATTCCATTCGATTCGGCCATGTGCCACCGACCACTTTTCTTCCGCCATTGGGAAAGCAGTTCTTTGACATCACCGCGAGTCCTCAAATGCGAGACCAGCGCCTCCGGCGCCCTCGCAGCAGCTGTCTGACTAAGGGAAATCGGAATTTATGGTTGGCAACAAACCCGTATCGTAACCCTTTTTGCTTCGCCCTCGCAATTTTCGGCAGCAAGTCGTGAATTCCAACGATTTCTCGCTAAGCAGCCGCACACGCTGTGATGTCAGGGATTCTGAGGCGGAGCGGAAGTTCACCTCGGTTCCACCGCACCTCGAAGGCCGCACACGCTGTGATGTCAGGGATTCTGAGGCGGTTGAATATGGGAGCGGATCCAACCATCAATCTCGTGCCGCACACGCTGTGATGTCAGGGATTCTGAGGCGGGTCTTTGCGCCGTCGAGGTATTCTTTGACGGTTGGCCGCACACGCTGTGATGTCAGGGATTCTGAGGCGGTTTA
>VFJO01000313.1 GCA_009886045.1 Verrucomicrobiota bacterium
AACGCCAACGCCAACGCCAGGACCGACCGCATTCAACTATCCCGAGGTCCTGCAGAAGTCGCTTTACTTCTTCGATGCTCAGAGATCCGGCAAGCTTCCCGGCGGTTTCCGAGTGCCTTGGCGGGGAGACTCTGCCTTGACCGACGGAAGTGATGTCGGCCTGGATTTGGCGGGAGGATTCTACGATGCGGGTGACCACGTCAAATTCGGTCTACCGATGACCAGCGCCATGTCCCTCTTGGCCTGGGGTGGAATCGAATATGGGGCGGCCTACGATAAGACGGGTCAGAAGGCTGCCCTTCTTAATGTGGTTCGTTGGGGCACGGATTGGCTGATGAAGGCTCATCCATCGGACAATGTTCTCTATGGCCAAGTTGGCAATGGTGCGTTGGATCACAGTTACTGGGGTCCTTCCGAAACCATGACGATAGCTCGGCCGTCCTATGCCATCACGGCGGCGAAGCCCGGATCGGATTTGGCAGGAGAGGCAGCAGCGGCCATGGCTTCCGCCTCGATCCTGTTCCGAAGCACGGATCCGGTCTACGCGGACAAGTGCTTGGCCCACGCGCGGACCTTGTTCAACTTTGCCGATCAGTATCGCGGAAAATATTCCGATTCGATTACCGATGCCGCGATATATTACAACTCTTGGTCTGGATATTACGACGAGTTGGCTTGGGCAGCGGCTTGGATGTACCGAGCCACAGGGGAAGCGGCTTACCTGACGAAAGCGGAGACGATCTATAGCCAGAACATTGCTGGGTTGCCACTCAAGTGGACCCATAACTGGGATGACAAGAGCTACGGCACGACGGTGTTGTTGGCCCAGCTGACTGGCAAAGCCGTCTACAAAACCACTGCAGAAAAATGGCTCAACTATTGGACCGTGGGAGAGAACGGTTCGCGGGTTGCCTACACCCCTGGTGGGTTGGCTTGGTTGGACCAGTGGGGCTCGCTGCGTTACTCGGCGAACACCTCCTTGCTCGCCTTGATCTATGCGGATCGGGTGGGAGATGTAGGAACTCGCTACCGGGATTTTGCCCGGAACCAGATCGACTACATGTTGGGCAAGAATCCTGGCGCACGGAGTTATGTGGTTGGGTTTGGGGTGAATCCTCCAATCAACCCGCATCATCGTGGAGCCCACGGATCTTGGAATGGAAGCATGAGCACCCCCACCAACAGCCGGCATATTCTTTACGGGGCTTTGGTGGGAGGTCCATCGGCTGCTACCGACACTTCCTACACCGATGACCGCAGCAACTATATATCCAACGAAGTTGCGTTGGATTACAACGCGGCCTTTACCGGAGCGGTGGCTCGGCTGGCTCAGGACTCCACGGCACTACCAGCAGCCAACTTCCCCCCCGTATCCGAATTTGGCTCAGTCAGTGACGAATTCTTTGTAGAAGCTGCAATCAACCAGCAGGGGACAGGATTTACGGAAATCCGCGCCTTGATGAACAACCGGTCCGCCTTTCCAGCCACCGGTTCGATCGGCTTCTCCTTCCGTTACTATGTTGATCTGAGTGAGTTGTTTGCTGCTGGCTATGATCAGACAGCGGTGGTTGTGAGCGCGAACTACGTGCAGAACGGGACCGTCAATCCCGTCCTGCAGGTTTATAACGCCGCAGCCAAAATCTACTATGTGGATGTCAGCTTCGCGGGAACGAACATCCAGCCTGGAACAGGAACATCGTACTGGAGAGAGGCACAGTTCCGGATGGCGTTGAAAACAGGGGTTCCTGCCACAGCATGGAATCCTGCCAATGATCCCTCCTACCAGGGATTGCGCAGCGGCAATGCAAACATTCTGAAGACCGACCGCATTTCAGTCTACGAAAGCGGGATGCTTCTGAATGGTCTTGTCGAAACCCTGTATAGTTCCTCGACGGCCTCCACGGGTGGAACCTCGAGCGGTACGACCACGAACCCTCCCAGCACAGGAACTACGACAAATTCGACTGTGACCAATTCCCCCAGCACGGGAGGGAGCACCACGACGACCAATTCAGGAACAACCGCCGGAACAACGACCAACGCCACCGTGGTGGGATACGACAAGATGCCGACGGTCGAACAGCGAAAGATCGTCGGTTACTATCCGAACTGGGGCATTTACCAAAAAGGATTCCCCGTGACCAAGATCCGGGGAGATCGGATGAATGTAATCAACTACGCGTTCCTGATTCCGCTCGATCGCACGATGCCGACTGCGTGGGATAAGATCGTATCCACTTACCGCGGATGGAAGTACAGCAACTATGCGGCCTACATGCAGCAGCCAGCAGGAACGACTCTCACGGCGGGCATTGGCCTGTTTGACGAGTATGCGGATGCGGGGGCGAACAGTGCGGCGGCGGCGTTGACCATGTCCCCCGCCTACACGCCGAGCAGCAACTTCGGGCAGCTGCAGGCATTAAAGGCGAAGTATCCGAAGTTGAAGACGATGATTTCGATTGGCGGATGGACCTTATCGGCCCCGCTCTACTCGATTTCAAGAGATGCGCGGAAGCGGGCAGATTTCGCGAAATCGTCCGTCTACGTCATGGTAAAGTACGGGTTTGATGGCATCGACGTGGATTGGGAATACCCAGGCGGGGGAGGGTTGGATGGTAGCGGAGTGGCAACCACCAGCGACGGTGCCAACTACAACCTCCTCTTGAAGGCGATCCGAGACGAAATGAATCGTCAGACGGCGATCGATGGGAAAAAGTACTATCTCTCCATCGCAGGCCCTGGTGGAGATGCAACGATCGCGAACATGGATCCGAAGGCGATTTCTCAAATCGCGGATTGGATCAACATCATGACCTATGACTTCCACGGTGGATGGGATTCGTACGCTGGGATCAACGCGCCGATGGTGAATATCGATCCGAGTGCGGGTCGCGCCAACTGGTCGATCCAAGGGGCGACGCAGGTCTACCTCAACGGATTGAATGGGAAGGGTGGAGTGCCTGCGGCTCAACTTGTCCTCGGCGTTCCGTTCTATGGTCGGGGTTGGGATGGAGTGCAGGCGGGGCCGAACGGAGATGGTCTGGGTCAAGGTGGCTACGAGGCAACCTCGCCCGGATTAGGGGAGACAGAGTTTCCCTACAACTCCCTGTTCAGTTCTGGTGTCCTGACCTACAGCAACGGTGTCTATGCTGGGGCGGGTGGATACAAGCGCTACTGGAATGCCACGGCACAGGTGCCTTATCTCTACTCAGCCACAGCGAAGCGGTTCATCACCTATGATGATTCCGAATCGATGCGGGTGAAGGCCAACTACGCCAACCAACTCGGCTTAGGAGGATTGATGTTCTGGGAGCTAAGCGAGGATGTCACCAGTGGGACTACCTCCTTGCTGGATACCATCTACGACCGAGTCCACCTGCCATAAGTACGAGGGCAAAAAAACCGATGAGGACCGAAGATGGAAAGAAATGTAGGGCGGGCAAGATGCCCGCCCACTTTCCCGGGGTGAGTTCTGCGACCTGCCAGCTTGTGGTCTCGGTGTTGCGGGTGAGCACGTCGCGCAGATACTCATGCGGATCGATGCCTCGTCGCCGGCAAACTTTGTTGAAAATGGTCGCCTTGTGCCAACCCTACAAGCTTACGATCTCGCACGAAAAATCTACTTCTTCGAAGTCGATTTCAGCGGCACCCTCATCCAACCTGATACCGGAACCTCGTTCCGTCGCGAGGCCCAATTCCGCATGAGCCTCAAACCAGCTCTCAGAACCAAAAGCATAATGCTTTTGGACTCTACTGTAGCGGCGGTCTATGACCGCCGATGGCTAACGACTCCGGCGCTCATAGAGACGCCGCTACAAGTCAAAACGGCGCGCTAAAGTTCAAAACCTAATAGATATTGGTCTCAGTACTGCTGCCGGGAACCCCTCCAACGATTCGTCCTACTCTGGCCTCCAGCTCGGTGGTGCAAATTTGCTGAAATCCGATAAAATTTCAGTTTTTGAAAACAAAATATTTCTCAGCTGAAAAAATCCACAATACCACTTGAATAATTTTTAAAAGAATCCAAATTCTGCTCTTTGATTCATTTATTTCTCGCGAATAAAACAAGAATGACACTTATGAAAAACAGATCACTGCAAGCTGGGTACTCGCGGAAGCAGTCATCAGCGGCAATGCGGCCGCAAGAGGAAATTAATCAAACTGTTTAAAGCTATAAATACGACAGTTATTTCTGCGCGCTTCCTTAGTAACCGCTCTGATCTTTTCCTCTATAGTTCGAGCAGACGACAGCCCTTGCATTACGCAATGGGGTATTGCGGAGGTGACTGGCGGCACTCCATACACTGGTGACAGTTTAAATCCCCCAATCGGAAACCAACAAAAATTCAGCCAAGCGTCCCTAAGATAACGCTTTCCAAATGAAAAATACACATTTTGCAGAGAAATCCTCGGCAAAATGCCAACAACAGAGAGAAACATACACAAGCAAAATATGAAACGAATAGTCATCACCTGCAGTCTTTTATTGTCTGCAGTCTTCAGCAGCCAAGCGGTTACGTACCCCACAACAGCAACTAGCTCCAAGTACTATGGGTATTACGAGCAGTATGCCTCTGCTGGAAACTACTGGGCAACTGTTACAAAAATGGGTAACGCCACAGTCTCTCAAGGACTAGGAATTTTTAATAAAGATACTGGTGGGAATATAGATTTAGTCAGTGAGACCATGGGCTACGCCATGATCTTAGCTGCTCTTTATGACGACCAAGATACTTTTGATAAGCTATCTGCAACTGTGCAGGCGGGCATCCTTTCGGGCGAAACTCCAAGCACTACGAAGACCGGACTCTTGCCTTGGACCTGGACTCAAACTTCGACGGGAATTTTTGTTTTAGAAAGTGGTAAAAGCTCTGCGAGCGATGCTGATATTGATATTGCATTGGCATATATCTACGCTGACAAAGCCTGCACCGTGTATGGGTGGACAACACAGCCAACACAAGGCAGCACCCTAACATACAAGCAAATGGCCACGAATTATATTCAAGCCATCCGCACGAGAGACTTTGCCTCTACGGCGACACCCACGGCAAACCAGTATATATTGACCGACGGGTCCGACCAAGCCGCTTCGGGTGGTATTTATAGCTGGCATCCTGACTACTCTGATATTCGTGCCTATCAGTTATTTTCAACTTATGACTCGAGTTATTCCTCATTTTGGCAATCAGCTATTTCATACACAAAAGAGGCGTGGAAGGCAGTCTTTGATTTTGGAAGTGCTGATTCGCGCGAAACGTGGACGACTCAACCCCCCACAAATACAGACATACAAGCTTCCAAATATAATACCTTTTTAAGCGGAGCCACTTATGGTAGCCTCACATTTTCATCGACCTACAGCAGTGTGTTGGCCTCTCGATATAGCATTGTTTACGATGCGGATTCCTGCCGCATGCCTATACGGTTGATGAACTATGTCAATGCCTCTGAAAATAACGATGCCAGCATGACAGGCATCGCAAATTCAATCCTCACTGCCCTTGGATCTACATATCTGTTGCATAATCCGCAACTTGTCGCAAACATTAACATCTGGACACCGTTTGTTCAAAACGACGCTTCCTACACGCAAGATTTTATTGCAGGTGGACTATTGGCTTTGGCAGGCAACAGCAACTTGACCTACGAAAACCGCGCTACCGTTGCACAGGATCTAGTAACTGCATTTGGCAATGGAACGAGCGGAACCATTCAAAATGGTCTTACGACAGACGATGGTTTTGACGATAGCTTAACACTTTGGGGTTTAACTGTTTATGACTTAGGAAATACCCCCTTGCAGGCATATATTGTCGGATTGAAGACTACGGCTTCAAGCTCAACGTCACCCAGTTCGATCCCGGCGATCCCGTCTATCTCTCGTAATTCAACTGCTGATGAAGTCAAAGCCATTGTCAGCAGCAAAATACAAGCTGCATTAGCGGCTCAAGGCTCTGCTAAAGAGAGAAGTGTGAGCGCTGTCGCGACCCTCTTAGGGGTTTCGAAATCCAACTTGTCCAAAGCTGTGCAGCTGGCACCGGCGGGAGTGAAATCTTCCAATGGTAAAATCAGGCTGTCCAAACTCAATAAATTCATTTCTAAAAATTCCAAGGCGGCTAATACCCTGTCAGGCAAATTAAATGGCGGAAAAAACGGTAAAAAGCCCGCTCTAAAGTAAAAGCGTGACCTCGAAGGCAGAAATGCCTGGAAATCAAGAGGTATTTTTGTTATCCACTCCGGCATGGAAGATGTTCCTTGCCGGAGTTTGGTATTAAGCCAAAGCAAGAATCGGCGAAGCAAGCTGTCCCTATTTCCTAAAAATCCGAGCTTTCGCCCACCCGGCTCAAATCCTCTTACGGCGCACATAAAACCCACCGCTGTTTGAGTTTGGAATTCATGAAACGCGGCTCTGGCGTCGCGCTTGCGAGCGTAAATCGCTATTTGAAGCACAAAGCTTCGGGACCTCGAAGAATATTACTTCCTAGTTATAGGAACCTTGCGTTTATTTGAGACCTCCCCAGCGATTTTGATATGCGACTCACGTGAACCAAAAAAATCGACGATCGTTCATTTTTTTGGTTCGAAGGAATGCGATGACCAAGTCTGTTGAATAATAGAACTTACCGTTTGCGAGGGACGGATGTCGCTGCGGATTTTTAATGGAAGTCAGGCTAAGGGTGATCTGCCGAGTGTGGGGCGAGCTGGGGTTTGGGGGTCTTTTTTTGGAGGCTCTGGAGGACGACGAAGAAGCTTGGGACGAAGACGATGGCGAGGCAGGTTGAGGCGAGCATGCCGCTGGCGACGGTGAGGCCGAGGCATTTGCGCGCGCTTGCTCCAGCCCCGGTGGCAAGGATGAGCGGGAGAACGCCGAGGATAAAGGTGAGCGAGGTCATGAGGACAGGGCGGAAGCGGTCTCGGGCGGCTTGGATGGCGGCGTCGGGGATGGATGCGCCATCGGCGTGGGATTTTCTAGCCATCTCGACAACGAGGATTGCGTTTTTGGCGGAGAGGGCGATGAGGAGGACGAGGCCGATCTGGACGTAGATGTTATTCGGCACGCCGGTAAGCTTCAGTGCAATCACAGTTCCCAAGACGGCGAGCGGAACGGCGAGGAGCACGGCTACGGGGGTGATCCAGTTTTCGTATTGGGCGGCGAGGACGAAATAGACAAGCACGAGGGAGAGAGCGAAGACGATCACCACAGCGGAACCGGCCAGTTTTTCTTGATAAGACATAGCGGTCCATTCGTAGTGCATCCCTGCTGGAAGAATCTGGTCAGCTAGCCGGGCCATGAGCGCCATGACATCTCCCGAACTGAAGCCTGCGGCGGAAGCGCCTTGTATGGTAGCCGTGGGGTACACGTTGTAGAGTGATATCACAGCGGGGCCATCGTCGCTATTGATCGAGGCTAGCGAGCCGAGGGGGACCATTTTGCCCTGTTCATTGCGGACGGTGTAGGAGCGGATCGCCTCGGCATTGCCTCGGAACTTTGTGTCGGCTTGGGCGAAGACGTTGTAGGTCGTGCCAAAATCGGTGAACTGATTCACATAGCTGGATCCGACGTAGGTCTCCAGGGCATCGAAGACATCGGCTGCTTTCACACCGTAGGTGCGGACTTGCGAGCGGTTGAGATCGAAGGAAAGCTGGGAAACATCGGCGCGGAAAGGCGTGAGGAGCATCCGGATCATGGGAGACTCCGAAGCCTCGCGCACGATGGTGTCGCTGGCTTGCTGAAGCTGGCGGTAGTTGAACGATCCATCCACCGAGTTGATTTGCATTTGGAATCCGCCGGAGAGCCCGAGGCCTTGAATGGGTGGCGGGACGAGGACGAGCGTGTGCGATGTGAGTACGCTCGCCGCCGCGGCATGAATCGCCTCGTACATCGGCAAGAGGCCTTCTTTTTTGCCGCGAACGTCCCAAGGTTCCAGCATAGCGTAAATGATCCCGGCATTTCCAAGCGGGGCATTATTCTCGATGGGCGACACTCCACCGATCTGGATGGTGTGTGCGACTCCCGGAACGCGCTGGATGGCTTGGTTCAGCTCCCGCATGACCTCTTGGGTTCGGCCAAGCGAGGCCGCGTCGGGAAGTTGCACGATGGCCATGACATAGCCTTGATCCTCGGTGGGAATGAATCCGGTGGGAGCGCGCGTGAGGCCCCAGATGGAAATGGCGCCTAAAATCAGGCCGATCAAAAAGACGATGCGGCTGTGGCGCACGAGTCGAGCGATGAGGTCGGCGTAGATATTTTCCAGGCGACCGTAAATGACGTTGAATCCTCGAAAAAAAAAGTTTTTCCGCTTGGAGGGATCATGCGCTCGGAGCCAGAGGGCGCATTGTGTGGGCTTGAGTGTGGCGGCATTGATGGCGCTCAAGATGGCTGTGACGGCGATGACGAGTGCGAATTGGCGATACATCTGGCCGGTAATGCCCGGCAGGAAGGCGGCGGGGAGGAAGACTGAAATGAGGACGAGCGTGACGCCCACGATGGGGCCGAAAAGATCATCCATCGCCGCGATGGCGGCATTCTTGGGAGTCTTTCCCATTTCAATATGCTTCGACGCGCCTTCCACCACCACGATGGCGTCATCGACCACAATTCCAATAGCCAATACGATGGCAAAGAGTGTGAGGGTATTGATAGTAAAGCCTAGGGCGGCCATGCCGGCGAAGGCGCCGATGATCGTGACTGGCACGGTCGTGGCGGGAACCAGTGTGGCGCGCCAGTCTTGGAGAAAGAGCATGATCACGAGGAGCACGAGCAGGCCGGCTTCGAAGATGGTTTTGTAAACTTCCTTCACCGACTCGCTCACGAAAATCGTAGTGTCGAAAGGGATTTCATATCGAATGCCGGAAGGGAAGGATTTCGCGAGCTCTTCCATTTTTTTGCGGACCTGTGTGGCGACCTCGAGCGAGTTGGATCCCGGGAGTTGGAAAATAGCGACGCCGCCGGAGGGTTGACCATCGAATGAGAAGAACTGCCCGTATTGTTGCGAACCGAGTTCCACACGGGCCACATCGCCGAGCCGCGTGATCTCTCCACCATTTTGAGTATCGGATTTTACAACGATCTGCTCAAAATCAGACGCTTCGCTCAGTGGGCCATTCACATTGACGGTAAGAGCAAAGGCTTGTGAGTCGGGAGCCGGGGCCCCGCCAATCTGCCCAGCGGTGACGTCCACGCTCTGCAAGCGTATGGCTTCGATGACATCGTTCGGCACGAGTGAGCGGGCTTGAAGTGCGTCGGGATTCAACCACACGCGCATGCTGTAGGGCCCCACACCAAAGACGGTCACTCCGCTGACTCCGGGAACGCGCTCCAGTTCGTTCTCCAGATTCAATGCAGCGAAATTATTCAGGAAGAGGGCATCGAATTTTTTGTCGGAGGAAGTAAGGGTTACGATTTGCAGGATGGCGGTTGACTTCGTGCGGGTTACTACACCTTGGTTCTGCACGCTGGCGGGGAGTTGGGCCACGGCGGCTGCGACGCGATTCTGGACAAGAATCTGAGCCGCGTTTGGATTCACGCCGATATCAAAAGTCACGATGAGGTTGTAATTTCCTTGGTTCGTGGAAAACGACTGCATGTAGAGCATGCCTTCGACACCGTTCACGGATTGTTCGATGGGCAGGGCCACCTTCTCGACCATCGTTCGGGCACTGGCGCCGGGATACGATGCCGTGACCTGAATCGTGGGAGGTGTAATCGCGGGGTATTGGGAGACGGGCAGAACCCAAATCGCAACGCCGCCAAGCAGCATCATCACGAAGGCAATGACATTCGAGAGGATCGGGCGCTCGATGAAGAATTTTGACAGCATGGGAGGTCAGACCGCGCCTGTCTTAGGCTTGGGAGACGAGCGTTCTTCCCAGCGCTGGAGAACTACGAAAAACGAGGGAACAAAAACAACCGCCAGGCAGGTTGAGGCGAGCATCCCGCTTGCCACGGTGATCCCCAGCGAATGGCGCGAGGCCGAACCTGCCCCGGTCGAGAGAATGAGAGGTAGGACCCCGAGGATGAACGTGAATGAGGTCATCAGGATCGGGCGGAATCTGGACCTAGCGGCAGCAACTGCCGAGTCCAGAATCGAATCTCCGGCTGCGCGGTGTTGACGCGCCATTTCCACAACAAGGATGGCATTTTTGGCTGAGAGAGCGATGAGGAGGATGAGTCCGATCTGAACGTAGAGATTATTCGGCATTCCGGTGGACCATAAAGCGATTACGGTTCCCAGAACGGCCAGCGGAATAGCGAAAAGCACGGCCAGCGGCAGGATCCAACTCTCGTATTGGCCAGCGAGCACGAAGTAAACGAGAACCAAGGCCAGAACAAAGGCCGCCACAGTCGCGAAACCGGTGAGTTTTTCCTGATACGAGAGCGCCGTCCACTGGAAGCGCATGCCCTCTGGCAGGAGTCTTGTCGCAATGTCCTCCATGACCTGCAACGACTCGCCGGAACTAAACCCTTTACCCGAAGATCCGAGGATCGCTGCAGAGGGATAGAGATTGTATAGAGGGATGGATGATGGGCCAAATCCCGGAGTCATGGAGACCAAAGAGCCGAGTGGCACCATCTTTCCACTGGCGTTGCGAACCGTGTAGTTTTTGATCGCGGCCTGCGTCATGCGAGCGTCGGAGTCGCCTTGCGCATAGACATCGAATGTTCGTCCGAATTTGGTAAATTGGTTCACATACGTCGCGCCGAGGAAAGTCTGGAGAGCCTTGAAAACATCGCTCACTTGCACGCCGTAGGTCACAGCTTCGCGGCGGTTGAGCGTGAGGTTGACCTGGGGAACGCTGGCACGGAATGGCGTGAGCACACCGTCCACTTCCGGATGTTTGTTCGCCTCGGCCACGATCGCCTCGGTCACCCCTTGGAGGCGCGTGTAGTCGAAGGATCCGTTTGTCATTTCAATCTGCATCTGGAAGCCCTGAGAAAGGCCCAGGCCTTGGATCGGCGGCGGCAGCAAGACGAGGCAATTCGCTTCCGGGATGGCATCTACCGCATTGATGATCGCTTCTTTTACCACATGGAAATTCTGAGCCCGGCCGCGTTCACCAGAGGGTTTCAGCACGGCATAGATCACGCCGGAGTTGAAGAGCGACGCGCTGGCATCGATCGGCGAGGAACCGCTCCCGCCGACCACTATGGTATCTGCTACGCCTGGAACTTTTTGAATAGCCTCGGAAAGTTGATCCATCGCAATCTGGGATCGCCCTAGCGAAGAGGCATCGGGCAACTGGACAGCGACCATGATGTAACCTTGATCCTCGGTGGGAAGGAATCCCGTGGGAGTTCGGAAAAAACCGGCCAAGGCCAGGGCGATGAGAACTGCTGCTATGAGGGTCATCAACCCGCTGTGGTGCACCATGCGACCGATCAACTCGGCATACCAACGCTCCAGGGGGTCGTAGAGCGCATTGAATCCACGGAAGAACGCATTTTTGCGCTTCGAGGGATCGTGCTGCCGAAGCCAGAGCGCGCACTGGGTGGGCTTGAGTGTGACAGCATTGATGCCGCTCAGGATGGCGGTGACAGCAATGACCAGCGCGAATTGGCGATACATCTGACCAACAATTCCTGGCAGGAAGGCGGCTGGCAGGAAGACGGAAATGAGCACCAAAGTGACACCGACGATGGGCCCGAAAAGTTCATTCATTGCCGCAATGGCCGCATCCTTCGGAGACTTGCCACGCTCGATGTGTTTCGATGCCCCCTCGACCACCACGATGGCATCATCGACGACGATTCCAATGGCCAGCACGATCGCAAATAGGGTGAGCGTATTGATAGTAAAACCCATGAGCGCCATACCGGCAAAGGCACCTATGATCGTCACTGGCACGGTCGTTGCGGGAATGAGGGTGGCCCTCCAATCCTGCAAAAAAACAATGATCACGAGTAGCACAAGCAGGCCGGCTTCGATGAGGGTTTTATAAACTTCCTGCACCGACTCCGCGACGAACGTGGTATTATCGAGCGGTACGGCGTATTCGAGTCCGGCGGGGAATGCTTTTGAAAGATCTTCGAGTTTTGCCCTCACCTGCTTGGCGGTTGCGAGCGAGTTGCTGCCAGGGAGCTGGTAGATCGCCACTCCACCCGTCGGGCGGCCGTTGAATTGGGAGAACTGGCCATAGGATACCGCCCCCAACTCGACGCGGGCTACATCGCGCAAGCGCGTGATCTGTCCACCATTCTGAGTGTCCGATTTCACGATGATATCTTCAAATTCGGCGACCTGATTCAGTTCGCCATTGGCATTGATCGTGATCTGAAATGCTTGGGTATCACTGGCTGGCGGGGCGCCGAGTTGTCCGGCGGTGACTTCCGCGTTTTGCTGTTGGAGGGCGGTTACGATGTCGCTTGGCACAAGGCCGCGCTGCTGGAGTTGATCGGGCTGGAGCCAGACGCGCATGCTGTATTCCCCCGCCCCGAAGACCGTCACGCCGCCCACGCCGGGGATACGTGCGAGTTCATTCTGGAGATTCAGCGTGGCGTAGTTGTTCAGATAAAGCGCATCGAATTTATTCTCCGGGGAGGTCAGCGTGATGAGTTGCAGGATGGCTGTGGATTTGGTCTGGGTGACCACGCCTTGGGTCTGCACGGCCGAGGGCAATTGGGCGATGGCTGCAGCGACGCAATTTTGCACGAGAATCTGCGCCGAATCCGGATCTGTGCCTATTTCAAAGGAGACCGTCAGCGCGTAGTTTCCACCATCCGAGGACGCAGAGGACATGTAAATCATGCCCGCCACGCCGTTCACTTGTTGCTCGATGGGCAGAGCGACTTTCTCGATCACGGTGCGGGCGCTGGCACCGGGATAAAAGGCCGTAACGACAACGGTCGGCGGGGTGATGGCGGGAAACTGCGCCACCGGAAGACTCACGATGGCGACGCCGCCCAGCAGCATCATCACCATGGCAATGACGTTGGAGAGGACTGGCCTTTCGATGAAGAATCGGGAAAACATCCGGGGTGTAACTTGGCTCCCCTACTGGGCTGGCTGGGATTGCAGGGTTGCCTGTACGGTTTGGCCGATGCTGATATTTGGGATTCCGCCTACGACGACGCGGTCTGTCGCGGAAACGCCTTTATCGATCGCGCGGTCGGAGGCGTTGAGCGGGCCTTTTTCCACCGAGCGGCGCTCCACGATATTTTGGGGATTCACAACAAAAACATAGTTGCCCTCCTGATCACTCAGCACGGCGGCATCGGGGATTACCAGACCCGGTTTGGCGGGCCCAATTGGGATGCGGACGCTGGCAAATAGGCCGGGAAACATGATACGTTCCTTGTTTGGAAACAATCCCCGGAGCTGAATCGTTCCTGTCGAGGTGTCGACGCTGTTATTGGCAAAATCAAGAATGCCTTCGTGGGGGAATCCCGTTTCATTTTCCAGTTGCGCGAAGACCGGGGTTTTTCCGACGGCCTCCTTGTGCACCATTCCTTGGGCCCGCATCATTTGCCGGAGGCGCAGGGCATCGCGCGTGTTGATGGAAAAATTCACATAGATCGGAATGATCTGCTCGATATTCACGAGCAGCGTGGGATTTACCGGGCTATTGCCAACAAGGTTTCCGACATCGACCTGATGCTCGCCGAGAAGACCATCAAAGGGAGCGTTCATGGTTGTGTAGTCGAGGTTCAGTTGGGCGAGGGCGACTTGGGCTTGGGACTGCTGCATCTCGGAGAGATACTTCTGCATGCTCATTTCGCTGGTCGCGTTTTGCTTGAGCATTTCGACTTGGCGCTGGTATTCCGCCGTATTGTAGGTGAGTTGCGCTTGGTAGATTTTCAGTTGGTCGATGTATTGATCCTGCTGGATTTTGAGAAGTGGCGTGTCCTTGCTGACGTAGGAACCGTCTTGGAAGTAGATGCCTTCGAGAAATCCCTCTACGCGTGCCACGATGTTCACGCTCTGGATGGCACCAACCGTTCCGGTGAAGTCCATGTGGTCGGTGACGTCCATTTCCTTGGGATGAATGACTTTGACGACTTGTTCTTTTTGCGGAGACGCCGTTGTCTTTTTTTCACAACCTCCCAGACAGAGTGTCAGCAGGATAGCGATGACCGGAGCGATGGTCTTGATATGTTTCATTTGTTGATATTGAGGAGGTCCCAGAGGGGACGGCTTCTTGGGACGCTTTCCGCCGAGCGATCTTCAGGTGCGATCGCGGGCAGGTGATTCTTCGGCGCGAGCATGCGGCCCCAGTTTGTTCGTTCGGCCATTTGCTTCTTTACGGCTTCGGAAATGACGTCACCGCCATTTCGGATCTGCCATCCCCCGCCGAGGGAACGATAGGTATTCACGGCTCCAAGGGCGGCGGCATTCTGAGCACCAGTGTAGGAAAGCTCGACAGAGAGCAGAGCCTGCTCGGCACTCAGGACTGTTGTGTAATCACTCTGGCCAGCCATGTAGCGGGCCAAGGCGAGGGAGGTTGAGAGCTTGGCCGACTTCACGGCTTCGGCCAACACCGCTGTGCTTGTGCGTCCGTTGTGGAATTGGCTCAGGCCGTTTTCGACATCCTTCTGCGCGGCGAGAACGGTGTTTTGGTAGTTCAATATGGCTTCCTGAAAAATGGCATCGCTTTCGCGGACGTTATTGATGAGGCGGCCGTAGTTCAGGATCGGCATGGCGATGTTAGCGCCCACGTTGACGATTGCGTCTTGCAGGTTGAAAAGATCCGAGAGTTGCTGGTTTCCGATATTGCTTGCTGTCCCGCCAAACGAGCCGGAGAGCGAAAGCGCGGGCAGCATTTGGGCGACCTGAACCCCGATCATCGCACACTTCGATGCGGCTAGGAGCCCAGCTTGCCGCACATCAGGCCGCCGCCGCAGGAGATCATGGGGTATGCCGGCGGCGATGCTCGCGGGCACGCTTGGAATGACGCCGGTTTTCACGAGGGCGTTCACCTTGTTGGGAGTCTGGCCAATCAAAACAGCGAGCGAGTTTTCGAGTTGGCGCAGCGATGTTTCAAGGCTTGGCACCTCGGCCTGCGTTTTAAGAAGTTGGGTTTGAGCTTGTGAGGGGTCGAGCTCACTCGTTTCACCCGACTGGTAGCGGACTTGAGCGATACGCAGGCTTTCTTTTTGCAACTCGATGTTTTCGTTGGTTATGACGATTTCACGCTGAACGGTGCGGATATTGACATAGGTATTTGCTACATCGCCGATGAGTGTGACGAGGGCATCGTCGTAGGCAGCTACGGTTGAGAGGTAGTTCGCTTTCTCCGACTCTATCTTGCGGCGGTATTTTCCCCAGAAATCGATTTCCCACGTGGCCGCAAAAAGGGCTTGATCGGTCAGCAGATTTGGCCCGATCGAGAAGCCCTGTTTTTGTTGGCTTAAATTCTGTGCCAGCGCATTGATTACAGGGTCACTCGACCCTGAGCTGGACCCCTCGTTGCTTGGCGGTATGTAGGTATAATCCAAGGCCCCCGATAGTCCCTGCTGCTGCGGAAATAGGTTGCCAATGCTATGATTGAGCGCGGCGCGAACCTGCAAAATCCTGGCTCCAGCAGCCTGAAGACTGAGATTGTTCTCGTAGGCCATTTGTACCAAGCGCGTCAGCACCTTATCGTTAAAACTCCGCCACCAGAAAATCTCCGGCTCCCCGTAGGGTTTCCCCGAGACCGCCTTGCGTTCCATCCATTGCCTTTCCACCTCTGCTTGCGGGACCTTGAAATCCGGCCCCACCATGCAAGATGTGAGGAATCCAGCGGCAAGAAAAACCCCTAAGCGTTGTATGCTCATAGAATGCTGGCAAATGATCGCATTCGCTAGACGTTGAGAGCCTCGGTGGCATCCGTCAAGACTTGTGCTGAAACCGGTCTAGCTTTTTTTTCCTTTATCGAACCCTATCGACCGAAGATTTGGACAGAATTTCTAGAAATGGACTAGGAGCTGGCAGCCTCTGGTTGAGGATATGTAATTCGGATGCTACGGGGTTGACAGCTTCACGCTGCGAATCCATTACCTTGCGCGTGAACAATATTTTCCCCAGATCTTGCCAGAGCGTAGTAGGCGCGGGCTTCCTCTCCGACTCGGCAAAAGGCATCAATGGCGTTCCGGTTGCTGGCAATGGGTTCGCCTTGAGAAACCGATTTTTCCCTTCGGTGGCCCGCGTGATTTGTTTCAGTGCGGCCCTCTCGTTTTTTGGCTTTCCCAAAGCGGGTGCGGAATTTTATCCCAACGACCCTTACTTCGCGCCTGGAACGGCCAATGGCACTTCCGAGGGATATTATGGCCAATGGCACCTGATCAATCAGATGCCGCTGAGTGCGAAGAACGCTGGCTTGGATGTGAATATCCAAGGAGCTTGGGCTCGTGGTTTGACAGGAGAGGGCGTGATCATCGGGATTATTGACGAAGGGGTTCAGGGGCAGCACCCCGACTTGAAGGATGCTTTTGTTAATCAATACAGCTGGGATTATTCGAAATCTCTCGAGGAAAACCTGGACAACCCTTGGCGGAGCACGCCCGATCTCCCAGGGCAGAACCATGGAACAAGCGTGGCAGGTGTAGCCGCTGCTCGTGGCGGCAATGGGGTTGGTGTGACCGGTGCAGCACCGTTGGCAAACATTGCGGGGCAGAAATACGCCGGCGTGGCATACTATGGTGGCTTCAGTGGAGACGAAGTAGAAGCTGCGGCGATCGGCTTCCAAGGTCAGGCAAACCCTCTGGTCGAATTTAGCCTTACAGAAGGAGCTTACGCGCCAGTTCGTGTGATGAACCACAGCTACGGTCCCAGGGCTGGGTTCCTCCCCTACGAGGCCGATCTTCTTTTATTGCAGGCCCTGAAGGCGAGCAGCGAAATGGGAGTGATCCATGTCTACACCGCAGGCAACTCTGGCGGGGCTTCCAACCCATATCCCACGCTAGACTCGAACAAAAGGCTCCAAAATACTTCTCCTGATGTGATTACGGTTGCTGCTTTAGCGAGTAATGGCAAATACGCTAGCTACACCAGCCTCGGAGCGAATGTTATGGTAACCGCACCGACTGGGTATGCCTTTAGTAAAAATGTTTATTCCATATCCACGACAGATCGCACGGGATTAGATGGCTCGAACACTTACGCGCACAAGAGCGATCCATTCTTTCCATCCGACGGTGTTGGAGATCACCTCGACTACCAAAGTCAATTTGATGGAACATCTTCAGCGGCGCCCCTTGTTTCTGGCATTATTGCTCTGGGCGTTCAGGCCAATCCGAAAATGGACATTCGAATGGCGAGGCACCTTCTTGCTCGCACAAGTGTTAAGGTCGATCCGAATCAAGATTATTATATCTGGGGCACAAACGCCAAGGGATATGATTTTTCTCCGCTATATGGCTTTGGGATGATCGACGCAGATGCTTTCACCCTCGCAGCGGCAAAAGTGGTTTCCCTCACTCTGCCGAGAGTCGATTTAATCCCGGAGGTCGCCGTCAATAAGGGCTTCTCTCCAGATGTGAAGCACCTCACGGCCCAGTTTGATTACACAGAGGCAGGAACGCTTCCGCTGGAATATGTTCAAATAAAAATGAACATATCTGGTATGCAGAGCAATATAGACGACTACAAGAAAAACGGTGTTGGAGCCACTACTGGGGATTTGGACGTGATCCTCACATCGCCATCCGGACGCATATCCACAGTTTGTATGAACGATCGGATTTTCGTTAATACCCCATTCGAAAGCCGGAGATTTGAAAACGATAACGGTAATAATATTCTGGTCGAGGAAGGGAGTTGGAATTTCCTGAGCAATGCCTTTTTCGGGGAATCCGCTACGGGGAATTGGACGATCGACCTCTACAACAAATCCACGAATACCAACTATAACAAATACGGCGTCTGGGATTCGTTTCAGTTCACCTTTGGCATGGGCGATATCGACATTGCGCCGCTGGAGATTGGTGCGGAGGGTATGGTCACCGACTTCGCTTTGGCAAAAACCGTGAGGCTGGATGTGAATATGACGGCCGATCAGACATTCCGCGCGATCGATGGCAATCTCACGATCTCTGGCAATGTTGATAACCATGGCCACCGACTCACCGCCGATGCGACCCAAGCGATCGAGCTCAACGGAAAGTTCTCGGGAAGCGGGGCCTTGGTGAAGACCGGCAAGGGCCTGCTCCTGCTGGCTGGGAACAATGCAGGTTTTACGGGGCAAACAACGATCTCGGACGGTGCGCTTGCCGTCAAATCGCCAACCGCTCTCGGAGTGGGTTCGGTCGTGCTCGGCGCCAAAATTCCTGAACCCACTCAGGCTCCGATGCTTGTGGTTCCCTCGAAGCAGGAACTGGGTGCCAATCTGGCCATCGGCGGAGATTTTCACTGGAATGCTGGCCAAATTGCATTCTACGACACGGGCGCATCGCCCCAATCGCGAGACCTCGCCATCGGCATTGGTGGCAATTTTGTGGTCTCCACTTCTGGAAATGCCACATTTGATTTCAGCCGAGTTGAGAAGCTCGATGTCGGGACCTACACACTGATTGCGGCCAACAAGATCCCCGATTTTGGTTCGTTGGCATTCCAAGCTACTTATCGGCCAGAAACGACCTTGGTGGGGAATTTTGCTACATCGAATACAACGGTTCTCTTCACGATCACAGGGGCCCAATCCACCGGCGGAGCCATCAACAACAGCGCAGGCACGCTGGCGTTCAGCGAATTTATCGTGAATCGTCTTGGCGTTGTTACGATTGGAAGCAGCAATACCTTAAAGTCTCTTCCTTTTGCAAACGGCGGGTCGCTCGCGATCCAGACCGGCGGTCAACTGGTCGTCTCCTCAGGAAATGTCAGCGTGCAGAGCGGAGCCTCGGTCGTCAGCGGCGGCAGTCTTGTGGCGCCGGGCAACTTTAGCAAAAGTGGTTCCGGTGAGCTGGATGTGCAGAGCAACTTGGTTGTCAACGGCACGGCAGCCGTCGAGACAGGTCTGCTTTCAGTGAATGGCAACCTCGTGGCAAGCAATGTGGTCGTGAATCAAAACGCAACACTCGGTGGTGCCGGCACGATCTACTCCGATGTGAATGTGAACGGCGGTAACTTTGCGCCCGGCAACTCGCCCGGCACGCTCACTGTCGTGGGCAATTTGGTTCTGGCGGGGGCCAACTCGACCATTATCGAGATCGCCAGCCCGACGAACTTCGATCGCATCGTGGTGGGTGGCCAAGCCACTCTGGGCGGCGCCCTGAATATTACCCCTTACGGTGGAAACACCTTTGCCTACGGCCAGCAATACAACATCCTCCAAGCAGGGAGCATCACAGGAAACTTCGCATCGATCACTGCGCCGGAAACCTTCCGCGGACGATTCCTCAACGGCGGCACGGTGGGAACAATCTTGATCGCGCCCGATACTTACACCCGTGTGGCAGTGACGCCGAATCAAGTCCAGGTCGCCAAGGCGCTGGATGGCTTCATTCCCGCCACCTCCGGCGACCAGCTTCTGATCAGCACCACGCTCGATTTGCAAACCTCTGAGCAATATCCAGCGGCCTTCGACCAGATCATTCCTGGGTTCTACGAGAGCTTGGCGAATATCGCCATCGAGCAGGTGTTTGCGCAAACCCAGATGCTCAACCAACGCATCAGCTCCGTGCGCCTCGGCGCCGCGGGCTTCCAAGCCATCGGCGGCATCAGCCAACCGCTCCTGCATGACAAGAACGGCAAGAGCGCGGCGGATGCCAAGGACGCCAGCCCGATTGTGGAAAGCGCGACGGCAACGAACTGGAACGCCTGGGCCCTCGGAACCGGCATGTTCTCGCGCTCGACCAACCTTGGCAGCCTGCAAAACTACAATAACGACGCCGGCGGATTCCTCGTGGGTGCCGACTATCGCTGGAGCGAGAACTTCGTGACCGGGCTTTACGGCGGATATGATTACAGCTATGCGGAATACAACGGCGGCGGCAGCACGAAGGGTAATAGCGTGAGCTTCGGCACCTACGCCAGCTACGCGAAGGACGGCTACTATGCGGATGCCGTGATCGGCGGCGGCTACACCGGGTTCCAAACCCAGCGCTCGATCGAGTTCAGCACGATCGACCGCACAGCCTCGGCGGACCCGAACAGCGGTCAGTTCACTGCCGGGCTGAACCTCGGCAAGGACTTCGAAGTCGGCAAGTTCACACTCGGCCCGATCGTCGGCGCGCAATACACCTACGCCGGCATCGGCAGCTTCACGGAAAGCGGAGCCGAGAGCCTCGACCTCTCACTCGGCCAGCAGAATGCCAACAGCCTGCGGAGCACGCTCGGTGGTCGGATCGCCTACACATGGAACGTGAACCAGAAAATAGCGCTCATCCCCGAGGTGCGTATGTTCTGGCAGCACGAGTTCCTGAATAACTCGCGTACCATCAACGCCAGCCTCGACGGTGGCAGCGGGCCATCCTTCGGCTACGAAACCACGGACCCCTACCGCAACAGCGTCTTCGCCGGAGCAGGCGTCACCGCGCAGTTCGGCAAAAACCTAAGCGGCTCGGTGTTCTACAACATCAACTTCGGCAGCCAGACCTACCAGAGCAACATGGTCAGCGCCGGCTTGAACTTCTCGTTCTAAAAAAGCTGTAGCGGCGCGTCTATGACCGCCGCAGGATTTTTAGACAGGATCACAGGATTAGCAGGATGGACAGGAAGTGGGGCCAGCATCCCGGTTGGCTTTGTTCGGCATCTCTCAGGGCCGAGGAAAACTCCATCGTTCTCATGGAGGGACGGCTGCCGTGTCGTCCCAAGCCTTAGGCGGATCGCACCGTCATGAAAGGTGGTGGGGGCATGGCCCAAATATCAAACACAACCAGCTTGGAACCATTTTCAGTCACCCTCGCCAGCGAGCGCCAACCTTCCTGCCGCATGAAAAAATGATTTTGCTGCCCATGATTTTGCCTAACCTCCCATCGAAGCCGCTTGGTGGGAAAAATGAAACCGCCGAGTGCTCGACCTCGAGCGGGCAAGAAATGCAAGGTTTGACAAAAATAGAAATTCAAACAAATTTGTCTAACATGCATACGATCACTTCCAGAGATTTGGCTCATCGGCCGGGGGAAATCCGCAAGCTTCTTGCCGCCGGGGAAACCCTGCAGTGGACATCCCACGGGGTCCCGGTTGCCTTGATTCAACCCGCATCCCCATCGGCACCAGACAAAAAGCCGGACTGGATGGCGCGGGCCAGAAGCGCAGGCGCGGTTAATCTGAGCAAATCTCCGTTGGCGGACTCCATCTACGCCGACCGCGGCTGATTTTTCCTGACATGTCTAAGGTTTATTTCGACACGGGGGCGCTTGTGAAACTCTACATTGTCGAATCCGGAAGCCCTTTTGTTCAACGAAAGGCCCGCGCCGCATCGTCGATCCCATTGAACCAACTCCAAGAAACAGAACTCCGTAATGCGATCCATGCCGCTATCGGGCGCAAAACCATTCCGGCCGGTGCGGGAGCCCTGGCACTCCAGCATATGGAAACAGATATCCGCACAGGCGTCCTTGCCGTTGCCGCGACCGACTGGGGTCCTGTATGGACGCGTGCCGCCCACCTTGCCCGGCTTCACACAGCCAAGATTCTTTGCCGCACGCTCGATATCCTGCATGTAGCGGCAGCCGAATCCTGCGGTGCCGAACTGCTAGTAACTGGGGATGAACGCCAAGTTCGGCTCTGCAAGGCGGTAGGAATGCCTGTAGCCCAGGTGCCAAGCCACTGACTCGTCGACTTGTTTAGCAGCGCCGCGCAACCTTTGGAGGGCCCTGCTCCGTCAGGGCCCAAAATATCTCCTCATAAGACGCCGAATAAATCCCAGACACCACCCCGCCAAAAAGCGCCTGCCCGCCCACTCGGCCATGCCCTTAAAAAATGATTTTGCTGTCCATGATTTTGCGACCCCTCCTCCGCCCTCGCAACATTCCAGAAGCCCTAGCAGCGGTTCAGGCCAATGGGATTTTTTTATCCACAATCGAGCGCGGGGGCAGGCGCGAAATGAGCGAACGAGTCAAATAAGACGAATTTTCACGAATGGGGAGCGGCTTGGCCGGTCCTCTCAGGCGGATGCGCGCCACTGCATCGGAAAAGCGCGCCCGCCGGATCGAACGAATCGTGGATTCCAGAGTCTCCGGCGTGACTGCCAGAATCACCGCCCCAGGTTTGCCCTCCTTGGTCAGGACGAGCTACCCCTCGACATAGCATTTTCCACATCCGCTTCGTTTGTTTGAGTTCGGAAACTCCGATATAATTCGAATAAAATTCCTTTAAAAGACCGGCATGCTCCACAGCAAAACACAAGCGGGGTTCTGCTGCGGAGCTAAGTTTTTTGCTTTTGGTTTTCATACCATATATACAAAATAGCTGGACATAATAAATTTAGTCCAGTAAAATAGCTGAGTGAGAAAACAACATTTCAAACTTAGGCGGCCTGATTTAAGCGCTCAACTTGAGGAGCGTTATCGTCAGGAAAAAGACGCACGCAACAAAGTCAGGTTGCTTGCCATGAGGATGGGAGCCAGTGGAGCGCACGCTTCACAAGATATCGCTGATATTTGTGGAGTATCACGAGCGACTTTTTTCGAATGGGCGAAGTCTTTTCGTGAAGGAGGATTCGATGCCTTGCTGGAGCGAGAGAAACCGGGCCCCAAAGGAATGAAATTGCGAGGTGTGCCAGAGGCAGTGGTCAAGGAACTGCGAGCTGGAGTGGAGAGCGGTCGATGGGCCACTGCAGAAGCGGCACGCATTTGGCTCCAGAAAGAGTGTGGCATCAAGCGTCCGTATGTGACGGTCTGGTCGTGGCTAAAAAAATTAGGAGGGGTGCTGCGAGTGCCGCGGCCCAGACACCCCGAAAATGATCCCGAGGCAGCCGATAAATTCAA
>VFJO01000043.1 GCA_009886045.1 Verrucomicrobiota bacterium
GAGTCGGAGTCGGAGTCGGCTCTGGAGTCGATGCACGTGGCGGCGTGCCAGCCGTGCCACTTCCAGCACCAGTGCCGCTTCCGTTCGATCCTGGCAGGCTCTGACCGGCAGTTGAGGATCCTTGATCTCCAGTAGGCGCAGGTTGATTCGAGCCTTGAGCTGGCGCCTGAGATGGATTTTGAGAGCCAGTCTGTGCGGCTGCGTTAACGGCTGCTGGATTTGCAGTTGGCACCGCAGCTACGACGGCTGCAGCCACGGCGGTGGCTTGAGCTGGAACTGCAGAAGAGACGCTCTGTGCGATTTGAACCGCAGAAGCAGGCACAGCAGCTGATACGCTTGCTGCAACTTGAGGAGCCGATGCTGGAGCCGCTTTAGAAACCGCAGCAGCAACAGCTGCAGCTTGCGCGGGAGCGGCCGTGGCAACTGCCGCTGCCACTGCTGCAGCTTGGGTCGGAGCAGCGGTCGTGACGGCGCTGGCGATTGCCGCTGCTTGAGCAGGAGCGGCTGTCGTGACGGCACTGGCTACTGCTGCTGCTTGAGTAGGAGCGGCTGTCGTGACGGCACTGGCGATTGCCGCCGCTTGAGCAGGAGCGGCTGTCGTGACGGCGCTGGCTACTGCCGCTGCTTGAGCGGGAGCTGCTGTGGTAACAGCACTAGCGATTGCCGCTGCTTGAGCGGGAGCTGCTGTCGTGACGGCGCTGGCTACTGCTGCAGCTTGAGCCGGAGAGGCTGTCGTAACGGCACTAGCAATTGCCGCTGCCTGAGCGGGAGCTGCTTTAGCTGCGCTGGCTGCGATGTCGGCCGAGGAGGTCGGAGCAAGTGCAGCAGCGGCAGCAGCAATGGCAGCCGCTTGATTAGGATTTGCTTTGGTCATGGCAGCCACCGCTTTCACGAGGGCTTTTGAGCCGCCTTTTTGGAGGGCTGCTGAAAGCGCCGTAGAGACTCTCGAAGGCTGATTCTGAGCTTGGAGAGCTACCGGCGAAACAAAAATAAGAGCAGCGAGAAGCTGAGCGGAAAGTTTGAAGTGTAGGTTCATATTGGTTGGTGTTATGTTGCTGAATGAGCGAATTGAAGGTTTTGTATGTGAAGCTGCTTGAGTATGCAAGAAAAAAAATGGGGAAGATGTTACAAATTCGTAACATTTCGTTCGATTGAAATTGACGCCAACAAGGACGACTCATTTTCTAAGCCCTACCAGAGCATCTCGGCGTTGAGAGGAAAAAGTAGCCCCTGGAAATTGAAGCGCCAACTCATAAAAACGCACCGCTTCTTTGTCATAGCCTTGGAGTTCGAGATGGAGGGCATAAAACTCGTACGGCGTGGCGTAAAATGGTGCATAGGACATAGCCGAAAGATAAAGTGGAGCGGCCAATTCGAAGCGCTCACAATTATCGTAGGCATGGGCTAAGTTGATCTTGTGCCAAGCCTCTCGCGGATCAAATTTGGTGGCTATCAAGCCGAATGCCACAGCACGCTCTAAAAACTCGAGACACTCAGTCTTTGCAAGATGGGTTTGCTTTCCAAGGCTAAGAGTAACCCGTCCGCCCAACGCTGCCAAACCGCTATGCTTGGGATTGGCCAAGAGGCCCTCATCCACAAGTTCTAAGGTTAGCTGGGAGTTACCTTCCATAAACGCCACGTTCGCTCGAACCCAATCAAGCTCCGAGCGGAAACTTTTCCATGAAAGCCAACCGAGAAAAGTGGCGGATACCAAAGCACTGAGTAGTCCGATGCGATATCCCCAGAGCGACAAATTATGAGATGTAATTCGTTGATTAGGAGATGCAAGGATAGCTAGGGAAACGCATGCCAATAGAGCATTAGCGGGCAACTGCATGTTAAAATCGAATAAAGAATGCACGCCAAAGGCCGCCAAAGATGTAATGGCTCCAATTTGTAAAGCGGCCTTCAAGCTGACAGGCGAAGATCCACTTGCCATTCTTCGCCGCACCTCGGACATAAAAGCCCTGCATCCAGCAGTAATGTGCAATAGCAGAGTGCAAAAACCGAGACCTACCCCAATTAAACCAACTTCAGCCAGCGCCTGAATCCAATCGTTGTGGGCAAAAACATCGTCCAGACCATCCGGGCGGAATCTATATTGGCGTGCGGCGTTGGAGAATGAACCAATGCCAGTACCTGAAATAGGCTCCGTCTGCCAGAGGCGAATCGCGGTTTTCCATATCACTGGCCGATAGCTTTCGTCAGCAGCTTGACGGAGACGATACTGAGCGAGGTCGCTGGCCTCATAAGCTTGCCATGCCGCTCCAAAGCATACAACCAAAGCCAGCGCCACCAAACCGAACATTCGTCCTCTTTGTCCCCAAGCCCCAAAAAAAACACCCCTTGCGCTCAGGAGAGCAAAAACCAGGAGAGCTACCCCAGCGCCCAGCAGTCCACCTCGGCTCTGAGTGAGAACACCCGCACCAAAGAACATCGCCGCACAATAGAACATGATCACACGCGGCCAGAGCGCCACACGTCCCCACACGCCAATTGCCAAGGCGAAAGCGCCAGAGAAATTCAGCAGCCAAGCGAGGTGATTGGCATTGTAGTAAAAACCCCGTGCTCTGAAGGCGTGCCCTTCCATCCGACTGGGGCAAAGGTCTGAGACCCAGCCGAGATAAGGTTGCGCCTCCGGAAATGTATATTGAAAAATCCCCAGAGCGGCTTGGGCAAAGGCTGCCGCGACCAAGATCGAGATCAATAAAAGTCTCTCACCGCTGCCAGTGATGACAAAAGAAACCAGACAGTAAACAACCCAAGCCGCGAGCACCAAACGCAAGACCCCACCAGCCAACCAGAGATCGGGCTCGCGCGTCACCGGTAGCGCGATCCAAGCAGCCAGAGCCGCAGCAGAGGAAATGCATGCCCAACGCGGAAAGGAAAAATTCCGTCGCGCCAAGCTCCAAATACTCGATATGGCTGCGAGACAAAGCACCCCGTAAGCTGGAAGCGGGAGGAATGGATAAGACCCGCGTCCCACAAAATACTGGGCAACCACAAGAGCTAAGCCGCAAAGAACCGCAGTCACATAATTCACCAGCCTATCCATAAACCAAATTCCCTTGCGGCAGAAATACGGATTTTACAAACAGGGGAAAAAGAATTTTTGAATCGCCAGCAGATCCTGATGCGTAGAGATAATTCCAACACATCCCATGACTATTCCAACACAGGCCGCGCGCAGGATTTATCCACCCTTTCGACTCACGAATCTCATCCGCAGTACATTTGAGCCACAGGGAGGGCAAAAGATTTGCATTCTCATTGATCTTCCGGATCCCAAGCTCATCAAAGATTTTGGATTTTTAGGTAATTCGGAACTTACGATTCAGAAAAACGCTGTGAAGTTTTTCTTCGAACCACTCCGCGATGGAGCTCTGGCAGAGCTTGGGCTGAGCGGCGGCGAGATGTTTGCATACAAGATCACAGGCGGTAGTAACCTTGACCTATCCGATGAGGCCCACACGCCAGAAGGGAATGTAGTAAGTTTGGAAAATGATGTTTATCCCCACTACGACATTATCCTTTGTATCTCGACCTACTCCGCCACTGCGCCGCTGACCGCCTTCGCCAAGAAGTACGGATTCCGCGGGGCCACACTACATGGAGTGAATCAAACCATCCTTCGCACGGGCCTCGCTGTGAGCTACGACGATGTGAGTGTGGATGCCGAGAAGATGCGCCTCGGGATGACCAACGCCGATTGGGTGGAGATCGATTTTTTGTTCAGTGGAAAAACCCACACTCTCCGACTGGAACTCGACGGACAGGAAGCCCAAAAGAGCCACGGCCTCTGCCGAGGAAACGAACCGGATGTGGCGAACCTTCCTGCTGGTGAGATTTATTATGTTCCTACAGGTGCTTCAGGAGAGTTCCCCATGCGGTATGAAGACGGCACGATCGGCCTCATGCATGTCTCCGAAGGCCTCATTCAAAAAGCTGTACTCCTGAGCGGGGATGCCTCCCTTGTTGAGGCTCACAATGCCAAGTTGGCGTCAGATCCGGTGACAGGCGAACTCGGCGAGCTCGGATTCGGCACGCAAATCCTCCCAGTTTCCGGCCGCGACATTCAGGATGAGAAAGTCCGTGGAACGATCCACGTAGCCACCGGCCGCAGTGACCATCTGGGAGGTGATCTGACTCCAGATAAATTTGCGGAGCACGCGAATGCCACACACGATGACATTCTCTTTGCCCCGCACAAGACACCTGAAATCCTCGTCACGCAGGCCCGCATGCACCGGCATGGAGAGACCGTGGTTTTAATCGAAAACTTCGAACCGTCGGCCTATATCAACAGCCTGCTCGTTTGAGCAGGCTTCAGTTACAGCGAGTTTTCAAGAACCATTCGAAGGCGTCTCGAATTCCATCCTGAAGGCCGATTCGAGGTTTCCAGCCCAAAGAAAGAAGCCTTCCGACATTCATCAGCTTGCGGGGCGTCCCATCGGGTTTCGAGGCGTCGAAAACAAGCTCGCCCTCGTAGCCGAGCACGTCGCAAACCATCTCCGCAAGCTCCCGGATCGAAACATCCTCACCACATCCGATGTTTACGATTTCTGGAGAATTATAATTTTCCAAAAGGAAAAAACAGGCCCCGGCAAGATCATCCACATGGAGAAACTCGCGGCGAGGCGTACCGCTTCCCCATACCGAAACGTCTTTTGAACCAGCCTGCTTCGCCTCATGCACTTTGCGGATGAGCGCGGGAAGCACATGAGAAGTGTGGAGGTCGAAGTTGTCGTTCGGCCCATAGAGATTTGTTGGCATTCCCGAGATGAAATTTTTTCCATACTCGCGGGCATAGGCTTGGCAGAGCTTGATACCGGCAATTTTTGCGATCGCGTAGGCGTCGTTGGTTGGCTCCAGCGGACCAGTTAACAAAGCCTCCTCACACAACGGCTGCGGCGCCATTTTTGGGTAAATGCACGAACTCCCGAGGAACAAAAGCTTTGTCACGCCGAAATCAGCCGCTGCTTGGATCACGTTGTTCTGAATGGTGAGATTCTCGATGAGGAATTCCACCGGCTTCTCAAAATTCGCCGCAATCCCTCCCACCCTCGCCGCCGCATCCACCACGTAATCTGGGCGCACATTTTCAAAAAAAGCACGCACTGCGGGGCGATCCATCAGGTCAAGTTCCTGCCGCGTGCGTGTATGAAGATTTTTAAAGCCCTCCTTTTGGAGGCGCCTCACAATTGCGCTGCCAACCATACCCCTATGCCCCGCAACAAAAATCCTAGCCTCTCGATTCATGGCCCGAAGCTAGCGAAACGACCGACTCGTGCAAAGCAGTATCAAACAGCACGCAGCCCGGATTCGAGCGTGGAATGCCGGAACGAGTAACCCATTCGCTGCGCGACCATCGGCAGCACACGCACACTATCGAGCAGGATGTGAGAAAGTTCCCCCAGCACCAGTTTCAAGGCACACGAGGGAGCGGGTAAAATGGCGGGACGATTCAATACTCGGGACAGCGTGCGAGTGAATTCCTCATTCCTCACTGGCTCAGCATTCACCGCATTCAGCGCACCGCTGACCAATTGGTTTTCCAGCGCCCAAAGGATCATGCCGGCGACATCATCCACATGAATGCAGCTCATCCACTGCCGACCGCTGCCGAGGCTCCCTCCAAGCCCGAGTTGGAAAACCGGCCGCACCAGCCTCATTGCTCCACCCGGTCCGGTTACGAATCCAATCCGCAAGCGCACCAAGCGACAATGCGCCTTTTCCACAGGCATTGCCGCATCTTCCCAAGCTTGGCACACCTCACTCAAAAATCCGCTTCCCGCTGGGGTCGATTCATCGACCTCACGTTCGCCCGTGTTGCCGTAAAAACCCACCGCCGACGCGTTGAGCAATACGTGAACATTTTCTGTCATGCTGGATACCACTTTCCGAGTGATCTCAACCCGGCTGCGCAAAATTTTCTTCTTTTTCTCGGGTGTCCACATTCCAAGAATCGGCTCACCTGCAAGATTCACCACGCTATCGAGACCGGAGAAGTCCAATGGGCTGCTCAAGTCGATCCGGCGAAAGCCTGCTCGGCTTTGGCGGGAAAATCGCACCACGTTGTGGCCAAGGCCCTCCGCCATGCTACAAAGTCGAGTTCCCACGTAACCCGTTGCTCCAATGACACCGATATTCATGTTGTGTTCAAAGTGCGCTCAAATCAGCTTGAACGCCAGAGGTTTTAAATCCTATCCGAAGCGCCATTTAAAATCCGTAGAGCCGCATCCCGCCCAGCGAGCCAAGCGGATTCAACGCGCGACTCAGTGAGGAGATCCCCCGCGAAGTACCATCCAGGCGGCATCGCAGGAATTTCGATTTTTTCCATCATGCGGGCATACCTCCACCGATGAGGATGCATCGCAAGGAGCGCTGCTGGCGAAATTTCCCAACGCTCTTCAACAAGACGGCGCAAATCCTCTGACCACCCCACAGAATCCTCCTCAAGCCTCTCACTGCTGAATTTCTCCGAGGCATGCACCACCATTGCCGTGATCCCCTTGCCAACTCTACCGAATTTGTGGTTCTCACAAGCCGACCAAGCCAGCGCGTGGCCCGAGCGATCACTCACGGCATACTGCCCTTCTGTCACTCCCAGCCACTCTCCACGATAAAGCAACAGCAGAGCCAAGCACGGGGCATACGGATTTTTACATTCCGCCAGACCGGCCAGCTTCGCAGTCTGAGGCCATGGTGCAGTGCTGATGACCACATCAAAGTCCTCACCGGAAATGCGGCGACAGTCCACATCGACAACAGGCAAGCCAGTTCTGAACTCAAGTCCTTCGCCAAGAGCCCTTGCAATACGACTATTTCCCAGAGCATGAAAAAATCGCCCCCCATCCGGAAGGCCCCGACCGGTCTCGTCCATAATCGGCGCGGAGATTTCGCTCAAATCCGCGCCGCAGCACTCTCGAACGGCCTTTGAGAATGCCTCATTCCTCAGCGTGAAATATTGCGCGCCGTGATCTATCAAATGTCCCTCCCAGCGCTTCGTCGCACATCGCCCGCCCAAGCCTCGCGACTTCTCAAAAACAACCACCCGACAGCCCGCTTCCGCCATGACTCGAGCAGCACCAACCCCCGCCATACCTGCCCCGATCACCGCTACTGACATTTGTTTCATGGTTTGAAGACTAGCCAAAAAAAACGCCCATGAGAGGTTTTATTCTTGAAATCAATCGCATCGCAGGGATCCCAGCCGCACATCCTTCATGATGGCAAAAAAGTCCGTTTGCGATACCGATAAAGGCGTATTTTTTTTGTTATATAAAATATTCGCCATGAGAAAAGAAAACAACCCTTCCGTCAGTCTTTACTTGGCTGCGCTCCTGATCGGTGTCGTTACAGCTATTGCCAATACAACCGACTTTCAAAAAACTCCCGATAACGAGGATATAGCATCAGTATTTCAAGATGGCTTTCCGGCATCAACTGCTCGCCTGGAAGCAATGTTTGTGACAAATCACAAGTCAGTAACCACAGCATCGCCGCTCAACTCCCAAAACACCGCCTCCACCGCTTGGTTAGACCTCTGGCGCTGGTGCAGACTTTTTTCGCAACTGAGCGAAAAGGATGCCAACGAGCTTTTAGACGGAGATTTCGCCAAGGAACTTTTCTCCGATGCCACGGTTTCACGCATGTTCTTTGCCACCCTCTCCGCTCAGGACGCTGCTCCCCGAGTTCTAGCAAACATATGCTCGATTCGCGAGGCGCATCCACAAAAGTGGCGCGAATACATCAGCTTGGCCATCGCAATAGCGGTAGTGAACGATGTGCGAGTTCCTTCGACATGGCCTCACCATCAAGTCCAAACGGCACTTGTTCCAATCAGCATTCTTCCGGTGGAGGAGCAATTTTCCCGATGGGTCTCAGCGAACGAAGAAAGACAACTTCTGCTCGATCCGCGAAAACTTTCGCCCTCGCAACTGAAATTCGTGGTGGATGCTTTTGTCACAGATGACGAACTTGCATGGGCGAGGAAAAATGTACGCCTCAGCCGCACGAGATTCGATCAAGCGTATTTCCAAGTCGCCTACCATTACGACCGGCTCAAAACACAGGAGTATGATTGGAATTCAGGTTCCTACACCCTGAAAGAAATCCGCAAAAATGGAGGCATCTGCGTAGATCAAGCCTACTACGCATCCATCGCCGGAAAAGCCCATGGACTACCCACACTGTTTTTTACGGGCCAAGGCCGAGATGGCGGGCATGCATGGTTCGGGTATATGCAAAGCGATGATCGCTGGGAAATTGACTGTGGACGCTACTCGCAGCAGAACTATGCAATAGGCCAGGCGTTGGACCCTCAGACTTGGCAACCGATCAGTGACCATGAAATGGAACTGCTCGCTGCTCGCTTCCGGGATAAACCGGAGTTTGCTGCTTCTGAGAATATGCTAGCCGTTGCGGAAATTCTGGAAAAAGCCGGCGAAAACCAACCTGCAGATCGGGCTCTGGAAAAAGCCATTCAACTTTGCCCAAAGAACTCCAGCGCTTGGGAGGCCAGAGGGGCGTTTCTGAAGCGCACCGGCGTGCCGCCTCATGACCGCATTCTCTTCCATAAACAAGCTGCAACCCAGTTTTCAACCCAAGCCGATTTGCGTGTGCTTCACCAACAACAACTCTCAGCAATTTATCAGGAGCAGGGCGACTCCTCATCATCACAAAAAATCGAACGCCAAATCCTTTTGCAAAATCGGCACAAACGCTCCGACCTGAGCGTGAATATCGCCGCTAAGCAACTCGGCACGCACTTAGAGGCGGGAAATATTCAGGCCGCAGAAAGCCTCTTCCGAAAGCAAGTTCAATCCCTTGGCGAAACTGGCGGAGGAAATTTTTTTTATGACGTGGCTACTCCCTACATCAACTTGCTCATCAAAAATGGAGATAAAAGCGAGGCCCGCCGAACGATTGATTTAGTCCGCCGAAAACTGACTCCGGACCCGGGCAGCATCATGGATAACTCACTCAATAAAATGGAAGCCGCGGCGAAATAAAAAAACAACCCAGCCGTCCCTAGCTCACTCCCTCCCCCAAGTTTGTGAGCTTAATCCCTACGGCCGGGTTGTCCTTTATAAAAGAGACTAAAGCAACCCCCGTGCCAAATCTTCGCCTGCCGCGAAAATCCTGCTCGCCAAACAAAGCTTTTCCAAAACAAGTCACTGCTCCTGATATTTTTAAATTTTTAAATTTCCGTCTAAAAACTCCCGCATAAAGCAACAGCGGAAAACCAACACGATGGTGAAAAAGCTCCACATCAAAGCAAAACTGGGAAAAAATCTACATAGTTACAATGTCCATTCTCTTAAGATGCCTCCATTTCGCACTGGGTCGCCCAGTTGTCCCAGCAACGCTTTTTGGAGTCTGGCTTGTCATCCTTTATCAAGTCTCAAACCGCATACCGAAGGATATGCCGGATATGCTCGTGCCACAGCAGGATAAGGTCCTGCACTTCGTGTTTTTTCTTGGAGGAGGGGCAACCCTCGCCGCATCCCTGCGCCTGCTTACCAAACTTCAGGGCGTTTCACTGATGGTTGCCGTAGGCCTTGTGATGGGACTGCTGGGCGCACTGGACGAATACAACCAGCAATTTATTCCCGGACGCTCAGGGTTGAGCCCAGCGGATTGGACAGCCGATGTGAGCGGCGCGCTTGCTGGCTCGTGGTTCTTGATCCTTCTGGTGCGCAGGCTGCAAGAGAAAGCGGAATGGAGCCGCCGTCGGGACGTTTAGCGGTTCGTCGGAGCACCCACCTTTTTTTCGATCAGCGCATAGGCACTATGGTTGTGGATCGATTCGAAATTCTCGACCTCTATGCGATACCAAAGAATATTGTCATCGGCTTCACAACGGGCAGCGACATTACGCACGAGGTCTTCAACGAAGACGGGATTTGCATAAGCCTGCTCTGTGACATGCTTTTCATCCGGACGCTTAA
Source organism: Verrucomicrobiota bacterium (assembly GCA_009886045.1). Taxonomy (GTDB): domain Bacteria; phylum Verrucomicrobiota; class Verrucomicrobiia; order Chthoniobacterales; family Terrimicrobiaceae; genus UBA967. The sequence continues at coordinate 9,954 of VFJO01000043.1, forward strand.
GCAGGCTGAAAAGCTCCGCGCTTGCGGACTCCTCAGCCAGACGCACCATATCCTCAATCCACATCGGAGTTTTGCATCGCACGGAGAGTGTCACGCATCCGCGTTGATTATGCGCTCCAGCCGCGCTGATTGCCTTGGAGCATGGGCAAAGCGTCGTCACTGGGACGATAGTTGTGACCACAAAGTCCATTTTCCCTTGCTCAAGCGTGGCACTGAATCGAACCATGTAGTCCATGAGCCCGACCGCCTTGCTGACAGGAGCTTGTTTCTCCAGAAAAAATGGGAACTCAATCTCCAAGTGCGCGCAGTCACTTTCCAAACGAAGACACATTTTTTCAAGAATATCGCGAATGTTTTCAACGTGAACCACAGGTCCATGACCGGCGAGAACCTCGATGAAACGACTCATGTGGGTTCCTTTAAAATGGTGCGGCAAGTCAACCGTGAGTTGAATGGTCGCTACCGTGCTTTGAACCGCGTGCTCCTTATCACGCACCTGAAGCGGGTAGCGCAACGACTTCACTCCCACTCGATCAATCGGAATGCGCCGATCATCGCGCTCATTTTGGGTATCCTTCAACATGATGAGAGCATTTTTACCGCTCCATCTCCGACTCCAAGTTAAAAAAAACCGTGCGGGCAAGAGCAGCATTGTTTTTAGTGGGTGCGATATGTCATCTGATCTTTTTAATCTCTCTGAAGAAATAGCAGTCGTCATTGGAGCAACTGGTGTCCTCGGCGGGAGTATCGCCGATGCCCTCGCCTCAGCTGGTGCCACTGTGATAGTGGCCGGACGAAACGCAGAACGTGGAGCTCAGCGTTCCTCCCAAATCCAAAACAATGGGGGACGAGCCGCCTTCATCGAATGCGATGCAACCGACCGCCAGAGCCTTGAAGAACTTCTCAAGATGACCACTGAAAGGTTTGGAATTCCCTCTGTGCTGGTGAACGCAGCAGGCGGAAACGACCCGCGTGTCACGGTAACTCCCGAAAACCCTTTTTCTCAAATTGCTGCGGAGGATTGGGCCGCAAGCTTCGAACTCAACTTCGTTGGCGGTGCCCTGCTGCCATGTCAAGTCATCGGCCAAGCTATGGTGGACGCCGAGCGCGGCAGCATCATCAACGTGGCAAGCGCGTCGGCACACATTCCTCTTTCACGCGTAGTAGCCTACTCTGCAGCCAAGGCTGCCGTCCTGAATCTCACTAACTTCCTCGCCCGCGAATGGGCTCCTGCCGGAGTACGCGTGAACTCGATCACACCTGGATTTTTCCCCGCCGAACAGAATCTCCGCCTCCTCTTCAATCCCGATGGCTCAACCACTCCCCGAGCCGCAGCCATTCTTGGGCACACTCCCATGGCACGCTTTGGCGAGGCAGAGGAACTCTCAGGAGCTGTCATTTTCCTGGCCAGTCAAAATGCCAGTTCTTTTGTCACAGGCACGGATATCCGCATCGACGGCGGCTTCCTCTCCCAGACGATCTAACAAAACCTCCACAAGCCGGCGCGAGCAAAAGCGCGTTTTTCAATACTCCAGCCGCAACCCTGAAAGTCACAGTTCTCATGACACAAAAAATTCTCACAATTGGCCTCCCCTCTGGCAGTCTCATGGAGCCAACAATTGCCCTCTTTGCAAAAGCAGGCTACGCAATTTCCGGTTCCAGCCGCTCCTACCGCCCTTCGGTGGATGACCCCGAACTCCGTATCCGACTTCTCCGAGCTCAGGAAATAAGCCGCTACATCGAACATGGCTACCTTGACTGCGGCATCACAGGCCATGACTGGGTGGAAGAAAACGGATCGGATGTGGAGGAAGTCGCCAAGCTGCCCTACAGCAAAGCCACTGCAAATCCCACGCGCTGGGTACTCGTCGTTCCCGAAGATTCTCCCATCAAAACCACGCACGACCTCGCTGGCAAGCGCGTCGCGACAGAGGCCGTGGGTATAACCCGCCGCTTCTTCGAACGCGCCGGTGTGAATGCCGAAGTGGAATTTTCTTGGGGCGCCACAGAGGTCAAAGTCCCCGATCTCGTGGACGCCATTGTGGACATCACCGAGACCGGATCCTCACTGCGCGCGAACAATCTTCGCATCGTTGACACGCTCATGGAGTCCTACCCCGCCCTATTCGCAAACCGCTTGGCATGGGCCGATGAGTGGAAACGCGAGAAGATTTCCCGCCTCTCGCTTTTGCTAAAAGGAGCCCTTGCCGCAAGGGATCTCGTCGGCCTGAAAATGAACCTTCCTGAGGCGGGGTTAAAAAAATTGCTTGAGACATTGCCCGCATTACGGAATCCTACTGTTTCGCCTTTGGCCCAACCCGGATGGGTCGCCATCGAAACGGTGATCGAAGAGAAAGTCGTCCGCGAGATCATTCCCAGCCTGAAAAATCTCGGTGCTGAAGGGATCATCGAGTATCCACTCAACAAAGTCGTATATTAGTTCATTAGTTTATTAGTTTACAACGCAGTCCCGAAATCCCATGGGTTCCATTAAAAAGAAGAGAAAGTCAAAAATCGCAAAACACAAACGCCGCAAGCGGATGAAAGAAAACCGCCACAAAAAGCGTTTGCGCTACAAGTCGTAGAATGGCTCCGCCGACTCGCTCGGCGGATTCTCCATTCCCACGGGTTGACTGCGGGTTCACCAAAGCCCCGCCATTAATTCGAATGAATGCCTTCCAATCAAAACGGAAAAAATATGTATTGTTTTCGTTTTTGAAGAAGTCGTCACCGATGGCACTGGCTTGGCAGGTGGGTGTACTGGCCCTGACTTCCTGTCAGACACGCCAGATCGCCGGCAATGAGGGTGCAGCGAAAGTCGCAAAGGCGTCCCCTCTGGTACGCCCCGTTCAAGCCACGCCCAGAAAGACGCTCACCCCACCTCTCCCGAAGCCTTACCCCACTCAGTCAGTGGCGGCATCCATCGTGCCGCTGGACTCCGAGGCTCTATTGCAAGAGCAAGTCGGAAATCGCCTGCAGTCCACTTTCGAAGTGACCCGCGAGGGAAGTGACGTTCTCTTCATTCAAAAATCCACAAATCCCGCTTTGCCTGTGTCCCTCTTTGAGGAATCCATCATCTTGGGGAAAGTGCGGGCCTGCCTACAGGGGGCTTCAATTCATACTCCATCCTCATTTCATAACGGCACGGCAAGCATCGCTTTCCCATCAAACGTCAAATCAGGAACTGCATCTGTCCTGATCGCAAAAATTCTCGGTTTGGATGGGGTCGAGCGCGTGCGTTCCAACTTTGGAAAATCACCCAACTGAGTTGATGGCAAACTAACGCAACGAGCAGTTCTCGAGTTTCCATTTGGATTCGTTCGCACTCTCATCCAAACTCACCAACGAGCTTCATGAGCAAAGAGCAACACTCCACCATTCGGATCAAAGGGGCTAGGCAGCACAATTTGCAGAACCTAGATATCGAGATTCCCCGTCATCAACTCGTGGTGGTGACCGGCATGAGCGGATCGGGAAAATCCTCTCTGGCTTTTGATACACTCTTCGCGGAAGGCCAGCGGAAATACGTGGAAAGCCTCTCGGCCTACGCGCGCCAGTTCCTCGACCAAATGCAGAAGCCTGATGTGGATTACATCGAAGGCCTCTCGCCAGCCATTGCCATCGAACAACGCATCTCGGCAGCAAATCCGCGATCAACGATTGCCACAACGACAGAAATCTACGACTACCTCCGCCTGCTGTACTCGGCAGTTGGAATTCCCCACGACCCCCAAACCGGCCAACGGATCGCGCGCCAGACCCCGCAGGAAATCGCCGACACCATTCTCCGATGGCCAGAGGGCTCGAAGTTTCTCGTTTTGGCACCTCTCGTCACCGGACATGTCGGAGAATTTCGTGATGTGATTGAAAAAGCGCGACGCGAGGGATTCGTTCGACTCCGTATCGACGGCGAAGTCATCGAACTCTCGGAATCCAAGTCAATCCGATTGGATAAAAACAAACCCCACATCATTGAAGCTGTCGTTGATCGCCTCAGCGTCAGACCCGACCTCGGCCAGCGCCTTGCGGACTCCTTGGAAACCGCCCTGCGCTGGGGCCAGGGACATCTCTCTACCATCCGCCAAGAGCAAGGCGCAAAGCAGTGGATCGAAGAAAAATTCTCCACGGATTTCTGCAATCCCTCGACAGGCTTCACAATGCCACGGCTGACTCCAAAGCATTTTTCCTTCAATAGCCATCTGGGGGCCTGCGCAGCGTGTCAGGGGATTGGTACGGAGAGCTTCTATGACCCCGATCTCGTGATCGACGCGGAAAAAACGATTGCTCAAGGAGCCGTCCGCCCATGGAAGCAGGCTAACAAGAGGATGAAATCCTACTATGCCGCCCTGCTCAACGCCCTCCTCGCCAACACACCCGCCCCCGTGGAAAAAGTTTGGGGCGACCTGCCTGAGAATTTTCGAGAGCTTGTCCTCAAAGGCTCGGGGAAGGTTGCCATCTCGATGGCCATCGGAGCCAACCGCACCGCCACCAAACCGTTTGAAGGAGTTCTGACCCAACTCGAGAACCTCTACGAAACCACCAAAAGCGAATTCACCCGCAAGCGGCTTCGAATGTTCCAAGGAAAACGCGTATGCCGGGTTTGTAAAGGTGCCCGCCTGCGCCCCGAAATCCTCGCGGTCACTCTCACAACAAAATCCGGCAGCGAGTTTGGTATTCAGTCCATTTGCTCACTCACAATCGGGGAGGCGTCAAACATGATGGCCAACTTGCAACTCTCCGAAACCGAGGCCAATATCGTAAAAGACGTACTGCGCGAGGTCCGACAGAGGCTGCATTTTTTAAACGAAGTCGGCCTGGATTACCTTCAACTCAACCGCGAAAGCGGCTCGCTTTCCGGCGGCGAGGCCCAACGGATTCGTCTCGCCACACAGATCGGATCAGGGCTTTCCGGCGTTCTCTATGTCCTCGACGAACCGAGTATCGGCCTGCACCAACGCGACAACGACCGACTGATCCAAACCCTCCGAAACCTCCGCGACCTCGGTAATTCCGTCATCGTGGTGGAGCACGATGAAGACACAATACGCGCGGCAGACCACATTCTCGATATGGGCCCCGGTGCAGGACCGCGTGGAGGCCGACTTGTTGCCCAAGGCACTCTGGAAGACATCCTCAAAACAGAAAACTCGCTCACGGCACAATACCTCAACGGAGGGATTCGCATACCCGTTCCCCGCCAGCGCACCTCCCCACGCAAAACGGGGGCAGTCGAAGGCGAGATCGGGGATGGCTGGCTCCGCGTTCATGGCGCCACCGAAAATAATCTCAAAAATATCAACGCCGCATTCCCTGTTGGATGCCTCACTTGCGTTACAGGCGTCTCCGGCAGCGGAAAATCCACTCTGGTAAACGACATCCTTCGCGTCGCCCTCGAACGAGATCTGCACCGAGCCAAATCGCGCCCCGGCGCTCACGCATCTATCAGTGGCATCGAGCAATTCGACAAAGTCGTTGTCATTGACCAAAGCCCGGTCGGCCGCACCCCCCGCTCCAATCCAGCGACCTACACGGGCGCACTCGGTCCGATTCGAGATCTCTTCAGCGAGCTCCCCGCCTCGCGCGTTCGCGGCTACGATTCCGGCCGATTTTCCTTCAACAATAAAGGTGGTCGCTGTGAGCACTGCCAAGGCGATGGCTTCATTCGCATCGAAATGCACTTTCTCTCGGATGTTTATGTTGAGTGCGAGGTCTGCCATGGCCGCCGCTACAACCGCGAGACGCTGGAGGTCACCTACAAAGGGAAAAATATTGCCGATGTTCTGGAGATGACAGTGGATGACGCCGCGCGCTTTTTCCGCCATGTGCCCGCACTCTGCACAAAACTCGAAACCATGCAGGACGTGGGTCTCGGTTATTTGCGACTCGGCCAATCCGCAACCACACTCTCCGGCGGCGAAGCCCAAAGGATCAAACTCTCGGCCGAACTTTCAAAGCGAGCCACCGGACGCACGATTTACCTGCTCGACGAACCGACGACAGGTCTCCACTTTGCAGATATCCACAAGCTCCTTGAGGTCCTTATGAAGCTCCGAAATTCCCGAAACACGCTCATTGTCATCGAGCACAATCTCGAAGTCATCAAGTGTGCCGACTGGATCATTGATCTCGGGCCGAACGGCGGTTCCGGCGGAGGACGCATCGTGGCTGAAGGCACGCCCGAAAATGTCGCCCTCAGCAAAGACAGCGAAACAGCCCGCTATCTGCTCAAATATCTGAAAGTATGAATCGTTTTTGGCCGCTCGTTTTTCTTGGTTCACTGGCACAAGCGGCTCCACTCGACGAGGCCCGAATGGCTCTCGAAAATGGCTTCCCACAGGTTGCCTTGGTTAAAATTGAGGAACAGTTTCCAACCATCGGATCACGCGATTCCGATGCAAATGCGAACCTCCTCTATGCCCGTGCCTTGATCGAGTCCGGCCAAGCGAGCCCTGCTGTCGCCCTCTTTGAAACCTCCAAGATGCCCTCTGGTCCCTCCCGCGATTTCTGGCTTGCCCAAGCCCTCGCCGCCGATGGGGATTGGCTTAAAGCTTCGAAAAGCTACAGCCTTGCTGCCAGGGATCCAAATTTTGAGTTCCAGAAGGAATCAGTCATCGGCTTAGCCTCCATGCTGAAAAATCTTGCGAAGCTCGAAGAGGCCGCTGCCATTCTGGCTCCAACGGCTGGATGGCCACAATCAAGGATCAGGTCTGCGGCCCTTCTCGATCTTGCTGAAATCCGCCTTTCTCAAAAAAACCCGATTGGTGCTAGAGCATCTCTCGATGACCTTCAATGCGCCGACCCTGCTCAAAAATCTCGTCGCGCATTTCTTCTCGCCCAAGCAGCCAGTCAGGAAAAAAATGATGCCCTGGCACTCAGCCTACTCACTGAAGTGGAGCCGCTGAGTGCCGAGATGGCTATTTCCACTGTCCTCCTCCATGCCACCACCCTTCAACGACTCTCTCAAAGCGCGGAGTGCGAGTCGATGCTGGAGGAATTCATAGCAACACATCCATCCCTACCTGGACTCGAGCAGGTCTTCGCCAACTTGGATGAGATTTATGCAGCCGCAACAAGTCCCTCCTCAAGCGAACTTAAACGTTGGTCGAGCGACTCCGAGTCAAACCTTCGCCAAAAGCTCGCCACCTACTATCTCGCTCGTTTTGAAACACGCCAAAAAACCCCCGAAGCCGCGCTGCCACTCCTTGAGCGCCTGGCAGCAGACCCCTCATCAAATCCTCTGGCTCGAGAAACACTCTTTGAGCTCGCTGCACTCCGTGTTCGGCTTGGCCGGAACGATGAAGCGCTTGCCTTACTCCCCCCTACTGGCACAACGGCTCACACAGATTTTCTCAGGGGTCTGGCGCTTTCACGCAAAAGCGATCACACGGCGGCTGCACTAGCTTTTGCATCGGCAGCATCGGAGCCCACACTAGCCGAATCCGCGCTTTTCAACGCCGCACTCTGCCAGCTTTTCTCCGGTAACGTAGCAAATACGGGCCTCATTCAGTTGGAAAAGAAATTCCCCTCCAGCCCTCGAATTGCGACTTTCCGACTGAATGAGGCGTATTATTTGGCACGAAAGGGCGACCCCATGGCGCTTGCAAGCCTTGCCGCCCTCACATCTTCACCAGTTGCAGGCGTTGCTTCGCGGGCCCGCCTCGCCCTAGCTGAATGGAAATACCAACAACTCGACTATCAAGGTGCCGATGCAGAGCTTCGCCAAATCTCTTCACAGAGCGACCCGTCGCGTGAAGCCGCTCTCAAAGTTTTCCTGATGGATACTGGCGATCCCGCTGGCACAGATAGTGCCATCGCTGCCGCGCGAACATTTCTCATCAGCCACCAGAATACGGAGTCCGAACCCTCCATTCGAATGAAGCTGGGAGAACTTCTTTATCGTCGTGGCGACTTCGCAACAGCGCGTGTCGAGCTGGAAACCTTAGCCCAACGATTTCCGGAGTCCGAGTACGACAAGCCGGCACTTTTTCTTGCAGCCCAATCGACCTCACGCATACCAACCGCCACTTCGCCGGACGAGGCTATTTTGCTTTATGAGGAGGTCGCCAGCGGAAAGGGACCCCTAGCCTCTCAAGCCCGCCTTGAGCAAGCGACGATTCTAGCCGCGCAAGGTAAACGGCTCGAAGCAAATCTCGTTCTCGACAAAATCCTCTCCTCCAATCCCAGCCCTGAGATGCTTGCCAGCGCACTCGTCGAGAAGGGGAAAAATCTTTACTCGCTCGGAGACCAAGATCCCGCCAATTACCGAGGCGCGATCGACATCTGGAAACAAATCGTTAGCGAACCGTCAGCCACTCCCGCTTGGCGCAATCAAGCCCTGACACGAATCGGTACGGCCCTCGAAAAAACGGGCGATTTCAACTCGGCCGTGGCCACCTACTACGATGTTTTTAAACCCAGCACATCCGCCCCGGCGGAGTTTTTCTGGTTCTACAAAGCCGGCTTTGCCGCTGGTCGCATTCTGGAATCCACCGAGAAATGGCCTGAGGCGATTCGTGTCTATGAAATCTTAGCCGCATCAGACGGCCCGAGATCACTCGAAGCCAAAAACAGAATCAAGCAGCTCCGCCTCGAGCATTTTCTCTGGGAGGAAAAATAAGAACATATCCATCTACCGGTTGCCTTTTGGAATCGGAGCTGGCTCGCTGGATTGGGCTGTCACATTTACGCCTCAGCCTCATGGTAACTCAGATGCTATTCTTCCCATGCTGCGGCATGCGTGAGTAGAAGTATCAAGGATTGCAATCAGTAGCCTGAAATGACGGGGCACTCACCCCATGGGCATTCCTCCACAGAATGAGCGATTTTACCTCATGAATTCTTGGTTTATGATTCTGGTGAGCGGCATCGTAGGCACTGCGGCGATGACGCTCTTTTTACTGATCCCCCGCTGGGCAGGATGGGCACACGTAGATGTGATTCGTGCGGGAGGGGCGCTCGTCATTAGAGGCGCAGGACGCGGAGCCTTCGCCGTGGGCATGGGGATTCATATCGCACTCGGAATCATTTTTTCCTTTGTCTATGCCGCATTCCTGCACCTTTCGTCGCTACCATTCAATGCGCTCACGGGGTTGCTACTTGGCAGCCTGCACGGGGTCGTGGTGATGCTACTTGTTTCAATCCTCATCATGGAGCATCACCCCATAGCTCGGTATCATGACCGAGGACCCGCTACAGGCCTTGCCCAGTTGGCTGCTCACATGATCTATGGGTTCAGCATGGGATTGATCATGGGGATTTCGCGTTCGTAATGCGGAAGGCTCGATCACGAGAAGATTCAAAGTGCGGGGTGATCGCCCCAATGAAAAGGCGAGACGCATCGGAGACTCTTTATTGCCCGCTCAAAAATTCGGGGATTACAAATTATGAAAACTCAAATTCGCAAATTCCAATCCCAACAGATCCTACTAATCGTCGTGGTGGCTTTATCCCTATGTGCCACCGCGCCAGCCCAGCAATGTGATCCGATGCCAAGGCACTCGAGCCCCTCCAGCATGCCCGAATGGTGCTCGGACATGATGAAGATGCACGACGAATTTCTAAAAATGGTCAAAGCTCAGGATGCTGAACTGGCGTCTCAGGTTGAAAAAATGAAAAACGCTCCCGTTGGTCAAAAAGAGACCTTCATCGAGGCGACTCTCACGCTCATGATCCAGCAACAATCCGAACAACACGCAGAGATGGCGAAGATGTTAGATCAAATGAAGAGCAATATGACAAAAAGTGGATGCCAGATGATGCAGGACATGTGATGAACCGTCGGGGCGGACCCTTATGCTCACGGTTCTTCGCCGCGTGGTGGCGGACGGTGCTCAGGGTCACCAGAGGGACCCTGCTTTTTCAACTCACCGAGTTTCTGCTGCTGCTCGGGAGTAAGCAGGGCCTTGATTCGGACAAGCATGCTGAGTTGAGTGCGCTTCAACTCGGCTTCCACAAGTAGCAATTTATCGAACTGTGCGAGGATTTGCTTTTCATCCTGTACATCGCCTCTCACAAGAGAATCGAGAGCTTCTTCTTCGGCACTCAACTGCCACTGCAAATCGTTGAATCGCGAGCTCGTTTGACTCATCTCCGAGCGAATCGCGCTTTGTTGCTCTGGCGTGAGGTTGATGGCTTTTTGATTCCGCATGACCAACTCCGGAGGAAAGAACGAGCGATTCATCCTATCACCACCAGGCGGCCGCTGGGAGTGGCCGCCCGGACCGACTGCCTGAGGTTGCTGGGCATTGGCCATACTCAGGGACGCTAATAAAATAGAGAGAAAAGTGCACTTCATAGGTTTTGAGTTTTATCGGAGGAAGTCGGAACGAGTTCAAAAAGGGTGTCGCTGAAGGTTGAGAAGGATTCGCTGCTTGTTGTCGTGTTTTCCGCTAGGATCAAATCTGAAGGCGCGCTCCAATCCGTGATTGCGGCCCATTGCTCGGCCTCCTCCGGCGACAAAGTCGAGTTTTTTGACAGAACAGAGAAAGCGAGAACTGCTGCCAAAAGTAAAACAGATGCAAAGGCGACTGAGATCCAGAGACTTGGAGACGTTCGATTTTCGCTCGATTGTTGAGTGCGAAGCAAACGTTGGAAGCTAGGGGCATTTTCAGCGTCTTGCCGCCTGACATCTTCGAAAAGTTTTGTGTGTGTGTGATCAGTCATGAAATTGTCCAGTGAGTTTTAGAAGTTGGCCGAGTTGTTTCTTTGCACGATCGTAGTGCGTGCGCGCAGATCCGAGGGAGACGCCCATCGCCTTGGCCGAGGCTTCAATCGTGAGGTTTTGATAAAAAACGAGGTGAAGAATTTCCTGCTGACGGCGTGGAAGTTTGGCAAGCGTTTTGCGGAAGAGGCTGATTCGCTCGGCTCCCTCCAAGGCTTCACTATTTTCAGCGGAATAATAGTCCCCTTGGTGTTCTTTTTGATAGCTGCCCAGCCGCAGAACACGAATCCAGTTCCGGCGCCTCTCGCTGGCAGCAGTGTTGCGAATAACGGCAAAGAGCCACGTCTTAAAGGCGGCTCGACCGTCATAGCGAGCCCGACCTTGCAAGATTTTTTGATAAACAGTTTGTAGGATATCTTCAGCATCGTTGGGGTTCGATGAACAGCAGCTCATGGCCCAACCATAACTCATGGCGTGGTACCGCTCCAGAGCGTCCTGCAGCCCGGCGCTATCCGTCGGGCTGATCAACGGCTCATACAATCCATCGTTCATTTGCTTAGTACCATCTCGCTGGCCTTTATATGACAGATGTTTTCGGAAAAAAGACCGAGGATCATTTTTTTGTCATATAACTGCATTTGCCGAGCGACGAAGAAACAGAAAGCACTCCGCGACGAAAGCCTCAGAGCGCTCAAAAAGTCAACCCCCTCAAAAAAATGAAAAATAAACTTCTTCTCGGCAGCCTCTCTGCCATTGCAATCGCCGCTACGCCTTTTGCGCATGCGGCAAGCGAACTCACAGCTGCTCCGCTTCGGATCGGCGATCGTGTCCAAACAGGGAAAGCCTCCCCGGTTTGGAATAATCCTCCCATCGCTGGCGAACTGATCGGCAACCAACCCGCCCAGTCGCTTGGCACTCTCACAGCAGGGCCCGTGCGATCTGGAGATTCCTGGTGGTGGGAGGTGAATTTTAACACAGGAGCAGATGGTTGGATCGCTGAGCGCCAGATTCGCAATATGCAGGCCCAGGCTCCTGGCCAACGCTTGCAGCCGAGCGCTCCAGCTCCTCGCCTCTCCCTCATTGACTCCGTCGTTGATGTTCAACCAGCAGGAAACGGCACGGTGGATACACCCAAGGTTGTCCTTCGTGGGAAGGTAATGCCCGACATCTACGCTCCACCCCTCGTTTCCTTTTTGCTGAATGGGAAAAAAGTCGTCCTTGATAAGGACGGAAGATTCGATGTGCCAGTGACGCTAGTTCCAGGGGCTAATAAGTTCAATCTCGAGGTCAGCAGTCCCAACCCCCGTCAGCATGCAAACCAGATATCCGCCTATCTCGATGGATCGGTCATCTATGGTTCAGATGCGATACGCGCTGCCGCCTTGAGATCGTTTGTGGGTGGCAAACTGAAAACCAGCGAGGGCGACCTCATGCCGTTCAATACAGCCGGTTTGCCCAATGCGAATGAGGCCCACATTTTTCCGGATAATCAGATGTTTCTGAGCGGAGATGTCAGGGCGAATGAAAACGTTGAGTTGAGTGCGATTCACACGCTTTTCCTCCGCGAGCATAATCAAATCGCTGCGGCCATAGCTGCGGCAAATCCCTCCTTCACCGATGAGCAAATCTTTCAAAGCACGCGGCGCATCATTGTTGGGGAGCTTCAAGTCATCACCTACCGCGAGTTCCTGCCTGCCCTCCTTGGGCCAAAAGCGCTGCGACCCTATGAGGGCTATAAACCCGACGTGAATCCAGGCATTGCAACGGAATTTTCGACAGCCGCATATCGTATCGGGCACACACTCATCAATGACGATGTTGAGCTCTTAGATAACGAGGGCAACGAAATCGCAGAGGCCCTCGAGCTTGCTGAAGCCTTCTTTAACCCCTCCGTGCTTGTGGCAGAAGGACCCGCGCCTCTGCTCAAGTACCTGGCCACCGATAAATCCCAAGAAGTCGATGCCCAGCTTGTCGGCGGGCTTCGTAATTTCCTCTTCGGCCCTCCCGGAGCAGGCGGATTCGACCTGGCTTCATTGAATATCCAACGCGGCCGCGACCATGGCCTTTCAGATTACAACACGACCCGTGCAGCCTATGGCCTCCCGAAGGTGAAATCCTTCGCAGAGATCACCAGTGACGCTGCGATTCAGGCCAAGCTCCTCGCTCTCTATGGCACAGTGGCTAACATCGACCTCTGGGTGGGTGGTCTTTTGGAGAACCACCTGCCGAGCTCTAGTGTGGGCGCGACATTTCAACGAATCCTCGTCGATCAGTTCGAGCGTCTCCGCGATGGCGACAGGTTCTGGTATGCGAGGACGTTTTACGGCCCCCAACTCGCAGCCCTTGAGTGCACGAAGCTCTCGGATGTCATCCGCCGAAATACATCCATCACCAAAATTCAGGACAATGTGTTTTTCTTTGATGATTCGACACTCGCGAGTCTTGTTGCCAAGACAGGTTCGCTTCCTGCCGCCCTCATTAAGCCTGCTCCTGCGAAGGATGCCGCGCCAACGCTGGATGGCAGGCTGAACAACCTATCCCACACGACTTGGGGTGTTGCTGGAGTGGATTTGAGGCGCTTTGCACCTGCTGCCTACGCCGATGGGTTGTCCAACCCTGCAGGCTCGACGCGTCCGAGTGCCCGTCTGATCAGCAATATGCTCTGCGACCACACCACGACGCTTCCTAACGCCCGTAACCTATCAGATTGGATTTATGGCTGGGGACAATTCATCGACCACGATATGGGCTTAACCACAAGTGGCGACGTCGCATTTGATATCACCGTTCCAGCAGGCGATCCCTATTTCGATCCCAGAGGAACAGGCTCTGCTCAAATCTACCTGAACCGGTCGATCTATGACTCTGCCACGGGAACGACGACACCCACGTCGTGGAAACAAACCTACACGCTGAACTACAAACCCAAGGCGGCTCCCCAGCCTAAAAAATAAAATCCTCACAACGGGTCAAGCCACCCCGCTATCCAAGGCGGGGTGGCTTTTTTTGATAAACCTCACACCAAGCGGACAAGCTCTTTCGGAAGTGGGCAAGCGAAGACCATTTCCTTCTTGGTGACCGGATGGGGAAAACGGAGCGCGCTGGCATGCAATCCGAGACGCTTTACGGGGTTGCTTTTCGCGCCGTACTTTTTGTCCCCGATGATCGGATGGCCCGCCTCCGCAAGTTGAACTCGAATCTGGTGGCGGCGGCCCGTCTCCAACGTCAACTCAACCAGAGACCGATTCGGAGTTGATGCCAAGACACGAAAGTGAGTAACCGCGTGCCGCGTGTTCTCACTCCGTGCAACACTCAGAACCTTGTAGGGATTCGACTCATCCAAGTCGGATTCAAAAATTCCAGACTTCTCGCGCAGACGACCCTCCACCACAGCTTCGTAGCGCTTTTCCGCCTCATCCCATCGGGATTGCAGGATTTCCTTGGATTCAGGAGTTTTTGCAAAAACCATCAGTCCCGAGGTTTCCCGATCCAAACGATGCACGATCCAAACCCGTGCACGCGACATGGGATTTCCGCTGCGAACATGTTCGGTGAGCTGATGGTAGGCCGTTTTCTCCTGCTCGGCTTCGCTGGCGATGCTGAGTAAGTCCGGCGGTTTGTCGATCACGAGAATGTCGGCATCCTCGAAAAAAACCCGAATACCCGAACCGACCACCGAGCGCGGAGCAGCATAGCGATCCTTGCGTACGGCGACGATATCTCCCACTTGGAGCGCATGGTTGAACTGAGAAATAGGACGCCCATTCACCGTGATCGCCTGAAATTTCAGCCATGTGCGAATCTGCTTTTTCTTCAAATCCGGCCAGGCTTCGAAACAATAAGCCAGCAATTCGGAGGGACTGGCGACAGTGGACGGCTTGGGCATGCCCGAGATGTTATCATTCCTAGCCAACTTAGGAAAAAAATTTGGCAATATTGAACGGTCTCGCAACTTACTTTTTCACCGCGGGCTTAGATGGCGGTAGTTTGGGCGGGTTAAGCGCCCTCAAATTTGGCTTCTGCAAAAGCGGGATTTCACGAAGAACCTCGATCTGCACCTTGGCAATGCCCCGATCATAAGTGCCTAATTTCTTCGCTGCAGCAACACTCAGGTCAATAATTCGGCCTTTGACATACGGTCCGCGGTTGTTGATTCGGACAATTATGGAATTGCCAGTCTTCAAATCCACAACCCGCACGCGAGAGTTGAAGGGAAGTTTTTTATGGGCAGCCGTTATATCTCCAACACGATAAATCTCTCCGTTTGCAGTCAATCGCCCGATCCATCGCCCCCCATACCAAGATGCCAAACCTTGCTGCACCGCAATCGGCTGTCTCGAGAAAACCTCCGCCTCACGCCCGCTTGGAGATGGTTGGATGAACAATCGTGTCTGGCATCCACTGAGAAGGAACAGAAATACCAGGCCGCAACCCAACTGACCCCATGCCGGATTTTTTTTACGATCAATCGTTGGGGGAGTCATGGATCTTGAGTGTCCAGTACATCCAGAGCGGCGGTCAGCATATCAGCAGGGCTCTGCATGGCGGTTAAATTCAGGAAGGGGAAATGAAATTGGGTTCGAGCCCATATCAGTTGCCGTTTTGCATAGCGCTGCGTGGCGACTCTCATGCCCGATTTGCAGACGTCTTCGGTGATTTCTCCGCGAAGAAGTTGCTGGATTTCGCGAAACCCGATCGCGTGCGAAGCGCCCTCCCCAGCATGCGAAGCCGCTCGGACTTCAGCTACGACTCCGGAGGCAAACATGGCATCCACATTCGCTGCGATGCGGCTCCGTAACTCATCACGTTCGCGAACCAAAACAATTCCACGAAAAAGACCCCTATCTGTCTTCCAGCCTCCACGAGATTCTGCGAGAGGCCGAGCGGTGAGTAAGACAATTTCCAAAGCCCGTCGAACTCTTACCGGATTGCGTGTGTCAATTACCCCAAGAGCGGCGGGGTCTTGCTCAGCCAACTCCTCGAGCACTTTTTCGAGTGGCATTGAAGCAAGGCGATTTCGGAGAGGCGCATCCGGCTTCGGCATTTCGGCAAGTCCGTGAGTGAGGGCTTTCAAGTAAAGCCCAGTCCCGCCGGTTAAAATGGCAATGCGTCCTCGAGCTTGAATTTCTCTAATGCAACACGAGGCAGCTTCTGCATAGAGAGCGACATCGTAGTTCTGCGTGAGATCCCTGAAACCTACAAGATGATGAGGAGCGATCGCTCGCAATTCCTCTCCGGCTTGCGCGGTGAGAATGGGCAGGCCAGAATAAATCTGGAAAGCGTCCGCCCCAACGACTTCTCCACCCACTCGAGCGGCTAGGGCCGCTGCCAAAGCGGATTTTCCGGAGCCAGTAGGCCCCGTCACGATGATCGGACGGGGCCCTTTGGCGAAGGTTGTTTGATTGTTACTCAGTGGCCTGAACGGGGCGTTCTGAGCGGCGCTCATCGAGGGCCTTTGCTCCACTGACCACAAGCTTGCGACCCATGAATTCCTTGTCGTGAAGCTCCGAAACTGCGCGCTTTGCTTCATCCACCGATTGCATTTGCACAAAGGCGAATCCCTTGGAGCGCATGTTATGGCGATTGACTACGATTTCCACATTCTGCACGGATCCCACTCCATTGAAGAGATCAGAAAGATCGCTTTCTCCCGCATCAAAGGACAGGTTGCCGACGTAGAGGCGTGGAGCTGTGACTTCCACGACCTCCGGAGTACGCATTCCTGTCGGGCGCTCGCTACGGGCTTGACGCTCGCGGGGAGGGCCGTCCGAGGACTTGGCCTCATGATTGCGAGCCGAGCGCTCTTCGCGGGCCGGCTTTTTTGTCTCCTCTGGTTGACCGGTCAGGAATCCAAGGATTCGTGAGAGGAGGGATTTTTTGGGTTTGTTTGAGGTCTCAGCGGATGCGGAGGATCGGTTGCCTCGCTCGGAGCGGTTGCTGGACCCGCGGCGCGACGAACGACGCGTTCCGCTGGGTGAGTATTCTGATGACATGTTTTCTATTATTACGTTGCAGGGCCGACACGCCGTGCGGAGAAATCCTCCCCACAGAAACGGCACGTGCGGCTGTTTTTCTTCCGACGGTGCACACCCCCTTACAAATGCGTGACTAGAGCACGCTGCAAAGAACATGAGTGACGCGATGAATTCAGACCAAGGACCAAAATGAAATGGGTCGCGAGTGCCGTATTGCATAAATGAAAGCGTCGGAAGCAGATTCACTATTCCTCTAACGCGAGAAAAACTCAAGACGTAAATCTCACAAAGTTATAAAAGCCGGACTTTTTGATTTTAACATCGGCTTTTCTTTGTATGGTCGGCTCTGTGAAGCCAGCTATATTTCTAATTGCCGTACTGATGTGCGGCTGTGCGGCCATGGAAAAAGCCGATAGGGAAAATACGGAGCGCCTGCTAGCAGCCTCGGGCTTCCGTGTCTTGCCAGCCAATTCCCCAGCGCGCCAAAAGGACCTCGAGACGATGACATCGTACAAAATCGAGCGGAAACTCAAAGGTGACGAGGTTTATTATTCCTATGCCTGCCCCGACCAGAGCATCGCGTATATTGGAAACCAAGCGGACTACTCGAAATACCGCGAACTTGAACTTCAGCAGGAAATTGCAAACCAAAATACTGCCTCCTCTGAAAGTGCAGTGCTCGCCGCTCAAGAGTGGAACGATTGGAGGGTCTGGGGGCCTTCCGCATTTGTTCCTCCACCACGCACAGGTTGGCGTCGCTGAGGTTTTCTTTCAAGACCTCGCAAAGCTTGCGAATTCCTTCGCAACTATTCGCATTGAAGGATGTTTAATCCGATATGCTCGCTCCCCTTCCCACAAGCGAATGGACTCTTGAGGCCGCCGGTCATCTTTTAAACAGAGCCGCTTTTGGAGGAACCCCCGAGGAAATTCAGAAGCTCCACGTAATGGGGCACTCCTCCGCAGTTCAGAGCCTCTTGAATGCGGGAGAGGATGAAGATCTCTTCCCCTCTCCGGAAATCAGCCCACTGAGACCTTATCGCGAGCTCAAAAACGTCTCCGCGTCACCAGCCGAAATGATGGAGAAGAAGAAAATGATTCAGGCTCAAGAGAGACGACAAACCATCGAAGCCCGTTTTTGGTGGATCAACCGAATGGCCTCGACTCCTTTTCCAGCACGCGAAAAGTGTGTTCTTTTTTGGCATGGACACTGGGCCACAAGCATCCAGAAGGTCAAAGACCCGTTCCTGATTTTGCAGCAAAATCAAACGCTGAGGGCTCACGCCTTTGGCCCCTTTGCTCTCTTCGCAAAGGAAATGTCGAAAGATCCCGCCATGATTCGCTACTTGGATCTGAACTCCAGCAAGGTCGGCCGCCCTAATGAGAATTTCGCCAGGGAGTTTATGGAGCTGTTCACATTAGGCGAGGGTCAATACAGCGAGGAGGACGTTCAAGAAGTAGCCCGATCATTCACTGGCTATCGCATAAATCCTGACACCGGCGGGTTCTTCTTTGCGGCCGGAAGCCACGATTCGGGAGTCAAAAAAATCTTCGGGAAAACAGGGAAAATGAGTGGCGACGAAACGGTGGATCTAATCGTTTCAAGACCGCAGTGCGCAGAGTTTCTCTCAGCAAAATTGTGGAATTTCTATGCTGGAGAAAACCCCCCGAGCCCGTTGAACCAGGTTCTCGCTTCGGAATACCGTGCCTCTGGCCTCAAAACGGGTGATTTTTTGAAGAGGATTTTTTTAAGCCGAGAGTTTTACGCTCCAAAATACCGAAGGCGTCAGATCAAAAGCCCAGTGCAATGGCTGATCCAAACCTGCAAGATTCTCGAACGGCCAATGCCTGATCCACGAGTGATTCAAAGCACGCTCGAGCAACTTGGGCAGGTTCCCTTTGCACCGCCGAACGTCAAAGGCTGGGATGGCGGGCGGGCATGGATCAGTTCCTCCACACTCTTGCTGCGCTACAATCTCGGGGGAGCACTCGTACGCAACGCAAGAGGTGCGGAGCCAGATATTGAAAAAATCCTGCCTTTGGAAACAACCCCGGAGGCAGCCTGCGATCTGCTTTCCTGGCGCCTTTTCCAAGCCCCTATGAGCACCGCTCTTCGCGAAAAGACTATGGATTTTCTCAAAAACAACGGCCGCTCGCCTGCCTCGCACCGAGATCTCATTCACCTCCTCATGAGCACCCCAGACTTCCAACTGACATGAAACAAACCCTCCACACCCGCCGACAGTTCCTCCGCACATCGATTCTCGGGGGGGCGGTCTCTTGGACCATCCCCGCTTTTCTCGAGCGCACATTTTTCACGCTCGACGCCATGGCCGCAGATTCTCTGGTGCAGACCACCACAGGAAAAGACGGCACGATCTTCATCGTCCTCCAGCTGGCTGGCGGCAACGACGGCCTCAATACACTCGTGCCATTCAGTGACGATGCCTATTTTCGAGCTAGGCCGACAATTGCAATCCCCGGTGCAAAAACCCTGCGATTGACGGATGATCTGGGTTTGAATTCCCAGCTCCCGGGTCTCAAAGCGCTTCACGATGAAGGGCACCTGGCCATCGTGCAAGGCGTAGGCTACCCGAATCCCAACCGCTCGCATTTTCGCTCAACCGAAATCTGGCACACCGCTTCGGACAGCTCCAAAACTGAAAAGTATGGATGGATGGGACGCTATTTCGATGCCTGCTGCAAAGGCTCGGACCCCTCGATTGGCGTGAGCATCGGAAGCCAAACTCCACAGGCCTTTGCCGCTCCAGAGCCACGCGGAGTCACTTTTGCTAAACCAGAGCAGTTCCGCTTTGATCTCAAAAATGCTGCCGACCGTGACGTTGCCGATGATTTTTTCCGCTCGGTGAATGATTTTGAATCCGAGCAGATGGACGGAGGCAGCATTGGAATGCTCCAAGGCCATGCGGATGGATCTGGAAACACGCTGGATTTTCTGCAGCGCACATCACTCGATGCCGTCGTGAGCTCCGACAAGGTTGCAGAAATCATCAAGCGCACTCAGCCAGGAGCTTCCTACCCCTCGAACAGGCTCGCAGACTCTCTCAACCTCGTGGCTCGACTCATCGGTGGCGGTATGCCGAC
>VFJO01000057.1 GCA_009886045.1 Verrucomicrobiota bacterium
GAGCGTTTGCTGGGTTTCAGCCAGGCCGATTTCCCAGGGGCTGCCGGCATGGGTCAAAGACGTCAGCGGGGAAGCCCCGGTGCCGCCTTCGTAACCCGAGATCGTGACATGGTCGGCGCGGGCTTTGGAAACGCCCGCCGCGACCGTCCCGACCCCGACTTCGGAAACCAGCTTGACCGAGATTCGCGCCACCGGATTGACGTTCTTGAGATCATGGATCAGCTGGGCCAGATCCTCGATCGAGTAGATATCATGGTGCGGGGGAGGTGAGATCAGTGTGACCCCTTCCACCGAGTGGCGCAGTTTGGCAATATAGGCGCTGACCTTGTGGCCTGGCAATTGCCCGCCCTCACCCGGCTTGGCGCCTTGGGCCATTTTGATTTCGATTTCTTTCGCGCTGGCCAAGTAGGCGGCCGAGACGCCGAAGCGGCCTGAGGCAATCTGTTTGATGGCACTGTTTGCCCAATCGCCATTTTCGCGGCGCTTGAAGCGGGAGGGATCCTCTCCGCCTTCTCCGCTGTTTGACTTGCCGCCGATGCGGTTCATCGCGATAGCGAGGCATTCGTGGGCCTCCGGGCTAAGTGCTCCCAGCGACATACCGGCTGTGGTGAAACGCTTGCGGATGTCCTCGATGGTTTCCACCTCATCGATCGAGATGGGACCTTCTGGCATAGGCAAAATTTCAAGAAGGTTGCGTAGGGCAACGGGCGTGTTACTCAGAACGGAGTCGACGTATTTTTTGTAATCTTCCGCCTTGCCGGCTTTGTCTGCGCCTTTAATGCCTACATAGGCATGGAAGCTTTGGAGTACGGGTGGTGTCACGGCGTGCATTTCGCCGCCCCGCCGGAAACGGTAATACCCGGGGTCGCTGAGTTTGCCTGCTTCGATGGGCAAGGCTTCCGAATAGGCCATGGCGTGGCGGGTCAGGCTTTCGATGGCGACTTCCTTGAATCCGATGCCCTCGATCTGCGAGGGTGTGCCGTTGAAGCATGCTTCAATGAGTTTGGAAGAGATGCCGATGGCTTCGAAAATTTGTGCTCCGCGGTAGCTATTGACCACCGAGATGCCCATCTTGGACATGATTTTGAGAATGCCTGCCTCGATGGCTTTACGGTAGTTGATGACGGATTTGGTAAAGTCTGTCCCAGAGTTGTCTCGCTCGAGGAGTTCGCGGATGGTTTCAATGGCGAGGTAGGGATTGACTGCTGCTGCCCCGAAACCGATCAGGCACGCCACTTGGTGTACGTCTCGAGCTTCCCCAGTCTGGCAGATAAGGCCAGAGCGCATGCGCTTTCCTACCCGAATCAGATGGTGGTGCACAGCTCCCACTGCGAGGAGCATTGGAACGGGGACTTTTTTGTGGTCCACACCGATGTCCGAAAGAATGAGAATGCGTGTGCCATCATCAATAGCGGCCTCAGCTTCCATGCAGATGCGACGGATCGCAGGTTCCAAACCATCCTCGCCTTCGGAAGCGTTCCAGAGCGTGGAAACGGTGGTTGCCTTATGTTCGGCACCGAGCGACTGGACGGCTACCAACTCCTCGTTCAAAAGCACGGGAGACTCAAGGCTTACGAGGTTGGCGTGCTCGGGGGTTTCAGCGAGAAGGTTTTTGCGCCAGCCGAGCACGGTATTGAGGCTCATTACCAGTTTCTCGCGGATTGGATCGATCGGCGGGTTTGTGACCTGTGCAAAAAGCTGTTTGAAATAAGTGTAAAGCAATCGAGGCTTCGTGGAGAGGACGGCCAGAGGAGTGTCATCGCCCATTGAGCCGACGGCTTCAGCGCCGTCCCTCAGCATGGGTTTGATGACCATGTCAACTTCTTCAGAGGAGTATCCAAAGGTGACTTGGCGTTGAGTGAGGGTCAGAACATCCAACTCGTCAACAGGTGGCTGAATTTGCTTTTCGCCTAACTGAGGAAGATTGTTCAGATTGTTCTTCAACCATTCGCCATAGGGCTGGCGCGCGGCGAGGCCCGCCTTGATGTCTGCATCGCGGAGGAGTTTTCCATTGGCCGTGTCTATGGCAATCATCTCGCCTGGAGCCAAGCGGCCTTTCTCAACAATTTTGAGCTGGTCGAGTTGGGAGCCTCCGACCTCTGAGGCCAGGACGAACATCCCATCCTCGGTGATATTGTAACGGGCGGGACGAAGTCCATTGCGGTCTAGGCAGGCCCCGGCGATCACGCCGTCAGTGAAGGTGAGGGCGGCTGGTCCATCCCATGGCTCGCAGAAACAGCGGTGGTAGTTGTAGAAATCCTTTAGCTCCTGAGAAAGGTCTGGGTCGGTACGGTAGGATGGCGGTACCAGCATCGTGATAGCATGCAGGATGCTGCGGCCGCTCATGGTCAGAACCTCCAGCGCGTTATCAAGGCTCGCGGAGTCCGAGCCGCCTGGCTGAATGATAGGCTTGAGCAGGTCGATGTCCGCACCCCAGAAATCGGCTTCCAGTTCAGCTTCGCGGGCGTGCATCCAGTTGCGGTTGCCTCGGATCGTATTGATTTCGCCATTGTGGGCCAGCATGCGGAACGGATGGGCAAGGGGCCACGTTGGAAAAGTGTTCGTGCTGTAGCGTTGGTGAAAGAGAGCGATTGCCGTCTCGTAGTCCGAGTTCGCGAGGTCCGGGTAGAATTTTTCCAGTGAGGCCGAGACGAGGAGGCCTTTGTAAACAATCGTGCGGTGCGAGAAAGAGGGAATGTAGAAATCCTTAATCTTGTCTGCAGCGGCGCGGTCCTCGATTTCATTGCGGGAGAGGAAAAGGCGGCGTTCGTAGTCGTCATCCGACATTCCAGCGGGTCGTCCAACCAATACCTGCTCGATGAAGGGCATTGTGGATTTGGCTTTCTCTCCCAACACGTGATCGTTGATCGGAACCTCACGCCATCCAAATACGAATAGCTCGCGCTTTTTTAAAACCTCTTCGGTGATGGCGCGTGCGCGTGCGGTCTCATACTCGTTGTGCGCAGGCAGGAACATGACGCCCACACCTAGATCGCTTGGGTTGTAGAGGGTGTGCCCGAGCTTCTCCACTTCAGGTGTGAAAATTTTATAGGGAATCTGGGTGGTGATACCTGCCCCGTCACCGGTTTTAGCATCGGCGTCGAGAGCTCCTCGATGCATCAGACTGCAGATGGAGAGCAGTGCTGTCTCGAGAATGGCATTTGAGCGTTCCCCACTAATCTGTGCAACGAGCCCAACGCCACAGGCGTCATGCTCCAGATCGGGATTATAGAGTCCGTTCGAATCGCGGGATGGCAAGGCTTGGTTCATGTTCTAAAATTATCGAGCTAACAAGAATCGCCCCACATTTCAGAATGTGGAGAAGTTTTTTTCAAAAAATCGACATTGGACTAGGCAGATCCCGCGCCCGAGTCGTTTTGCGCTACCTATTCGAGGACGCCGAGCGAGCGAAGTTTGCCGTTTTCCAGAGCAAAAATCTCGCGACTTACGGGGTAATTCGAGGAAAGGTAAGCGTCGATGATTTTCTCTGCTATGCGCAAGTGGACGTCGTCTTGCTTCGAAAAAATCAGAACCTGATTTTGCGTCGGGATCGCTACGAGGAGGTCAGGACCGAGAGTGCTGCGAAATGATTCGGCGAATTCAGGAGCAAGCACACAGGCGCTCGTGAGGGGATCGTCGGATTCGATTTTGGCAAATTGGATGACTTGCTTTTTGTTTCTCACGATAGAGGGGGTCATGCGCTTGAATACTTGTGAAGCGGTCCGGAGCGCCTCCTCCCGAATTTGCAGAAAGGTCATGTGAATCGATTTTTTTTCTTCACGTGTGAGCGGGTGGATGTCGCCGTCGACGATTCTGAAAACGCTTAGAATAGTGCGTTGAGAGCCCTCGATCGGGCGACGCATTTTGTGATCAGTGAAGGACGGCTTAACGAGAAGTGCCCACTCGTCTGCCTGAAGAGAGCCCGTGGTGACCATGGCCAAAAGAAAAATTAAGATCGCCCTTTTGAGTCTCACGCGGGCTCTGTTAGTGTTGTCGTCTATCATGATCGCGTTTCTAGAAGGAATACTCGCCGAGTCTCTCCCAACCCAAATTGTCGTCAATGTGCATGGTGTGGGGTACCAAGTGATGATTCCGCTATCAAGTTTTGAGCGATTGCCTCCTCTTGGTTCAGCGGTGAAGATTCTGACGCACTTTGCCGTCCGTGAGGATGCACATGTCCTTTATGGCTTTTGCTCGCCCGGTGAGCGTGACCTCTTCCGCCTCTTGCTCCACCACGTGACTGGTGTGGGCCCGAAGATCGCGCTGTCGGTTCTCAGTGGGCTATCCCTGGAAATGTTCAAATCAGCAGTTGTGGCAGGTGATACCGGAACCATCTCGAAGATCAGTGGCGTTGGAAAAAAAACGGCAGAGCGAATCGTACTCGAGCTGAAGGATAAGCTGGGTGTCGCGGCAGAGTGGGAGGCCTCGAGTGCGAAAAATGCGCCGAGCCAAGATGACGTGCGGCTTCATGATGCGGTCTTGGCGTTGATTTCGCTTGGTTACAAGCAGGTGGAGGCCCACAAGGCGATTCGTGCTGTGATGAAGACGGGGGAGGTCATGCCGAGTTCCGAGGAACTCATCCGGCAAGCATTAAAAATTCTTTCATGAGTCCGCTCGAATCGGCTCATGCTGTCCATAGCGCGTTACCGAAGGGCGGGCTTTTTCACGAAAAGGAATGGCGCATAGCTCCGCGTCCCTTTGCTTTGCCTGATGGGCTTGCCGAGGAGTTGGAGAAGCTCGGATACCGGCTCCTGCTTTTCTTACGGGCCTGTGATCAGCTCTATCGACAGAGTGTGAAAGGTAGGCAACCAGCATGGGTTGCGGAGATTCTCGATGCGGGAAAGCCGGCTGAACTTATCGCATTTCAGCGGGAATGCGGTTTGGCGGGCGATATTCCGCGAGTCATTCGCCCGGATTTGATTCTGACTGATGAGGGGTTCAGTATTGCTGAGATTGATAGCGTGCCGGGTGGAATCGGCCTCACGGCTTGGCTCAATAAGACGTACTCGGGGCTGGGGTTTCCGGTTCTGGGAGGGGCGGATGGGATGATGCGCGGCTTTGCAGACATCCTCCCTGGTGGAGATATCGTGGTTTCCGAGGAGGCGGCGACTTACAGGCCGGAAATGGAATGGCTTGCCAGCGAGTTGAACGGGTCTTCCTCAAAATGGCGGGTATTGGATGCCCTGCCGAGGCAGGATTGGCAGCCTAGTCTCTATCGTTTTTTTGAGCTCTTCGACCTGGCTAATGTTCCTGCAGCTCCACAGATCATGGATGGAGTCCGCGCTGGTTTCATGCAAGTGACCCCGCCCATCAAGCCTGCTCTAGAGGAGAAATTGTGGTTCGCTTTTTTCTGGATCAAACCGCTTGAGGACTTCTGGCGTCGTGAACTTGGCGAGCGTGCGTTTTTGGCCCTCCAAAAAGTGATCCCTTACACTTGGTTGGTAGATCCGGCGCCGTTGCCGCACCATGCAGTGCTCCCCCGCCTCGAAGCGCACTCTTGGATGGAAGTGGCCAAGTTCAGCCAGAAGCGAAGGAATTTTGTTCTAAAAGTGAGTGGATTTTCTGAGCGAGCCTGGGGCTCTCGCGGCGTTGTTGTGGCGGCCGACTTGCCACAGAGCGAGTGGCAGATGGAATTGGAGTCTGCCTTGGCCGCGTTTCCGACTCAGCCTCATATCCTCCAGACTTTTCACCCGGGTCGCCTCTTTGATGCCGAGTTTTGGACTCCGGCGCACGACGAGCTTAAGACGATGTGCGGTCGAGTGCGCTTGTGTCCTTATTTTTTTATCGGCGAGAAATCAACGCAACTCGGTGGGGCGTTGGCTACGATATGCCCGGCGGATAAAAAGCTCCTGCATGGTATGCGCGACGCCATTCTGGCTCCTGCTTCGTAGCTGGCTCTAGTGAGTTAACCGCCGAGAAAGATCGCGCAGTGCCTTGGCGAGGCCGGGGTCACTGATCCTCAGTAGGGCGCGATACACCGGCAAGACGACGCGGCGTCTGGCAAATCGCTCGGGCCAGTGTGGCAGGAGCGTGGCGACGCGAAGCGGAAAGAGACGCAGAGTGCGGCCATCCTCTGTTTGGAACATTGCTTTGTATCCCGGTTCGATGGTTCCAATGGCACCGGCCTCCTCGGCGGCTTCCATCAGGGCAACTTCTTCGAGGGTCATTCCCGATTCCAAATGCCCTTTGGGAATGAGCCAGCGCTCGCCTGACGAACTCGTGATGAGAACAATATGGAGGATGCCTTTTTTAAAAAGGAAAGGCACGGCACCCGCCTGCATATGGGAGTCTCCCGGCAAGGGGAGACCGCGAAGGGCGATCTGGCGGAGGTCATGCGACTCAACCGGCGCGATTTCTTGTCCCAAATAAGCGGGCTTACGGAATTTTCTGTAGCTGGTTGCTGTTTCAAAGGCAATGCGAGCTGTGATCAGCGGTTCAAATTCACCATGGAAGCGATCAAATTGAATCGAAGTGTCTCCATACGGGAGAATGCTACGAGTCAGCTCAACGCGATGGGATTCTGTCTGTCTCCACAAGGATTCGAACGTTTGCTGCGGGATTGGAAAATATTCCTGAGAGCTTTCATTTAAGGGGCTTCCAATGAGGCAGAGTTTGAATGAGCGTGATTCTTGCCGCACCCAAACTTCGCGCGAACGGTCGTGTGCCAAACATCCCAACTTGATTGAAGATTGCGACGACCCCTTAAGTGCGGGGAGAGGTCCCTCCACAAGATAAACGCGTTCTGATTTTCGGGGTTTCATGAGGCGATGCTTGTGGAATCAAAAGAAGTCGGCCTCACCATGGAGTCAAGCGTGCTATTATGGGAAAGCCAGATCACAGACTATTTGGGCGACTTACGAATGAGTTTGGCAGCACGGTCTGCATTGGCTCCTCGGCAAAATTCAGCCAGTGCGTCCAGTACCTTCGCTCTGAGGGTGGCATGTTCATGGTACAGACTGCCAATGAGTCCGCCGAGTGAGAGAGCGAGGCGCGCATCGCCAGATTCGATCTGCTGCTCCGCTTGCTGAAGTAGATAATCCTGCTGCACCGACGTGTCGTTGTAGCGACCAAGACGGTTTTGAAGTTTTGCCAATTGGCGCGCAAGGGGTGATACCGTCTCCTCGGGAAAAAGGCTGCCAAAGCACTCAAGCAAATAGCGCATTTTTTTACACTCGATCCGAATACCGTGAATGATCACATCTGGAGTTTCAGGGGTTATAGATTTCCTGATTTTGCGTATTCGACGGAAGCGTTTAAGAATAAGTTCGCCTGCGATTTCTCCAATTGGTTGTGTGGCGTTCGGGGTGTTTTCGATGGCATGCGAGGAGGTCCATGCGGCCTGAAGCATTGCGATTTCACTTTTGTAGGCCTCCGATTTCAGAGTCTTCGCAACACGCCGGGCTTCAGCTTCGCGGGAGGCCTCGAGGTCAAGAAAAAATCCATCCATTCCAGGACGGAGTTCCTCGGGCAGCATGTGTTCGAGGCGAGATCGCGAAAGAATGTAGACGTCAAGATCGCGCAACGCATTTGTCTGGCGGCAAATGGCAGCGAGCTTCTTTTTCCAAGAGTCCATGAGGGCGTCGGGAAAGACGCCTTTGATAAGGCCGATGACACAGCGGAGTTTGCGGAGTGAGACGCGGTAGTCATGTAAAAACTCCGTATCAATGTCTTTGACGATTCCCTCCTCATTCCAGCGGGCGATGGAGAAGAGGCTATTAAAAGTCTCAAGTAAGACGGTGCGAGAATGGGTCTCTGGGGCGAAGGTAAGATGCGGCTTGAGGGAGTAGGCCACAGGCCGCACGCCGCGCATCTTATAGACCTGTTGAATTAGGTTCTCGCTTGTTTCTGTGCAGCCAGCGGAAAGGAGGTGTTGGCGGAGTTCTTCAGCCTGAAGATCGCAGCCTTCCACAGGTTGAAACTTGAGTAAAGTCGAGCGCACCCGAGCGGCGCGGGGCGTGCCAATGCGAACCACAGCGAGGCGGACAACAACCTGACCGCTCGAATCAATCCCTTCGTAAAAATCCCTCACCAGATGCGCGGAGGCCGTTGCACGCAGTGCTCGGATGTCTGAGAAATCTTCAAGAGCCTCACGCAAATCGCCAACAGGAAAATCGCTCGCGAACCGAGGTGCCGCTTCCCACGCAGGTGCCAAGCTGAGTTTTTCGTCATCTTGAAGAAACCAAGAATCCTCAAGCGCTAAAATTTTCCCTTGGAACCAGAGGCTCCATACATAGGTGTCATAGAATTGGCAAGTGCGGCTCAGAGTCTCGACGCATCGCATGTCGATACCCGTGGGCCCAGTCAGTGGCATTTCAAATGCCCCTCGAAAAACCATCTGCACGGAGGAGGTCCTGTCCTCCGCCAGATTGGTCATGTGAAAGGGATTTTTAGTGATCAAAACGATGGAATGAATCGGGCAATTGCGAATAGTGCATGTGGACTAGTAAGCCTCGGGTACCCACATTTCTTTTGGCACGTCGTGGCGATGGTAGTCCGCATGGTGGATGCGCTCTGGAAGCGTGATTGGCGTATGGGACACTTCTTCGTACGGGACCTGACTCAGTAGATGCGCAATGCAGTTCAGTCGCGCTTTTTTCTTATCCACCGCGTGGACAACACTCCAAGGAGCCTCCGGTATGCTCGTGCGTTGAAGCATGATTTCTTTAGCTTTTGTATAGTCCTCCCAACGCGTGCGGGATTGAAGATCCATCGGACTCAGTTTCCATTGTTTCAATGGATCCTGAATCCGAGCGTGAAATCGGAATTCCTGCTCAGCGTCGGTAATCGAGAACCAATATTTCATGAGCTGGATACCGGAACGGACGAGCATCTTTTCAAACTCTGGCACGTCGTTAAAAAATTGTTCGTATTCCTCTGGGGTACAAAATTCCATGACACGTTCCACGCCCGCGCGATTGTACCAACTGCGGTCAAACAAAACGATCTCGCCTGCGGCAGGCAGGTGGGCCACGTAGCGCTGGAAGTACCACTGCGTGCGCTCGCGGTTGTTTGGCGCTGGCAGAGCAGCGACGCGGCAGATACGCGGGTTCATTCTCTGCGAAATCCTCTTGATGACTCCGCCCTTCCCTGCAGCATCGCGGCCTTCGAAGAGGATTACAATTTTTTTGCCTGTTTTTACGACCCAGTCTTGAAGTTTCACCAACTCGGTTTGGAGGCGGAAAAGTTCACGAAAATAGGTGCGCCGGAAATCTCGGTCAGTGTCCTTGGATTCGGCACTGCCAGACCCCGGTCCGACAGTTTCCTCGAGCTCAAGTTCGAGCTCCTCGTCAAGATTGTCTAAGATGTCTTTGTGGATTTGTTGGTACAGGTCTTCTGGTTCAGTTTTCATAAGGCTAGATTTTCCGTACTCCAGTTTTGCGATAGGCAACAACCTCGGATTTGTGAACTTTTCGTTACAAAAGCATTCCTTGAGGGAATCAGACTACGTGAGGACGTTGAGTTGTGAAGCCAGAGGCACGCTCGTAGGCATCTGCGATTCCCAACAAGCGCGTTTCATCAAGTGCCTTGCCAAGGAACTGAAGTCCCACGGGAAGATGGGCATCATCTTCTTTCACAAATCCGCATGGCACACTGATACCACAAATGCCAGCGAGGTTTGTTGCGATGGTAAAAATATCCGCCAGATACATTCGGAGTGGGTCGTCCACGCGCTCGCCAATTTTAAACGCCGCATCAGGTGAGGTTGGGCAGATGAGGGCGTCAACTTTTTCAAAGGCATTCGTAAAATCCTGTCGGATGAGTGTGCGAACCTTCTGCGCGCGCAAGTAGTAAGCATCATAGTATCCGCTCGAGAGTACATACGTTCCAAGAATGATTCGGCGTTTGACCTCACTGCCGAATCCCTCATCCCTCGAGCGCATGTAATGGTCGAGCAGATCGCGCGGGTTCTTGGCTCTGTGGCCGTAGCGCACACCGTCGAAGCGTGCCAGGTTTGCCGAGGCCTCTGCCGTGGCAATGATATAATACACGCCCACGGCATACGAGGTATGTGGTAACGAGACTTCGATGATTTCGGCTCCGAGTTCCTGACAGCGCTTGATTGCGACCTCGACCTTGGAACGGACTTGCGGATTCATTCCATCGACAAAGTATTCTTTGGGAACGCCTAGTTTCGCGCCTTTTAAATCGCCCCCGAGTTTTGCTGTGAAATCCTCGCCAGGCAAATCGAGCGAGGTAGAATCATGAAAGTCCTTGCCGGCAATGACGTTTAAAATCGAGGCGCAATCTCTTGTTGTGCGGGCGATCGGGCCGATTTGGTCGAGTGAGGATGCGAAGGCCACAAGCCCATAGCGGGAAACACGTCCATAGCTTGGCTTGAGTCCCACGACTCCACACAGAGCTGCGGGTTGGCGGATTGATCCGCCGGTGTCACTGCCCAGCGTGGCAAACGCCTCGCGAGCTGCTACAGAGGCCGCCGAGCCGCCGCTGGATCCGCCAGGAATGCGGGTTGTATCCCAAGGATTGCGCGTTTTTTTGTATGCGGAATTTTCGGTCGAGGACCCCATCGCAAACTCGTCCATGTTCAGCCTGCCATAGGGAATGGCTCCAGCCGCGCGGAGTTTGGAAATGACTGTGGCGTCGTATGGGGATTTGAAACCAGCAAGCATCTTGGAGGAGCAGGTGCACGACTCTCCCAAGACATTGATGGCGTCCTTGATCCCTACGGGAACGCCACCCAGCGGCAGGTTGATGTCGGCTTTTTCGGCAGCGGCGAGAGCCGTTTGGAAATCGCGGGAAAGGTAAGCGTCAATCGCAGGATCAACAGCCGAGATGCGTGCCTCGAGGGCTCGCAGGGCGTCGGATGGGGTGAATTCTCCACGCCGAAATCCCGCTTGGAGTTCGGAAATGCTGAGGTCGGTGAGTTCGCTCATTTTATTCAATCACTTTGGTCACAACGAAAAGGTTATTTGCTGAGTGCGGGGCATTGGCAAGTGCCGCTTCGCGAAGCAGTCCGGGTTGGGAAACATCTTCCCGAAGCACGTTGAACACGGGATTGGCGTGTGCTGTGGGTTCCACTCCCGAAACGTCAAGAGTTTTAAGTTGCTCCACGTATTCCAACACGCGACCGAGCTGAGCTTGGAATGTGGTGGCTTCTTCGTCGGTGAGTTCGATGCGCGCTAGGCGTGCGACATCTCGGACATCAAGGTTGGGACTGCTCATGCGCACGTAATCGTAGAAGTTCGGAGCCGATTTGTCCAAAAGTTTGATGTCATGATGGCAGAATCTCTCGCAGTTTTTCCACTGAGTGGTGCTCGACGCGTAGGGGAGACCCGCTTTGATCAAGAAGTTTCAGATGGCCCTCTGCGTCCAAACCGGTGAAAAGGCCGGAGAGAAGTTTTCCCGTACTGAGATGAAGTTCGACAGGTGAGGGGACTTCCCAAGTGCGATTCAGTTCCTGGATGGCCGCAGCCATTCCGCCGGTTTGCATTTCGCGATGCGCCTTCGAGATGGCTTCAATCACGCCATGCGTCAGCGCCATGATGTCCGGAGGGACGATCCACTCGGCGAGATTTGTGGCCGTTGCGCGCAGGCTCGCATCCTGACTCCACGGCTCGTTAGAGATATTCAGTCCAAAGCCGACGATAAGCATGCCGGTGGAAGGCTGCTCGATCAATAGTCCGGCCACCTTGCGCGAGCCGCACATGAGGTCATTTGGCCACCGAAGGCGCGCAGACGGAATCCCGATGCTTTTGAGGTAACGCAGCAGGCATGCTCCGACACGAAGCGAAAACCCTGCCCAACTTTCATGCCCCCCTGTGGCAGGCAGCGTTGCTGAAATCCACAAGCCGCCCTTTTCCGAAACAAACGATCTTCCGAACCGGCCCCGGCCTTTATTTTGTGAATCCGCCCGCACCGCAGTCCAAGCTGGCAGGTTGCGGCAGATGTCGTTCGTAGAGCCTGCACAAGGATAGTGTCGGAGGGTCCAAACTTGCCCGTCTTCTGAGAGATAATTTTCTTCTTCAAAATTCATCTAGCTAAAAAAAGCACTTGGCTAGAATTTACAAGATTAACAGATCAATGAGATCAGCTGCTGTAGTTCAAAAAAACGATCTTTAAAAAACCCCTGAAAGTTTTGGTTCAAAAATCTCTGTGCGCGCTGTGTCATCTGTGGTCTATTAATCTCGGCTCCCGGATCAAGAATGACATTGCCCCGGGGGCGGTTTTCCAAAAAAAAATCTTTTTTTCATTTTCATGAGCACAGACACACAGGAACCAAAGCCACTCAACGCAAACGAAATCGTTAAAGCCGCTTCGCATCATCTGCGGGGGGCGATCGCACAGGAACTCGCCGATAGCTCCACAGGAGCGATTGCCGATGAGACTGGTCAGCTCACGAAGTTTCATGGTCTCTATCTTCAGGATGACCGAGATTTCCGTGTCGCACTCAAGAAAGCCGGTAAGGAAAAGGCTTTCTCGTTCATGCTTCGCGTGCGCCTGCCCGGCGGCAAAGCAACTCCCTCGCAGTGGTTGGTTTTGAATAAGCTGGCCGACGATGTCGCGTCGCCCTCCCTCCGTCTCACCACGCGCCAGACCTTCCAGTTCCACGGCGTTCTTAAGGGGAACGTAAAAAAACTCATCAAAGGCATGCACCAGGCACTCCTCGATTCGATCGCTGCTTGCGGTGATGTGAACCGCAACGTCATGGCTCCTCCGAATCCCGAGCGCAGCGCCGCTGCCCAGCAGCTTTATCGCGCCGCCGTTGCCTGGAGTGAGTTCGCTCTGCCTAAAACCCGTGCCTACCACGAAATCTACTTGGACGAGGAACTCGTCGCTGGCGGCGAGCCCGAGCTTGAGCCGATGTATGGCGACACCTACCTTCCCCGCAAATTTAAGACGGGCTTTGTTCTCCCTCCATCGAACGATGTGGACGTCTTTTCTCAAGACCTCGGCTTCATTGCTATCATCGAGGGCGGTATCCTCGTGGGCTACAATGTGACCGTCGGCGGTGGGCTTGGAATGAGCCATGGAAATGCTGAGACGTTTCCCCGCTTGGCCGATGTCCTTGGTTTCATCACTCCAGAGCAGGTGAATCCCATCGGCGAAGCTGTGATCACAACCCAGCGCGACTTTGGCGACCGTACGAACCGCAAACATGCCCGCTTGAAATATACGATTCAAGATCGCGGCATCACTTGGTTCAAGGGAGAAGTCGAAAAGCGTTCGGGCATCAGTTTCGCGCCAGCCCGGCCCTTCCATTTCACAACGATTCAGGATCCTTTCGGCTGGCATCAGTGTGCCGATGGCACTTGGTTTTATGGCCTCCACATTCTCAGTGGCCGCATCGTGGACAAGGAAGGCTGGGCGATGAAAAGCGCTCTCCGTGAAATTGCCGAAATCCACACGGGTGACTTCCGCCTCACCCCGTCACAAAATCTCACCATCTCTGGCGTCAGCGTGGAGCAGAAACCTTTGATTGAAGCAATCCTCGCCAAGCACGGCCTCGACAAGGAGAACGACCGCTCCGGTATGCGTCTGAATGCTCTTTCCTGCGTGGCCCTCCCTACCTGTGGCCTCGCTCTCGCCGAAAGCGAGCGCGCGCTGCCTGACCTTTTGGAAAAATTTGAAACTGTTCTGGATGAAAGCGGACTCGCCCAAGATGCCATTAGTCTTCGTATCACTGGTTGCCCAAATGGTTGCGCACGGCCTTACCTCGGTGAGATCGGTCTCGTCGGTAAGGCTCCTAACAAGTACGCCCTCTATGTTGGTGCTGCCTACAACGGTACCCGGTTGAACCGACTCATGTCGCCTAGCATATCGATGGAAGGCGCCGTGGAAATGCTCCGGCCTGTCATCAAGCGCTACGCCCTGGAGCGTGAATCCGGTGAGGGTTTTGGCGATTTCTGCAATCGCGCCATCTTGCCTGCCGACGCCACCTTCCACA
This sequence comes from Verrucomicrobiota bacterium, assembly GCA_009886045.1. Taxonomy (GTDB): domain Bacteria; phylum Verrucomicrobiota; class Verrucomicrobiia; order Chthoniobacterales; family Terrimicrobiaceae; genus UBA967. Next base: position 13,904 of record VFJO01000057.1, read on the forward strand.
GCATCGGTACACCGATCGCCGCCTGATCAGGTTTTTCTCAGGCTCTCACTTCCTCACTCGAAAAGTTCCTTGCTGCTCGGATGGCTTCTCTTCTTTTGCGTAAAAGGGAATCCCCTTAAGCCAAAGGCGGAAAGCCTCCCAGTGGATGAGGAAAATGATTTTGATGGTGACCAGTGGAAAAGCTAGGGTGAGGCGGGTCAGGTTCGAGGTAGTCAGCTCGGTACGTTTCCCAGTAAGCGTACTGAGGAGGTTTTTTTCCTCCCCTCGGTAGGTATCAATAATGATCTGCAAGCCCTCGCTTGGATTCTTGAAACAAAAGTCAAAGGACAAATCCAATGGCGAGAAGGGGGAAACGTAGTAATTTTTAGGCACGCGGACATGAAAGCCGTTACCGGACTCGTCGAGAGGAACAACGTAGGGTTTGAGTTCGCCGAAGGTATTGCCCACCTGCACGACAGATGTGATCGGACGGTTGTCCGAGTCGAAGCAGAAAAAAATTGAGATTGGGTTGAACGTGTACCCAAGGAGTCGGGGAAGCGTGAGCAGCCGGATGTGGGCCGGTCGTATGGAAATCCTTTGTGTCTCCAGAAAGGTCTCAAGATTCGCCCGAAGGCCGCGGGAGTGGAATTGAAAATAATCTTCGTTGCACAGTGAGTAGATGTTGGGTTCCCCGGCACTGAAAATCGGCACATCACGGGCGAGGGTTTCGATCTCGCCGAGGTCGAGGTAAAAAAGAAAGATTCGATAAAGAAACTCGTGATGTTTGGGAACGATGCGGCGGTGCATCACATGGCACTCGTAAAGGCAGGATGCCGCGCTGCTCATCACATGAGAAGAGGGCGCAGCACAGCTGCAAGGTCCACTGCCGAAGCGTAGGCATCTTCGTGGAAGCCATGCCGAAAATAGCTTCCGCAAAAGAAAATGCGTTGCTGGGGAGAACGACTGTTCAGCATGGCAAGCTCGCTCTGCGCTTGCATGGCCCGCAAGGTGAAGACGGGGTGCTCGTAATCGGTCTGGTAGAGGACCGTCTCAGGCCGGATTTTGTCGGCACCATTCACCGAAACAAAGTAGTCTCGGGTTTTGCTGACGCCTTGCAGGGCATTCATCCAGTAGTGCGTGGTGGCCTCGTGGCCCCCATTGGCATCCTGAGTGACGCGGTAGTTCCATGATGCCCAGGCGCGTCGGCGGCGTGGCATTACGGAGCTGTCGGTGTGGAGTGTTGCCGTATTTTTCTGATAGCCAAAACTGCCCAACAGTCGGGATTGGCTCGAATCTGGAGATGCAAGCATGGCCAGAGCCTCGTCGGCGTGAGCGGCGATAATGACACGGTCAAATTCTTTCACGTCCCCCCCTTCCAAGCGCACAGTTGCGGAGGTTTGGGATTCCCTCACCTCGACGACTTTGGCTGGAAGTTGAACAGGTTGGAGGTGGGAAAGCAGCTTATCTCGGTAGCTGCGGGAACCCCCGCAAACCGTGAACCATGGATGGTGAGTCGCCACACCAAGGAATCCATGGTTTTGAAAAAAACGAATGAGACTCAATGCGGGGAAATCCAGCATTTGCCGAGGATCGGTGGACCACACGGCCGAGCTCATCGGAATGAGATAAAGATTGAGAAAATCGACGCCCAAGGAATTCCGACGAACAAATTCGGAGACCGTGCAGTTCAGCGAATCGGGTTTTTCCAGAAGCGTGCGGGCCAAACGGAAAAAACGTAGGATTTGGAAAACGAGAGCATGGAAACGAGGGTTCAGGATATTCCGTCGCTGTGCAAAAAGCTTGTCGAGCCCCATGCCATTATATTCCAGGCGTGTTGGAAGGTGCTGCACGCTGAAGGACATCTCTGCGGGCTTGGTTTCAACCCCTAGTTCCTCAAAGAGTCGAACGAGGTTGGGGTAAGTGGAGTGATTGAAAACAATGAAACCTGTATCGATGGGCACATCCCGGCCATCCTCCTGCACTATGACGGTGTTCGAGTGCCCTCCGGGCCGTGTTTGGCGCTCGATGATGGTAATCTGAGCGTGGTTGCGGAGCTGCCAAGCCACTCCCATACCGGCGATGCCCGAACCGACAATGCCGATCTGCTCCCTCACTGAGGAGCTGAGCTGTTTACAAGCGCTTTTCCATAGACTCGGCTAGGAACATCTTTGACATCCCAGACCAAACCCATCGCGCTCAGGATGCGGATCACATAATACGAGATGTCGATCTCCCACCAAAAAAACCCTTGTCGCGCGGAGGCCTGGTAATGGTGGTGGTTATTATGCCAGCCTTCGCCCAGAGTCAGGAGGGCGAGAAGCAAGCTATTTCGACTATCATCTCCCGTTTCGTAACGCTTCTTTCCGAAGCAGTGTGTGAGGGAATTGATGGTGCAAGTGGCATGGAATAAAATCGTAGTGCTGATAAAAAATCCCCAGACTATCATTTGCCCCGGTGACGTTCCAAGGCTTGGAGCAAAGGCTTCGAGTGCTGCACCGAAACCATAGAGAACAGCAAATAAAAGCAATGGGCCGATCAGGTCAAAGCGGTTCAGAAATACCAGCTCAGGGTACTTTGTTAAATCTTTCACAAAGCGGTAATCCGTTGGAAAATTTTTGCTGCTGGTCAGCCAGCCGATGTGAGCCCAAAGAAAACCTTTCATCCCTGGAGAGTGGACGTCGTGTTCGTCGTCCGAATGCTTATGATGGTGCCGATGCACGGAAGCCCACCAGAGCGGGCCGCGCTGTACGGCCGTGAGGCCGAATAAAGCGAACAAAAACTGGGTCGCCCGCGACGTGCTGTATGCGCGGTGGCAGAAGTAACGATGGTAGATTGCCGTCACCGCGAACATGCGCGTAAAGTACAAGACTGCTGCGGTGACGACTGCTACCCAGCTCCAGCCCGTCCAAATCACGCCCAAGCAACCGAGATGTAAAATAATAAACGGAATTGCCCGGGAAAACTCAAACCGCTCTGGCATTTCACGAATCCTTTCCGCACCGTCCGGAAAGTAGTCGGAGTCGATGGCTCTGACAATCGGTGTAAGGATTTTTTTTAAGGTATGCATTTGGTCTATTCCTCTACGACGCCCAACAGATCAAGGATACGATTCAGGTCATCCGTACCGTAATATTCGATCTGAATGTGCCCCTTTTTGTCGGAGTGGTTCACCTGTACGCGGGTCGCGAGGCGGTGGGTGAGCATGTTTTGTACACGCTGAATGGCCGGTGCGGACTCTTTGCCGGCACCACCACCACGGCGATTCGGTCTTGCATGCCCGCTATCGGATAGTTTTTGAGTGACCAGTTTTTCCGCTGTTCGGACCGAAAGCGCACCCCGCACGATTTGCTCTGCGAGCCACTTTTGCTCAGTATGGCTTTTTAGTGAGAGTAGGACTTTTGCGTGTCCCACAGAAATCCGGCCATGTTTGAGAAGCGACTGCGCGTCGCTTTCTAGGTCGAGCAAGCGCATGGCATTTGCCACTGAGGCGCGGCTTTTGCCGACGCGACGGGAAATTTCCTCCTGAGTGAGTTTGAATTCTTCATGCAGTCTCGAGTAAGCTGTAGCTTCTTCAATGGGATTCAGGCCCTCGCGCTGGAGATTTTCGATGAGAGCAAGCTCGAGGACCTCTCGGTCACTGGCCTCGCGGACGATGGCCGGGGCATCCACAAGACCGATTTCTTTGGCCGCACGCCAGCGGCGTTCCCCAGCGATCAGCTCATAGGCTCCGTTGGCCTGCCGCACAATCAGCGGCTGGATAATTCCACGTTCTCGAATGCTCTCAACCAACTCGTGCAATTGGTCCGAGGAAAAATCCAAGCGCGGCTGGAGGGGGCTGGGAGAAATGCTTGCAAGCGGGAGCTTTTGAATTCTCTCGCCATGCTCTTCGATTGGGGCCGGACTAGCCACGCGCTTGTTGATGAGTGCGCTGAGGCCTTTGCCGAGTGCTTGCTTTGCCATAACTCCGAAGCCTAAACATGGCGGCGGCCGCCGACAAGGAGAAGGCGCGCGATATTCTTAAAAACAAAGGCCCATGAAAAAAAAATTCTCCCGCCTGCAATTCTGGGATGACTTTTCTCAGCGCACTCCCGCCGCTCAGATGGCCTGCGACGAGGCATTGCTGAAGCATTCTAAATGTCCCGCCTTGCGTGTGTATCGGTGGGCATATCCTGCAGTGACATTTGGATATGCTCAGAGACTTGAGGCTGTCCGCGCAATGGCCTGTGGAGCCCCACTGATGCGTCGTTGGACAGGGGGCGGTGTGGTTTTTCATGGCAATGATCTCACTCTTGCACTTTTTCTTCCCGCGACTGAGGCTCTGGCCACTGGAACCTCGATGGACGTCTATCGTTCCATTCATGAGGGTCTGCTTGCCGCGATTCAAAAAAACATCCCCGAGGCCCGGTTGGTGCCACCGGAGGAGTGTAGGGCTGGTCCGGTTTGCTTTGAGAGTCCCGCTCCTTTCGACATCATTGTTGGTGCCGCAAAAATCTGTGGTGGCGCGCTTCGGCGCTCGAAAGAGGGGGTGCTCTATCAGGGGTCAATTCATTTGCCCAGTGCCATGCCTTTCGAAATCGCCCTGACCCTCGCAAACGAAGTTTCTGAATTTGAGAAATCCGATGCGATGGAGTCCGTGATCAGTGCTCTCGTTGATGGCAAGTACGGAGCATCGGAGTGGCTGACGCTGCGCTGAGAGATATGAAATCCGACGAGTGCAAATCTGCCCCGCCTCATGTAAAAAAGCGTCTATGTCTGTGATTGGCATTACTGGCGGCATTGCTTCGGGAAAATCCACGTTCTGCAAGGCTCTCCTCAAGCTGCGTCCGGGGCCGTTCTTCGATGCCGATGAGTGTGCCCGCGCACTCATCGATTCCGACCCCAGCGTGCGCGATGTTTTGTCGCTCTACATGCCATCGGCCTATCGACCAGATGGCACGCCAGACCGTGCCGCGATTCGGGCGCGTGTCTTTGTCGATCCCAAAGCCAAAGCCAAGTTGGAGGAAATTTTGCACCCTCGTATTCGCGTGCGATGGCAGGCGATGGCTTCTGAATCTCGAGTGAATGGCGAAGATTTCATTGTGGATATTCCACTTCTTTTTGAGGCGCGTGCCACATCAGCTTTCGACTGTATCGTAACGGTCGCTTGCTGTCCTGACACCCAGATCCAGCGCGCCATGCAGAGAGGTCTCTCCCATGCGCAGGTAGAGCAAATCATGTCCTCGCAGTGGGAGAACGCCAAAAAAATCTCCTCCTCGGATTTTGTTATCTGGAACGATGGATCCGCTCGGATGCTCGAGATACAAGCCGCAGAACTATCCAGTCGCTTGGCATTTCCGATCTAAAAAAACTTCAGAGAAAAAGTGCTTGCCTAAATACGGTTAGTCTCTAGTCTGTTGCTCCCGCTGATCTGGGGGCTCACGAAAAATCCTCAATCGCTCTTTATCTTATGGCAGCACAAAACAGTCAGAAAATACGAATTCGCCTCAAGGCATTCGACTACCGCATTCTCGATGCCTCGGCTTCGGAAATCGTCGAAACTGCCAAGCGCACGGGTTCGAAAGTCACCGGTCCAATCCCACTTCCCACACGCATCGAGCGCTTCACGGTGAACCGCTCTCCCCACGTTGACAAAAAATCCATGGAGCAATTTGAGATCCGCACTCACAAACGCCTACTCGACATTGTCGAGCCCACCTCAAAGACGGTGGATGAGCTCCGCAAACTCAACCTTCCCGCCGGCGTAGACATCACAATCAAAATCTAATTTAAAGACATGAGCATCGGACTTCTCGGAAAAAAACTCGGCATGACCCGCATCTACGATGAAAAGGGCCGTGTCACTCCTGCCACTGTTATCGAGGCTGGCTGCAATCACATTCTTCAAGTCAAGACGGCTGACAGCGACGGCTACTCGGCTGTTCAAGTTGGCTATGGAGAGCAAAAGCCTCAACGTGTCGGTAAAGCGATGACTGGGCATTTTGCCAAATCGTCATCCACTCCCAAGCGCTTCATCCGTGAGTTCCGCCTCGCCGACGGAGAAGTCGCACCGGAAGCCGCTCCGCTTCCTGTTACCAATTTCGAAGCAGGGCAGTTCGTGGACGTCATCGGCCAGTCCAAAGGTAAAGGTTTTCAAGGTACAATCAAAAGACACAACTTTGCCGGTCAACCTGCCAGCCACGGTTCGACCATGCATCGCCGTAATGGCTCTATCGGTAACCGCTCAACACCCGGCCGTGTTTGGAAAAACATGGGCATGCCAGGCCATATGGGCGACGAGCGCGTCACAGTTCAAAACCTGCGCATTCTTCAAGTGCGCGGCGAAGAAGGCGTGCTAGTTGTTTCCGGGGCGATACCGGGTGCAATCGGCTCGTTTGTTGTCGTTCGCCCATCGAAGAAAAAGACCGTTAAAAAGTAAAAAATTTCCCGGAGTTGGTTCGGGGTTTTCATAGCAAAGTGCCCGTGAAGCAAGCTTCACGGGCACTTTTGTTTTAATCCAAAACCTGCTTTTTCAGGCAGAATTTTGGCTTTAAATTTCTCTTTTAAGTTCCCCGCAGTGTGCAGAAAAGCCGGCACCGAAAGCGGTGAGCCAGAGATTTTCGCTTTCAGGAAATTTTGCAAGCGATTCCTCAAGCGCGGCCAAGACGCTCGGGCTGCTGATGTTGCCGTACTGCCGAAGGATTTCATGGGTTTCCTTGAGTTCGTACGAGGGAATTGCGTGCTCGATCGCCTCGATGACGTCGCGCCCGCCCGTGTGTGCGATGAGCCGGTCTGGCGCGTTGGATCGCATTTCGAAGAGAGCCGCAACCGCTTCGGCTGCTAGGGCTGGGACATCGCGATGGAGTTGGTTTTTCAGGCGACCCCCGGCATTGACGAAACGGATTTTTTCACGGTGTTCGGGTTTGTGGATGGTCCGGAAGTTCTGGAAGCGGAATTGCCCGCCTTCATTCTCACCTTTCCAGATGGCAGCGGCAGCTCCATCACCAAAGAGGCAGAGGCTGATGAGCACGCCGGGTTCGTCATTCATATAAAAAGCGGCTGAGGAAACTTCCACAGCTACTGTAGCTACGATGGCTCGGGGGTTCGCTGCAAGGAGGCCGCGCGCGGTTTCAAGAAGCGGCATGGCGGCGCCGCAGCCGAGGCCGAGTAGGTCTTGGAGAAATGCATTCGGGCGCAGGCCAAGCCGTTCGGAAATGTAACTACTCAAACCCGGGCAAAGATAGCCAGTGCAGGTGCAGACCAACAGCGCATCGATGCCAGAGGGCTTGAGAGAGGTAAGATCGCACGCTTTGAGAAGCGCCTCCGAGGCGAGTCTAGGTGCATGTTCTTCAAAGTGCCGATGCAGCTCGCCAGCATCAAAGCCGAACGTCTTCCGTAAATCTGGATCGCAAAACCGCCGCGTCTCGATCCCCGAATCACCAGTGAGAACCTTTTGCAGAAGCTCTTTCGAACGACCTCTCAAGCTATCCATCGCGCTGGATTCGCTCAGAATTTGGAAGCACTCGGGTTGGGTGAAGGAGTGTGGAGGGAATGCCGTGGCAAGGGATTGAAGATACATCAGCGGACGAGGTGTAAAAGGGCTTGAAAAGGGAGACATCTCCGGCGGGCTAGCGCACTGGTGATTCGGAGCGCAGCGGGATTCATGAGCAAGCGGTGAAGAATCATTGCCGAAAGAAGGCGTCGCTTGAAGCGGGAGGCCTGGCTGGCAGTGGAGGTCGCAGACGCTTCCAGCCACGATTTTCGCCCGCTTGCGAAGTCCAGCGCGGGTTGTAGAGCGCATTCCGCCGATTCGAAAGCCATGCTCATCCCATTCCCGGTAAAAGGTGGAATCATACTCGCCGCGTCACCGATGCAAAAACCTGGCCCCTCCTGCTTGCCGAGTTGAAATCCAGCAACCCCGCAGAAGCTCGACTCATCCACGTCGGCCATCTCCAAGCGGTCTGCCAGCGCATGAAGTGAAGATTCGCGGAGCATGGTGAGAAGCAGGGCGCTCCCCTTCGCTCCACGAGTAGGCCGAGCTTTGAAGAGCCCGCAGATATTCACCATGCCGTCTTCGATTTTTGCGAGCCCGATATAGCCGCCGGGCGAGGTGAACATTTCCAGATCATGCGAGAGCTGCAAGTTTCTGGCATGGCATTTCAACCCGAGCCATGAGCAAGGTCGCCTCGGCCGCCCTGCTGCCCAAATAACGCTTGGCGAGCATGCGATGCGCGAGTTTGTGATGAGTGTGCCCCCGAGCGAAACAAATCGTCGCTGGAGCCGCTCATCGAGTTTCCACCGTGAAATCCCACGTCCCGGCGCCTGCATCTCGGTGAGGCGCCCCGCATGGTCATTCCAAGAAGCGGTTTGGAGTTGAGTCGCATCGGCCAGACACTCTCCGATGCCTAGCGTCTCCAGCGTTGCGTCACTCACGCCACTAATGAACTCGCCGCACACACGGTGCCTCGGGTAGGTAGAAGCCTCGTGCAGCACCACGGGCACTCCGCGGGATTGCAGGGCGATGCCCATTGAAAGCCCGGCCAGCCCACCGCCTGCTATGGTGATTTCGTTTTCCAACGGCGCGAGTCTATCACTCTCAACGCGCCGCGCCAGTGGGATGATTCCCGTATTTTCATTTTTTCGAATCCAAGCCTAGAAGGAGCGTGCGTTCGCCATAGCGAAGGCCGCACAACCGCTCTTGTGTATCTCGCCGCAGGTTAGCGATGCGGAAACTCAAGGCCGTAAGAAAAAAATAAGAAAAATCCACTCCCCCAGCGGATGTCTGACCGAAGTTGATATTGTGTCCCTCGAAATGATCACCAAAATCCTATTCGCCATCCAAGCAGCTACGCGCTGCCTCCGCCCGCAAAATCAATTCCCAAGCCGCTTCGCGCGGCAGAGCGAGTTTTCTTTTTGAGATATGCAAACCAACGCCTATGGAAAACCGATTCGGGATGCCGAGTTGCTTCGCCGAATCGAAAAAGCACGCGCCTACCAGAGCTTGAACGACCCGCTGGGGGAAATCCACGACCCCATCGAGGACGCCCCGGACATCAAGCCGATCCTGCGGCAAGTCGAGCGCCAGGCCGAAAAAGAGTCACCAATCTTCGGAATGGGCCGCTGCCACGATGTTTGGGGCCGCATGCGCCGGATTCTGAAAGCCGAGCACGGCATAGTCTGGTATTCACCCAGCCAGATGAATACCCACATCCTCTTCGATTAAGCATGAAATTCCTCGTGCCACGCGTTTCGTTGATTCGACTGCTCCGGGCCGTTTGTGGTGAAGCGCACCCACTGCTCCGCATCGAGGCTTCGGCAGGTTGCGTCACGCTCGCCTGTGCGGATATCGAGGCGGGGTGTGAGAGCACTGTCGAGAGCGAAGGTGTCTGCTTTCTTCGCCACGCCAAGCTTAAGAGACTCCTCCAGATCTACTTTCGAGATGCCGAACAATCTACCACCATCGATATTGTAGTGGCTCCCATGGGCATCTGGATCGGTCGCACCCATGTGACTCGTGCAGGCTTGGAAATCTCGCTGTTTGATAACCCGGAAATCGCCCCGAGGACGCTCCTTTTTCTCGAGCCGTATGTGCCAGAGGAACCACCCCCAGTGGACTTACAAATGAACCTTCCCTTGTTTCCCGCTTGCGTTGACGACGCCTCGTTGGACTCCACGCAGCGACCCTCGCCATTTTCATGAACGCTATCACCCCGCTCTTTCTCACCCTGCTCCTCAGCGCCTGCACCGCCGTGCAAAAGCCCGAGCCAGAGATCAAGCGTGCGCAGCCCAAGCCACAGGAAATCCAGATCCAGACCGCGCCACCAGGCGCACTGGTGGATTGGAATGGCAATGTTCTTGGCGTGGCTCCCGTCACCATCGAACTCACGCCGTCTTTCTACCAGTATGCCTCGCATTACACCTGGCCCTCAAATGGAGCCCGCACCCAGCGCTTCCGCGCTCGCTGGCCCGATGGCGCCATGAATACCGAATTCTTCGAGAGCGATACCTCGCCGCCGCAAGCCATCGCCATCGTCTCGCCAAGCGTTGGCCACTACCGCGATATTTGGACCGCTCCCGCCAAGAAGGAACTGCAAATTAAGAAAGGACCATGAACCCAAACCTCACGCAGAGCCGCCGGGACGCAGTGAAAGAGAGAAAGGAGCATGGTCGTCTCGACCGTGAAAGACACTCAACCGCGATTGCAGCGAAACCACATGGTTCCATGGTAGGGTTGGCACGCCGTTGCCGACCCAAGCCTCAGGCGCGAACGCGCCGTCTGCGAGCGCCAAGAAAGAAAAAGGAATTCGCCGTTGCACCTGGGGAGCCTGAAAAACAGGACTCTGGCCAGCAGGCGGCGAACTCCTCCCTCAACCTCGTTGCCCAATGCCGCAAAACAAGCTAAAGAGCATCCCGTGCGCGCACTTTCTTCCATTTCTGCCTTGCCGATGCGCGCCACCCAATTCAGCTTTTTCTCCAACTCAGCCGCCCTGTTGCAGCTTTTGCGACAGCACCCAAATCAGATTTCATTGGTATGACCCCGCTCAAAAAATTTGCACCTGTGCTCACTCCTCAGTCTCTCGAGGACGGCGGCATCACCTTCAAAATCCCAAATTGATTGCTCCATAATCGACCGCTGCCCGATCCGCAATTATGACACTTCACGCAACTGACATCCTCCCCGAAAAAAAACCAAGCATTCGGCATTGACCGGCGTTAGTTTACCTATAAGTTAACCATTCCGATCCAAACAGCCGAGGTTCTTGCCGGTTCCAGATGCCGGATTCTTGCCCTTGGCTCGGCCGATCGATTTCCACTGCTCGACTTTCTTGAAGAATGCCAACGCCACCAACCAGCCGAAGTCGCCAAGCTCAACAAGCTCTTCGAGCGCCTGGCCTCTACGGCCCTGATCCGCGATGAAACGAAATGCCGCAAACTCCACGATGATCTCTACGAACTCAAAACCCCGGGTGGTCTCCGCGTCACTTGGTTTTGGGATGAGGGCTACACCGTCCTCTGCGGCCATTGCTTTGTGAAAAAATCCGCCAAAACACCACGGCACCAACTTCAACAAGCCCTCGATTGGCAAAAACGCTACCGCGAGGCCAAAAAATCCAAACAAATCGAAACACTATGAGCAAAGCCCGACAACAACTCGCCCGCGTCCACGGCATCCTCGCCCGGTCCCGCGACACGCTCGATTACAAGATCGAGTCCGCCTGCGTGGACTTCACCGAGGAGGCGCTTGAGATCATGGCTCGCCGGGGAATTGGCAAAGCCGACCTCGCCCGCAAGCTCGGCGTCAGCAAGCCCTATGTCACCAAGCTCCTCGGCGGCGGAGCCAACCTCACCCTGGAGAGCATGGTCCGGCTCGCCGAAGCCCTTGATTGCCGCTTGTCCACGCACCTTACCGAGGCCGGCTTCTCGCCTCGCTGGGTCGATGTTTCGGAAAACACCGACTCCTGCCGAATCCCCTCCCAACCCGCATCTCAAAAATTCGACCCGCTCCCCTTCGCCCATGACGCCGTCTCCGCTGCAGCTTGAGTCCAGCTTTCTCCTCCACACCGAGGTCAAGGCCGCCGAAAAAATCCCCGCTGAAGCCGGTCAGACCATCAAGACCCGCATCCGCATCGGCCGCTCGCCGGAGAACGAACTGGAGTGGAATGTCACCCTCGGCGTCACCTTCGGTCGCAACGGAAAAATCGGCGATGCTCCCTACCACGGCGATGTCGTCGTCGAAATGCGCTTTCTTCTCCACCCCGACTACCCAATCGAAAAGCGTGAACCCCTCATGCAAATCACCGGAGCCAGCCTCGCCTACGGCATGATCCGCGAAACCGTCGCCAACCTCACCGCCCGCGGCCCGCATGGCACCTACCTCCTTCCGTCAGTTTCCTTTCTCGAAACAAAAGGCAAATCTGTAAAGTCCACCGCAAAATGAATTTCTTAGGAAATCCCCCGAATAACGCCGTCAGCGGGGTCAGTCCCACACATTGACATATTTAAATCAAGACCCGTCGTCAGCGGGGTCAGTCCCACACATTGACATATTGTAAC
>VFJO01000069.1 GCA_009886045.1 Verrucomicrobiota bacterium
CGTGAGGCGATCGGTGGGTGTCTCGTAGCGACCGGTGAAGCTGTTGCGCAATTCCCGGTCCAGCGCGGGGTCGGAAGTTTTCCAGACCCGGCTGCCAACGGGAATTTCATGGAACCGGATTTTGCCGCTCTCGAAGAAAAGCTTGTTTCCTTGAACCTGAAAAACCCGCCCACCTTGCTCTCGCTCGGTATTTCCGCCCGTGTCGAACACCACGCCATCGCCGGGTTTGATGGGGATTGCGGTGGATTCCAATTCGACATGGTCCCGTAAGCTGCTTGCAATGCGGCCGATGAATGACCCGCGCTTTTTGCCAAAGCGTGCTCCGACAAGTTTCTGGTGATTGACCCCATGCATCCACCCACTGAAGAGGCCCCGCGAGAAGGTCATTTCCAGCCGATACCAATCCTCGGGCGACGCGCCCTCAAAAAGGCCCTCGAGTGCCGCATCGATGGCTCTGCGGTAAACCGAAGTAACCGCTGCGACATATTCTGGGGATTTCAGGCGTCCCTCGATTTTAAAAGACGCCACGCCTCGCTCGATGAGAGCTGGGATTTCATTCACTGCGGCGAGATCTTGAGGCGAAAGCAGGTAACGCTTGTCGCCGAGGTCGCGGAGGGCGCCGTCCACCACGAGTTCATAGGGCATGCGGCAGGCTTGTGCACACTCGCCCCGATTTGCGCTGCGGCGGCCTAGGGCCTCGCTGGTGAGGCATTGGCCTGAGTAGGCAACACACAGGGCTCCGTGAACAAATGTTTCCAGTGGCACCGAGGGTGGGAACTTTTCCAATTCCCGCAGCGACAGCTCCCTTGCAAGAACGACCTGCTTTACGCCGAGACCCTTCGCGAAGCGCACTCCCTCGGGGGATGTAATAGTCATTTGCGTCGAGGCGTGGACGCGCAGGTCGGGAAACATGCGGCGTGAGATCTCTGCTAGGCCGACATCTTGGATAATCACGGCATCCACTGCCGCATCATGCAAGACCTGGAGTTCGGCGATGGCGTCATCCAGTTCATCCGTGAAGATGAGTACATTCAGTGTCACATAGGCTTTCACGCCGTGTGTGTGCAGGAAGGAGGTGATTGCTGGAAGTTCGTCCTCGCGGAAGTTGTCGGCCCTCATGCGGGCGTTGAAGCGGCTCAGGCCGAAAAAAACAGCGTCTGCGCCATTTGCGACAGCCGCACGCAAGCACTCCCAGTCGCCTGCCGGTGAGAGGAGTTCGGGTTCGACTGGACGGGGGTCGCTCAATGAACCGGTGCCATGATGATTCGGATATCCGGGTCCTCTTGGCGGTTGGTTATGTAAATGCCGGTAGGCTTTGTATTGATGAGTTCGTAGCCGGTGAGGATGAACTCGGGATAAAACCGGTCACTGGCCGGTTCATACACCGTCTCGCCACTGAACCGGCCGCTGAGTCGGTATTCGTAGTTGTTGTCCGCGCCGAGTTTTCCCGCCTCGCGGTCCGGCGCGAGCTTGGTCTGCTCGTTAAACATGACGAGTCGCGCCGTTGTCCAAGGTTTGCCGGGTTCGCGCACCCAGCCCCACATTTTGTAATCACTCTTATACATTCGGCGACCGATGAAGTAGTTGCCAGGCGCCTCAGCGCGGATAGCGGTATTCATGCTCGCCCGTGTGGGACCTTCACTATTGAGGGTCTGGCAGGCATTCTGGAAAATCGCGATCGCCACCAGCGTCACAAGACAGGCTCGTTGGATCAGGGATTCCATAAAATCAAAGCGTCGCCTGGGCAAGGTAGGGAGCGAGGGTTTGCTTGAGGGCTTCGTCCGACTC
>VFJO01000090.1 GCA_009886045.1 Verrucomicrobiota bacterium
CACCTTCTACCGTTCTGCCTGAAGAGTGGCGCCGTATCCCGCCTTATGACTAAAAATGGCCTGCGGAAGACGCAGAAACATTTTCAGACACCTCCACCTCCCAAACCACCTCCCCCAAATAAATGATTTTGCTGTCAATGATTTTGCCAAACCTCCCCGGCGCTTCCTTATTGGGAATCAGACCTGCTTTGTAGCGGCGCCTCTATGAGCGCCGTTAGCAACATGACAACTTGACAAGTTTCTCGGCATGGGCTTTAGTTCCGAATATGGAAATTCTTCAACTTCCTGTGGGAGAATTCAAATCACGTTTTTCGGAAGCGTTGGAGGTCGTCGCCCGTGGCGGTTCAGTTTGCGTCACCTATGGGCGAAGCAGAAAGCCGGTTGCTTTGTTTTCTCCTCCTCCGCGTCCAGTAGGGAAGCGGAAACTCGGCACGCTAGCCGGTAAAGTGAAATTCCACATCTCCAAGGATTGGAGCCTGCCATCGGAGGAGCTTGTTGATCCATGAGATTGCTCTTGGACACCTGCTCGTTGCTCTGGGCGCTCCAAACTCCCGCGAAGCTTGGAGCCAAGGCAAGGCGCGCTTTGCAAAGCGAGGAGAACTCGATTCATGTCTCACCCGTTTCTTTCTGGGAAATCAGTTTGAAATTCGCGCTGGGAAAACTCCAGATCGAAGGTGCCTCGCCTGAGGATATGCCAGACTTCGTGGCTCGCGAAGGTTGGCATTTGCTCGAGTTTCAAGCCCCCACGGTCGCTTCTTTCCATGGCCTTCCCAGTGTTCCTGGCCACAAAGACCCTTTTGACAGACTGCTTATATGGACCGCAATCAGGGAAAATCTCATATTTGTGAGCAAGGACGGTGCTCTGGCTGAATACGAAGCGCTTGGACTGAAAACTTGCAAGTGATCCTCCGCCTCTGCCCAATCGCAGAAAGCGTTCTTGGACAGAATTAACAGAATTTGGAAAATTTACAGCGCTTAGATAAACACCTTCTACCGTTCTGCCTGAAGAGTGGCGCCGTATCCCGCCTTATGACTAAAAATGGCCTGCGGAAGACGCAGAAACCCACCCCAACCACCTCCTCTCCCCCAAAAATCATTCTGACATCCATGATTCTGTCAAACCTCCCCCGGCGCTCACAGAGACGCCGCTACAGTGCGCACGCCCC
>VFJO01000146.1 GCA_009886045.1 Verrucomicrobiota bacterium
CCTGCTGCGCCACGCGGACATGGGCATCCTCTCGGCCAAAGCGGTGGAGAAGGAACTGCACCGCGAAGAGTTGCCGGAAGGTCTGCCAGAAGAACTCGCGGCCATGTTTCTCAAAAACAAACGCATCGAAATCACGCTTGGGCATCGTGGAGTGGCAGGCCGAGAGTATCCGCTCCCGTGGGATGAGGAGTCCTCGGGCACGCAGAAGCTATTCACCTTGGCCGGACCGTGGCTGGATGTCCTGGAAAACGGCTATGTAGTGGGCGTGGATGAGATCGAGTCAAGCATGCACCCCTCCATGGTGGTGGAGTTGCTGCGCTTGATCTTTGATTCTTCAACGAACGCACACGGGGCGCAGTGCCTCTTCACCACGCACAATCCGCTGCTGCTCGATCCCACGCTGCTGCGGCGCGACCAGGTGTGGTTTGCCGACAAGGACGAGGAGGGGGCCACCCATCTCTACCCGCTCACAGAATACAAGCCGCGCAAAGGCGAATCTCTCACACGGGGCTACATGGCGGGACGCTACGGCGCCGTGCCATTCATCCCCGAGGGCCTTCTCGGAAAGGAGGAGGCGGGTGTCGGCCAAGAATAAGTGGAAAAAGCAGATTCCCTCGGATGCCGCATCCTTCCGCCGTCCGAAGGGCAGTGCCCGTCCCGGCAATGCCATTCTCATCGTTACGGAAGGCCTCGTGAGTGAGCCCGCCTATTTCACAGCACTGAAAAGAAGCCTTGCTATCCAAACGCTGGAGATCGAAGTCCAGCCCGGCGGCGGCGATCCGCAGAAATTGGTCGAGTATGCGGTGGGCTTGCGCGAGGCGCGGCGGCGCGAGGCAAAAAATGGAACGCTATCACTTTCCAAGGCGCTGAATTTTGACGAAGTCTGGATCGTGTTCGATACGGATGTGCCGCTGGCTCACGGCCGCTTGCAGGCAGGGCTGGCCAAGGCGGCATCCAAGAAAATTCAAGTCGCGCACAGCACTCCATGCTTTGAGTTTTGGCTCCTGCTGCACAAGACCTACACCACTGCGCCGATGCTCAAGTGCGCGGATGCTGTTGCCAGGCTGGAGTCCACATTGACCAGCCGTTACTCCAAGGCCAGCCAAGATGCGGCGAGTATCATTCCTCCTCTACTGGAGGGCCTCGACACAGCTCTGGCGAATGCCGCAAAAATCCGGCTTCACCACAGCGCGGCTGCCACACCGCCGCCTGCGAATCCCTCCACGGAAGTGGACTATCTCATCGCGTCCATTCGCAGCACAGCATCTCCCGCCCATAGCTGAAACCATGCCCGACAACCTCGATAGCTCTTGGATTTGGTCCAACACCCACAAGGCAGCTGGGCAGATTCTGGAATGCGAAAATCTCTGGGGGAATCGGGGTCAGTGTGCATTTTCTTTCATTTTTCTTAAAACCAATTGGTGGCAAGTTGATTGCGGATGGAATTTAAGGGAAAAGGGGGAGTCCCACATATTGACATATTTTAAGCTCAGAGAACCGTCATCAGATGGAACCTCAGCGATCCGCCATTTAAAAACTCTCTCTTCCGGCAGCACTCACTGCCGCCTTGCAAATAGCCCCCAGCCAGAGGAAGCTAGATATTGATTAAGAGCTCTTCTGATTCAATAGGTGCCTGCCTGTCTGAGCTTCTGGATATATGGACTTATGGCATTAAGTCCATATATCAATTGGTGATTTCCCAGAGCGCGTCGATGGTCTCAAAAACAGATTTGCCCATGCTGTGGTTGACGTCAGGAATTGATTCCTGAGATGCCCCCCTCGAAGATCACTCCCCTGCATTAAACAACCCCAGCGCAGAGATCCAAGGGTCATTGATCCATGCCGGTATCCTGATCGGGAGCGATGCGCTTGAATCCGGCATACATGAGGCACGAAGGAAAATGCTGAAACCTGAAGCGTGAAACCTGAAGCGTGAAACCTGAAGCGTGAAACCGGAGAACTGAAACCTGAGACCTGAGACCTGAGACCTGAGACCTGAGACCTGAGACCTGAGAACTGAGAACTGAAACCTGAAACCGGAGAACTGAAACCTGAAACCGGAGAACTGAAACCGGAGAACTGAAACGCAGTGACCTCCGAGTCTCGGGGTTTCCTTGCTAGTCCAGAGCATATCCTTTCAGCGCACGGCGCAGGATTATTTTTTTGCCGTTGAACAAATCCCGAGTGAACATCGGGGGAGCAGGTCGATGTCTTAGGATTCCATTCAAACGCGCTCCCAGGGTAATTTGGAATCGAGGAATGTTCCGACGATGGGGATATTTTTCCATTCGATGGAGGTGAGTTCCAAGTCGTGGACGATGGATAGGATGGAAAACCAATCGGGGCGGGGAAGTCTTGAGATGGGGACTTCGAGCCAGTGGGAGTCGGAGTCTTTGCGCACGAAGGCATCGCGGAGGGAGGGGATATCCTCGCCGGGTGCCCAGCCGAGGTGGACTTTAGCCTCGTGGTGGCCTGTGGCCACGAGACGCTTGGCGAGTTGGCGGGCGCGCAGCGGACCGCAGCGGTCGACTTTCCAAACATCTTTTCCCGAGAGTGCACCTCCTCCGATAGGGACGGAGGGGCCGTAGTGGTCGACGACGAGTTTTTTTCCCGAGAGGCCGTTGTCGCCGCGGGGTCCTCCGACCACGAAGTCGCCGCCGCCATTGAGGTGAAGATGACTTGGCAAAAAGGACGAGGCCGCCCCGGCCAGTCCATTATTTTCGACATCCGAGAGAGCTTCCGCGAGGAACGGTAAAAATGTGCGATGCTGATCCTCCATGGCGACACCTTGAGCATGCTGAATACTGAGCACGAGCTTACGCCAAGCAATCACGCCGCTATCGTCGGTTATGTCGACGAGCACCTTGAAGTCCGGGCCGAAACGGTGGGGGGATGTTTTGCGGAATTCTAACACGCGGTTGCCAATGTGGTGGGCGAGCCAGTGTGCGGGTGGTAGGTGATTGGTTTCGGGGCGGGAGGTGGCGTATCCGATGACGATATTTTGGTCATCCGAGTATGGGCGGATCGAGGCTTCTTCCCACGAGAGATACTCGAGGCAGACGCGTTGGATGATCTCGAGTTTGTTCGGATCCGGTTCCCACTCTTCGCCATATCCCGCCTTCTTGTAGGCATCGCGAACGATGCTCGGGAAGTGGGGAAATTCCTCGTATTCGGAATTTTCCCAGCGTTCTTGGGCTATGCGGCCGTCGATGAAAACCGTGTTGTCATGGACGGCAACTTCGATGCCAACGAGGGAGCGTGCGGGTTGCTTGGGCGTTGGCAAAGGCCACTGGGCTTGGTCGACGATGCCGTTTGCGATGGCATCGGCAAGTCGGTCTGGATGTCCCGGAGAGACATATTCGGCGTGGTCGTGGGTTTTCATATAGGCAGTTTGATGATTCGGGCGTTGAGTTTTTTAAGGTCTTCGCAGGGGTCGTTTCCAACGATGGCGGCAAAGAAGCGCACACTGGAAAGGCTCTCTGCGAGGACCTCTGCGGGTTTTCCGACCCAGCCGTCGGTGACCACCACAACGCGGCGCGGGCGTTTCGAAGCCGTGATGCCATTGAGATGTTCCAAGACGCAGTTGATGTCGGTGCCGAAGGTGTTCTGCAATTTGCATGTGAGGTTGCGAGGCTCCACCTCGCCAACGACGGTGGAGAACACATAGAGACGCAGGAGTCCGAGTCGGTGTGGTCGTTGAAGAGCGGAGGCGAGCTTTGGCAGGGTGTTGCTCATCGAGCCACTGATGTCGAGATAGACATGGGCTACTGGGCGGGGAACGGGTTGGATGCGCGTTTCCAGCACAGAGCCCCTGTAGATGAGGGGCCAAGAGCCGTGGAGCGCTCTCCACGCGGGAATCCTTCGATCGCGTGGCTGCGGCAGGACAGTTTCCACAAGGCGGAGCGACTCGACACGTGCGAGTCGGCGGATTGCATGTGAGTTGCCGGTATGGACGCCCGCCTGGTTGAGGATCTTCTCGAACGCCTTTCGCAGTGTGTCGGAAGTTGGCGCCGAAGTGCTCAGTTGCCACGTCTGCGAGGACGACCCCTGGTCGCGACCAGAGAGGATGCGCTCGGGTCGCGGCCATTTGCTTACGATGTCTCGGATGGCTTGGCCGAAGAAGGGGTCGTTCTCTTCCTGATGTCCCTGATTGGTATGGTTTCCGATAAGGGTGCAAGCGGGATTGGCCTTGTCCTGCAATGTCTGGATGAGGAGTTCAAAAACCTCGAGATAGGTCACGCCGACTCCCTCTTTACCGTAGAGCAGTTGGATGATCCGCTTTTCAGCGGGTGAGGTGTCCGGCGCAAAGCGCAGCCGTACTGGCCAACCTGTGGGCGGTCGCAGGAGGCGCGCTGGAAAGTCCTTGGCGCTGTTGATGGCGGTGAAGAAGGACCAGTAGCGCTCCTCGCGGAATTGGTGGCAGATGATGGCGTTGATGACGGCGTCGAAAGCGATATTGTGTGCCTTGGTCGGGCGCGGAAAGAGGCGGGTGTGCCCGAGAACGACATGGTGGAGCTCGTGCAGAACGAGCATGAGGAGGTGCTCGTCGGTGCGGCAGTAGTCTGCGATGAAGCCGGGGTTCAGCCGGAGGCGGGGACGGGTTACGCAGTCGACGCAGGCGGTGGGAATCGATTCATCGGTGACGATATCGAGCAGGGAGAGGAGTTCCTCCATCTGCCATGTGGCGGCGGGGACAACGCTGAAGATGCGGGCTCGGATATGGTTGGGATTCATGTTCCGGCCTCCCATGATTCAACGGTAAATGGCCTTTGGGAAAAGATGTGCTGTGCGGAGTAGTCTGGCTGGCGCGAGCGCACATAGATTTCCCCGACGCGGCGGGACAGGACGGCGAGGGTGCTGGCGGCGTCCGCGAGATGGCAGGACTTGCCAATACCTTCCTCCACTTTGACTCCGATCAGAAATGCCGGTAGCGCCAGCGATGCTTTCTCAACTTCTTCGAGCGGAGGAATGTCGTGAAGTCCGAGCGCAAAGACCGGACGGGCGAGTTGGGATTTGGTGAGTTTGATTTTTAGCGGTTTCAATTGGAATAGGGTGAATTGGCCCGCTACGAGGCGGACGACGGATTCGAAAGTAGTCCGTGGCGGGACGCTCATGTTGTTGAGGCGGTATTCCCCGGACGGATTCGTTTCAAGCAGAGGCGGGGTTACCGCAGGTCGAATTTTTTCCACAGTGTGTTGAAGATGTCGCGGACCTCGGAAGGTTTGGTGCCGCGTAGGTTGTCTGGAAGCAGGCTTTGAAGAAGGTTGCGACAGTGTTTGTCTTTCGGGCTGTCCGACAACCCGGCGCATACTCCGGCGACTTCGCGGCAGGCGTTGAGACCTGGCCCGTGAACTGTGAGGTTGCGCCTGGCTGGTTGCAGGGCGGCACGCGCCTCGGTGGCGAGCGTTTCGACCGCGATCGCGGGAAGTGCGTGGTTTTCTCGCAAAGCCAGATAGGCGATGAGGCCGAGCGTGCGGCGGCGTGCGGTGTCTGGTTGCGCGGCAAAGGCCGAGGTGAGGATGCTTGCGAGATCGACTGGATCGATGGAGGCACCCAGGCGGGTGGCCACAACGAGCCGCTCCACAGGATCGGTAACCGACAGGATCTGTCGCCATGGATCCGAGGCGTCGAGACCGCAGAGGTTCCAAGCCTGCCTGTGTGAAGCCAGCAGAGCGGCGTGATTTGTTTTTACCCCGTGTGCGATGCCGGGAAGCCCATGCCGAAAGGCCAGCCATGCGGCATCCTCCCAGCCTGGTCGTGGCTGTGCGGACAGCTCCGCAATCACGGTGCGGGCGGCTTGGATGGCAAGGATCGAGCGCAGAAGCGTGGTGATGCGACGGGTCGATAGTTCGTGGCCTGCCTTCGCTGCGAGTGGAGCCAGTGCGATCAGGTATTCGGCGAGTTTCTCTGGAGGCGACTGGTGGAAGACCTCAAGAATGCGACGGGTTCTTGCAACCAGATCGGAAACTGGGACGGGGAATTCATGGCGTCCACGGAACTGGTCGATGAGGACGGCCTTGCGGGCCTCATCGGTGAGGCTATCCCACCCCGGCACCTCGATAAGAAATGCGAAGCGGTCGGCGAGAGCGGGATCCAGAGGTTCGGCACCATGGTAGGCTGGAGCGTCGTCGGCTTCCTCATCGGGCGGCGGATTCATCGCGGCCCAGCGGTAGCGGAGTTTCTCGAGCAGAATTCCTTGAACGCGCCTCTCGTGGATGATGGGGAAGAGTTTGTTCTGAAGCTCAGGTCTGGCGCGGCTAATTTCGTCGATGAAAACAACCTCGGCATCCCAGATTGAAGCTGGCGTTGATATATAGCGGAGCGAGGTCTGCGTTTCGTCGGGAACCGGTATGCCGACCAAATCGTCGTAGTTTACGAGCGAGGCGTTGTAGAACCTGAACACCAGCCCGAGAGATTCGGCGAGGCGCTCAAGCAGAAAGCTCTTCGCCGTGCCATGCCTGCCGATCAGGAGCAGCGGGTCGCCGGATGCGAGGGCCGCGAGCACCACCGCCTCGAGATGGGCCCAGCCTTCCAAACCGAGGGGACGGGTGAGGAGGGATTGCGGAGTTTGCGGCTCTTCATGTTGGGCTACGGCGGGAGAGGGGTCGGGCAGTAGTTTTGATGGTTGCGTCGGCTTGGTCTTTATTTTGGCGCTCATAGGGCACCTCCCTTCAATGCGCGGCGCAGGAGTTGGTCGCGGAGTTTTCGGGCTTGCTCGATACAGCAGGTGCTGAGGCTCTGGCGAACGCGGCGCTTGGTGTAATCGGGGAGGTGGAGCGTGTAGTGGCACCAGAAGGTGCCGTTGTTGTTCCAGAGGTGGTGGTTTGGATTGTCCGCGAGGATGCGGATGGATGCTGTCGATAGTTGTTTCATGGTGTGTCGCCTTTCGGTTTCGCACCAGGAATCGGAACCAACAAAAAACCGCCGATCGATCAGGAGCGGCGGTCTGTGTGTGAACCGTGGAGATTTTTGTTGTTCGGGGCATGGGCTCCGCACATCGCTTGGGTTTTCCAAGCAAGCCACCGTGGGAGTTTCTCCAATTCCTCGGTAGGCACCCTGTGGCGTTTTACGGCCCCAGGAATTCCTGATGTCGGAATCACCTTATCAGTTGCCACGCGGAGTGCAATCCATGTGTGTGTCATAGTCGATGGAAGCCTACCCCTGTTGGCCTCGGTGCCTCTTGCAGCCTTGTTTTGAGGGGCGGGCGCAATTAGATGCGCTGCCGCGAGAGGCGTTCCAAGTCGTCGATGAACTGGAGGATTTGCTTCCTGTATTTGCGGTCGCCTCGTCGCTGGCGGACCCAGCCGGCCGCGCTATCGATGAGCCAATCCATCGCCACATTTGTTACTGGGATGAAGCGGAGAATCCAGTTGTCGAGAATGATATAGGGATAGTCGATTCGGATGAGGGTCGGCGCGTGGATTTGGGGGAATTTGTCGAGGGAGCGGTAGCGCACGTGGCCTCCGGGGCTTATGTAGGTGGGCCTTGTTTTTCCGCCGTGTGAGTTGTTCAGGATGTGGTCGTGCCAGTTCATTCGTGCCAGACGGGGGGGAGTTTTTAATCCAGCATGCGCGCGACTTCACCGAAGGGTATGGCGGTGGATGCGAGTCCGCCGGGAGTGATGACCCATAGGGCGGGGTAGGTGGGCGGTTGGCGTGGGAAATCGCCGTGGCCGTCGGTGAGGTAGATGGCGGCGTCGGGTGGAGTTTCTTTATTGAGGTGGGTGAAAAATGGTCGGAAGTCGGTGCCCCCACCCCCAGGGAGTTTGGGAATAACTTCGCTCTCGGTATCAATCGGCCAGGGGCCGTGCAGATTGGCATCGCAGGCGTAGAGTTGGATTTCGACTTTGGGGTAGGCGCGGAGGATGCCACGGAGTTCGTTCAGGAAGCGTCCCAATTCTTCGTCGCCGATAGATCCGCTGGTGTCGATGCACACGGCTATGCTCACGGATTCACCATCCATCGCGTCGAGGTAGAGTCCGTCTCCGATAAAGCGACGGTCGTAAGCTGTGAAATCCCACGGCGTTCGCGTGAGATAGCGCCATAGGAGCGTGCGCCAGTCGAGCGGGGGGTCGGTGACTTCGGCTAGGAGGCGCTGCAGGTTCGAGGGTAGGGTTCCTTGGTCTTTCGAGCCCATGCGGCTGATGGTGGCTGCCTGTGCGAGCGAGGCATTCCAATGGTCGCGAAGGACCGACTCCTCCTCGGGGGATAAAACATGCGTGGCGTCTTTACCCTCGGGAGGCAGGAGGTCGCCTCCGATAAAGGTGATGTTGAGGTTCTCGGCCTCAGGGTTCCGGCTGCGGAGGATTTCGTAGACTTCCTCCACCGTAAAATGGGCGAGCTTTTCATCGCGCACGGCCGAATCGGGCAGGGTGAGGCCTTCGGATTGGTCGATGACGCCGTTCACCACGATATCCGCTGCGATGTTCCAGAGGACGGGGTCGGCGCCGTGGCGGCGAATGATATGGCGCAGGGCTGCGTGGAGGAGTTCGTGAACCAGCACGCCGAGCTGCTCGGCGGGCGTGTGCTGCGCCATGAACTTCGGGTTGAACAGAAGGCGGCGTCCGTCGGTGGCGGCGGTTTCGATTTCCTCGGTGATGACCGACTCGGCGAAGAGCGCGAGCGAGGCGAAGAAGGGCGAAATGTTGCGGAGATGGAAAAGAAGGAGTGAGAGATCCAAGGGAGCAGGTGAAGTTTTCAGTTTTCTGTCCTTTCTCACGCGTGACCGATGAGTTTGCGGTAGGCGTCGAGGAATTTTTTGATTTTTGGGTTCGCTGCGAGGTGGGTTGCGAGGACGCCGTAGGTGTTGTCAGCCCGGGCGGTGTCGAGTTTGGCGTGGAGGAAGAGTTGAATCCACTCGGGCTCGGCGTGTGCGGTGATCCAATCGAGTGTGTTTTTGACCGAGTCAGCTGATTTAGCTCGGATGGCGAGTCCGATGGATGCCGCGTAGCGTGCGGAGGGCTCCTTGGGAAAGGGAATGGAGGTTGCCGCTCCGGCGAGGATGGAGTCGAAGTCCGGCAGTGTGTCGTAGACTTTGAGGTAGGCTTGGAATTCGCCAGCGGGGCCGTCTCCAATCGCCGGATCGATGCGTAGCCCGGCGCGGTGGAGGGCGTTGGCTGCTGTCCAAGCTCGGGGTGACGGCCAGGCGGGGTTCTTGGAATCGCGCTTGTGCAGAAGCTCTGGACGCCATGCGAGGAAGGCGACGATTTTCTCATCAATACCATTTTGAAGCGCCCAGCTGCGGAAGCTCTCAAAATGGGGATGAACGGTGACATGTATGAAGCGGTTTTGCAGCGCGGAGGGCATACTGAAAACCGAGGCTCCGTCCTCGGAGCGGTTGCCGGCGGCCCAGACATGCCAGCCCTCGGGCAGAGCGTAGGAGCCGACTTTGCGGTCGAGGATGAATTGCTGGGCGATGCATTGGATGGCTGGTGGCGCCATGTTCAACTCATCAAGGAAGAGGATGCCCGAGCCGCTGCGGGGGAGAAATTCTGGAGGATACCATCGTGAGGTGCCGGCTTCGTGGTCGGCCACTGGAAGGCCGCGCAGATCGGTGGGGGCGAGTTGGCTGATGCGGAGGTCGATGAGATCGATCTTTGTGGCTTGGGCTACTGCGGCGACCGTGTGGGATTTTCCGATGCCTGGAGCACCCCAGATCATGACGGATTGGAGGAGGTGTTGTTTGACGAGAGTGGTGAGCAGGTGCTCGAGTTGTGTTGGATTCATTTTGGAATCTTTGAGGCTAAATTCGCGGGGATCGCAGGAGGTGCTACAGCGACCTTTTGCTTTGAAGAATCTGAAGCGTGATGGCGTCGGGAATCCCACATCTACACCGAACGACCCGCCCTCCAAGCTCCTTGGCGCATGGTCCCGGAGAGCGGATGCGCTCCCTAAAAATTTTCCGTTCAAACTATTTTAAAGTCGCAGCTACGAGATGTGCAACCATCTTTCATAAAGTATAAAACGCACGATCAATAAGAATATTATTGCGGATTCAATAAAAAGATTTATTCTGCATTCAATAAGAAATGAAGACGCATGCCAAATTGGCCAAAGCCTTGGAGACCGCTCTCAAGGTTGCGAGAGAGCAGGTCGTGCGTGGCCGGGATCTGCCTACTGGGGCAAGGACGTTTCTGATCCAACAGGGGTGCCTGCTGGAGATCATGAAGGGATGGTATTTTCTGATTCCTCCTCATGCACCCCGTGGTGAGACGGCACTATGGCATGGAAACTTTTGGGCTTTCCTGAGTCTCTACCTCGAGGACCGGGTGGGGAATGATTATTGCCTAAGCCCGGAAATCTCCCTGGATCTCCAGAGCGGTGAAACGGCAACGCCGGTCCAGACAACGGCTATTTTGGCGCGTGGAGGGAATAATACCGTGACGCTGCGGTTTGCGGAAACTAACATTTCCTGCTCCTTGCTGACCTACACCGGGAAGCTTCCTGCACA
>VFJO01000108.1 GCA_009886045.1 Verrucomicrobiota bacterium
AAACCATTCAATGAATTCCTCGAATGCTTTGGGATACGGACAACTTGGCGTGGCTTTCATTGAACTCATACTACATATTGCGGCCACTTGAGTCAATCAGCCACCCAGATTTTCTTATGACCTCCCCATCTCTTTTTCGTACAGCCGACGGACGCAATCACATTTTCACTTTTGCCATGATCAGTTCGCTCTTTTTCCTATGGGCGTTGTGCAATGGCATGATCGATGTCATGGACAAGCATTTTCAGGACTTTCTTCATCTGACGAAGTCGCAGTCAGCTTGGGTGCAGTTCGCTCACTATCTTGGATATTTTCTGATGGCTCTTCCAGCGGGTTGGCTTGCTCGGAGATTCGGATACAAAAGCGGCATCATTGCAGGGCTTATTCTCGTTGCGCTGGGATGCTTGTGGTTCATCCCTGCGACTAGTATTTCGACATTTTGGGCCTTTCTTTTGGGCGTGTGCGTGATTTCCATGGGGCTCACTTTTTTGGAAACCATAGCGAATCCCTACACGACGGTTCTTGGTTCAGCCGACCTTGCCGCCGTGAGAATCAACGTGGCGCAAAGTTTCAACGGGGTGGGGTGGATCCTTGGCCCGATCATAGGAGGGATGTTTTTTTACTCCGAAGGCGGAGTGGAGGAGGCGCATCAGAGGTTGTGGATTCCTTATGCAGGCATTGCCTGCGGTGTGATATTGCTCGCGCTGGTATTTTGGATGACCAAATTGCCAGAGATCAACCCCCCGGACGACTACCACCTGGAGGAGGATGAGGGGCAGAAGGGCGTGTCGATCTGGAGCCGGCCACATTTTGTCATGGCTGTCGTTGCTCAATTTTTTTACGTGGCTGCCCAAGCCGGAATTTTTGCATTTTTCATCAACTACGTCGTGTCGGAGGTTCCTGCTGTGGGAGAAGCGTGGAAGGATAGCTTCTGGCTCGGCGGACGAGCCGGGGTCTCAAACCGCGATGGCAACTGGTTCATCAGCGAGCAGGGGGCAACCAAATTATTGGCCTATTTTGGGTTCACTTTGTTTCTCTTGGGGCGAGGCACGGGATCTTGGATTCTTTCAAAAATCCCTGCCTATCGCGTGATGGGCGTCTACGCTTTACTGAACGTGTTCATGATGGTTGGGATCGCACTCAAGCTTGGCTGGGTATCGCTTGTAGCGCTTTTTCTCAGCTTCTTTTTCATGTCGATTATGTTTCCTACGATTTTTGCCCTTGGCATTCACGGCCTCGGTGAAAAGTCCAAGCTGGCCGCATCTTTCATCGTTATGGCGATCATGGGTGGTGCCCTATTACCCAAGCTGATGGGATGGGTAGGGGACACAAGCGGAATGTCTCTGGCATTCCTCGTGCCGATGGGCTGCTTTGCCGTTGTCTCACTCTATGGTTTTCTCTGGCCGAAACTCAGTGGAACAGCAAGTGTCTCAGTCGCTCTTGGCGGCTCGCATTAGTTTCAAATTTCACTTTATGACAGATATTCTAGACAAACTCATTCGTCTCTCCCGCGAAGTCGGCAAAGAAGAACGCCGCCTGGCCATCCTAGGCGAAGGCAATACAAGTGCGACCTTAGGCGATGGCACTTTTCTTGTGAAGGCCTCCGGATCTAGCCTCTCCACGATTGATGCAGGCGGCTTCACCCGCGTGAGTATGAAGACGGCCTTGGCCGCCCTTGATGACTCCACGCTCGACGACTCTGGGGTGCGTGCTGTGCTTGAAGCTTCTCGAACGGATTCTTCATCAAAGCTTCCATCGGTCGAAACATTCATGCACGCGATTTGTCTGTCCGATGGCGGGGCCAAGTGGGTCGGTCATTGCCACGCAGAGTCAGTGCTTGCGATCTTGGCCTCCACTCACGGTGCTGCTCCTTTCCTGAAGCACGTTTTCCCCGATGCCATTGTTGTCTGCGGACGCCACCTCGCCGTGGTGCCTTATATTGATCCCGGACTCGAACTCGCCCGCAGTGTTCGCGTCTCCTTATGGCAGCACACGGCCACCTATGGAGCTCCGCCGAAAGTGATCCTACTCGAAAATCACGGTCCAGTGGCACTTGGGGCCAGCGACACGGAGGTTTTCAATATCCTCCTCATGCTGGATAAGTGGGCGCGAATTCTTTGCAACACACTCGCGATGGGCGGTCCCCGATTTCTTCCCGAGACCGTAAGCGATCGCATCGACAACAGGCCCGATGAGCACTACCGCCGCGCCC
>VFJO01000251.1 GCA_009886045.1 Verrucomicrobiota bacterium
ACGGCGGAGCGGGCAACGACCGCTACTTGGTCGATTCCACACTCGATGTGATCAGGGACACCGAAGGCACGGATACGGTGGAAACCAGCATTTCCTTTAACATCGGCGACTCACTTCGCGTCGAAGGCATCGAGCATCTCCTTTACAAGGGAAATAACTCCGCAGCCACTCTTACGGGATCTGCCGGCGACAATAGCCTCAAATCCGAAGGCACAGGCGCGGACACCCTCATCGCTGGTGCAGGAGCCGACACCCTCGACGGCGGCTCAGGCGCAAACAGCCTCGCAGGCGGCAATGGCGACGACTACTACATCGTCAGCTCATCCAGTGAAAAAATCTACGAAGACAACTCGAGCGGCAGTGGACTCGATACGGTTCTTACCAAAACCGCAACCTTCGACTTAGGCCTCGATTCCAATGTCGAAATCCTCACCTACGACCCGCTCGGCACGTCCAAAACAACCCTCTCCGGCAGCGACTCGGATAACACAATCACCGGCGGCAATTTTGGCAATAGCCTCTCTGGACTCGGCGGCCATGACTACCTCATCGGCGGTGTGCAAGGCGATACCCTTGTAGGTGGTGCCGGCAACGACACTCTGGACGGAAAAGCAGGCGTCAACTCACTCGTCGGCGGAGTTGGGGATGATTACTACATCACCGACAGCCAGTCGGTGAATCTGGTCGAAAACCTTAACGAAGGTAAAGACACCGTTCGCTCCACAATCAATTTCTCGCTCGAATACTCAGGAAAACTGGCCAATGTCGAGGGTCTCTACCTCGCGGGAGCCGCAAACCTCACCGGCACCGGAAACGCTCTCGACAATACCCTCACCGGAACCGACGGCAATAACGCTCTCTCCGGCAAGCTCGGAAATGACACCATCCTCGGTGGGCTTGGTGCAGACTACATCAAAGGTGACGAGGGTAATGACTCTCTTGTCGGCAGTGGCGATATCCAAGGTGATGTCCCAGCCGATGCCTCCACCCCGATTTTGCTCGCACCAGGACAGACATATACTGGACAAATTGATTCAAAAAACGAGACGGATTGGATTCGTGTGGATTTGAAAGTCGGCGTGACTTACACTTTTGCGATCGATAGCCAGCTTAATGGAGCAAGTGTTTTAAAAGAACGAAGTGACGTGGCTTTTGGCGCTCAGGGCTCGGATCAATATTGGGGGGCAAATGGCTACTGGCAATACGATGGCAAAAATTGGAATTGGATCAATGATGATCCAAATTATACAAGAGAGCCGCTCATCGGCGATTTATCGGGCTTATCTCAAAGTCAAAATGGATCCCCGTGGGAAGGAAAACTCCGAGACCACAACCAACTTGTTTTAAAATCAGATGCCTCATCTGCATACGGCTATATTCCTGAAAGCTCTTTGCTTTCTAGCTCAAAATATTCCAACAACCTCGTAGGCTTCCAATTCACCCCCTTTGAATCTGGCACATTCTATGTTCCTGTATCTGGCGCCGGTCCAGCTCTTGGCAGCTATCGTTTTACACTCACTGATCCAGAGAGCCCCGCCACTGGCGCACCGGCCCTCGCCGACAACGCCTCCAATACCCTCCTCGGCGGCGTGGGCGCTGACACCTTGGTGGCCGGCAACGGGCGCGATGCCCAAGGCAAGGCCATTGGCGATATTCTCCTCGGTGGCACAAATGGGCTTCTCGGCCAAGGGGATACCGATTTATCCGGCGACACCCTGATCGGTGGCGATGGCAACGACTCCCTGGATGGCGGCAATGGGGCAAACAGCCTCGTCGGCGGCAAAGGCGATGACTACTACTACATTCGTAGTCAATCTGATATCGTTGTTGAACAAACTGATGGAGGCACTGGCGACGCCATGATCGTCAACTTTGCGGCCAAGTTCACAGGTGAATGGGATATCGTTCTCGATCCCGATTATAAGGAACCGAACGCGAAACCCGTCTTCCAATTCGCCAATATCGAA
Organism: Verrucomicrobiota bacterium; assembly: GCA_009886045.1. Lineage (GTDB taxonomy): Bacteria > Verrucomicrobiota > Verrucomicrobiia > Chthoniobacterales > Terrimicrobiaceae > UBA967. The sequence goes on from VFJO01000251.1 coordinate 1,968, forward strand.
AATGTCACGCTCACAGGCTCCGCGCACACTTCTGTGCTGGGTTCGCCCAACTCCGATAAGATCGTCGGTAATTTCGGCAACAACACCTTCGATGGCGGCGTGGGCGATGACACCCTCCAAGGCGAAGGCGGCAACGACTTGCTTATTGGTGGCGAGGGAGCCGACTCACTCGATGGCGGCAGCGGTGTTAGCACGATGGATGGCGGCCTCGGAGCTGACACCTACATTGTTAACGACCGCAATGATCGTATCATTAATGAAATCGCCGGCTTGGATGGCGGCGACGACCTCGTTCGCACCTACTTCAACTTCGACCCGATCCAAGGCGATGGTGTGGTTCAATTCGACCCTGGTGTTGCCGACAATTCTCCATCGGTTACGAAATCCCAATCATTCGCCTCTCAGGATCTGGAATCCTTCTACAACCTCGAGCATTTTGAGCTTTTGGGCGGCGCGGTTTATGGCGTGGGCAATGCCCTCGCAAACTCGATCACCGCTGGCCCTGCCGCCTCAGTCCTCTACGGCATGGGCGGCGAGGACACGGTCCTCGGCGGCGCAGGTGACGACACCCTCTACGGCGACACGCCCGACTTCTACGCCAGCCCGGACCTCTATGCGGCTGCTCCCAAAGACACGCAAACCCAAGCCTTCCTGGACGGCGTGATCGGCTCAGGTGGTAGCGACTATCTCGATGGTGGCACGGGTGACAACTATCTCGATGCTGGCCAAGGTTTTGACACCATGATCGGTGGTGCAGGCAACGACACGTTTGTTCAGGACAATGTGGACGACTACATCGTTGCTGGCGGCGGAGCCAACGAACTCATCAGCTCGGTCAATATCAATCAAGCTCCCGACGGCATTAGCAAGCTCATGCTGGTCGTTGCCAAGCAAGCTGTGGATTCCGGTCAAGACGAGGTCGCCAGCTTTGCCTCGATCGCGGGCACAAAAAATGGCAACAACCGATCCATAATCATCCAAACAGGCCTCGTCAGTCTCTCCCTTACAAATGCGAACACCCTTGAGCTCATGCATGCTCCGCGTGC
>VFJO01000190.1 GCA_009886045.1 Verrucomicrobiota bacterium
AGGAAAACGATTGGGAAGACGGACCCAATCAATCGTCTGGCTCACATTTGGGAGGAGTTCGACAGTAGATCCGTTCGAATCAAAAATTCCCCAGGCGACACTTTCAATGACGCCTTCGAATGGCTCGTTATTGCGCCCAATAAAGGTGATAGAAGCCTTGCCGCCGACTTGGAGGTGATGGAGCTGGGTTTCCATGAAATAGGCGGCGACCCAGAAGGAACTGGAATCCACGAGTGCCAGAATTTGCTCCCCTGCGTAAACGTAGGTGCCGACTGAGGTATTCATATTTGTGAGATAGCCATCCACTGGAGCGAAGATTTTTGTGTAACTGAGATTGAGCTGGGCTGTCTGAAGATTCGCTTCGGCTGCAGCAGTATCTGCCTGAGCTGCCGCGTACGAATCCTGAGCGTTTTGCAGGTCGCGCAGGTCATTGACTTTCGTCTGATAAAGAGTGGTCTGGCGGTCGAGTTCCTGTTTGGCCTGAACCTGCGCAGCCTCGGTCTGTTGAAGCTTGGCACCACAATTGTTGACAGTCGCAACATACGTGGAGGGATCGATCTCAAATAGGAGATCGCCTTTTTTGATCTCTTGGTTGTCGCGGATGGGAATTTGGACCATGGGCCCAGCGACACGACTTGCGATACCGACCACGTTTGCTCGCACCTGACCATCGCGCGTCCATGGCTCATTGGTATAACGCTGATACAAGCCGAGGGAGGCTATAATCGCTAGGATAACAACCGTAACAGTTACAGCATATTTTGAGTATTGCTTCATGGCGCGAAACAAATCCCTAAAGTCGAATAAAGCAAAATGGCTAGAGCAATAAATAGGAGGGGAATATTCCAAATGTATCGCGTCCACCCAAGTTGCTCGATGAGTACGAGAATGATCCAAGAAGCAAGGAAACCGATCGTGCCAATGGCAATCTCCCAAGGAACAATGAAGTCGCCAAGTAGGCACTGAGCGGAACGAAGCGAATAGAACATACCGGACGGCATCCTTTCATGGCTCGAGCCCACAGGCAAGCCAATGGGACTCGATGTTTTTTCCGAGTACTTTGTTGCGAAACGAACACAAATCAACTGGCTGCACAAAGTCGTGAGGGTGAGATTAGGACTCCCTGAGCTGGCACTTGCTTAAAACTTAGCAGAGTTGCTAGAGTGTTCGGATCCTCGCCACATGAACCACAAACAAAGAACCCAACTCCTCGAGGAGGCGCTAGCACTTCACAAATCTCACCTCCACGAGGATGCTGAGCGAGTTTATGCCAAAGTAAGGATCGAGTGCCCGAAGGATTTCGATGCGTGGTATCTTTCTGGGGCAATGGCATATCAAAGGGGCGGCCACTTAGACGAAGCGATTGAGCTTTTGCAAAAAGCGCGCAAACTCAATTCCGATTCTCTCGAATGCCGGATGTTTTTAGGCATGGCCTTGGCAGATTCCGGACGCCATGCCGAAGCGGAGCCACATCTGGTCCGCACCTTGAAAAAAAACCCTCATATGGCCGAGGTGTGGGAAAATCTTGCACGCTGCCAGCGCGCCATGGGACTACCTCGTGAAGCCATGGCATCGCTTACGAAATACGTAGAAATCGAACCCTTGAGCGCGAATGCGCAGGAACTCCTAGGCGAGCTCACTGCAGTTGTTCACGGCTTCGCTTCTGCTGAATCCCATTTCCGCAAGGCCATTGAAATCGACCCTGCATTCGCCATAGCTTGGAGCAACCTTGGCCTATCCCTTTTGGAAAAAGGCGGGCATATAGCCCAAGGGATGGAGTGCCTCGACAAGGCGCTGCAGCTGGATCCCTTTCTCATCGCGGCCTCGAGCGCCCGAGCACTGGGTTTGCAGAGACTTTTCAAAGCCGAAGAGTCCTTGGACCTCTACAATTCCATTCTCTGGATGGAACCGCAGAATGCCTTCGTTCTGAGCGCTCGCAATACGCTTCTCAATTACCTTCCCCAGTGGGAAAGAGGCGCCATTTTTGAAGCCCATCAGGAGTTCGATAAACTCTACACATGCGAAGAATCCACGGTCTTTTTCAATCCGCCGGAACCTGAAAAAAAATTGCGCATCGGTTTTGTTTCCTCGGATCTGCGTAAACACTCGGTGGCTTCTTTTCTCCTACCACTTCTGCAAAATTTCGATTCCGCGCGAGTGCAGATACTCCTTTACCACTGCCACCATACCGAAGACGCGATGAGTGCCACCTTGCGTGAGCTCGCCAGCAAATGGACTAATCTCAACGGCGTGGAGGACGATGCGGCAGCGACTTTGATTCAAAGAGACGCCCCAGATATTCTCATTGATTTGGCGGGTCACACAGCCATGAATCGGCTCCCCCTCCTCTCCCGTCGCCTCGCGCCACTACAAATGTCCTATCTTGGCTATCCTAATACCACAGGTCTCTCAGCCATTACTCATCGACTTGTTGATGAAACCACTGACCCAATCGGTGAAGCTGATGCCTTTGCAACAGAGAAACTGATCCGCTTCTCCCCTTGTGCATGGGCCTACCAGCCCCCCGCCGAGGCCCCCCACCCTGCGATGCCAGGCGAAGACCAGCCAATCACATTCGGGTCGTTCAACAATTTCCTCAAAGTCACGGACGAAACCCTCAAGGTCTGGTCACACCTTCTGGAAGAGTTGCCAAGCTCGCGCCTTTTCATCAAAAGCATCTACCTTGACGATCCTGAAGTTCAGAGGCATGTCATTGAACGTCTTATGGCCTGTGGAATCCCCATAGATCGAGTGGAGATTTCTTCTTTCATGTCGTCCACTGCAGACCACCTCGCCGCTTATAACCGCGTGGATGTGGCTCTCGATACATTTCCCTACAATGGCACCACGACGACCTGCGAGGCCCTCTGGATGGGCGTTCCTGTGGTTTCACTTATCGGGGACCGACATGCCGCTCGCGTCGGACTATCACTCCTCACAGCCATCGGCCATGCCGAATGGGCCACAGAAACGAAGGAACTCTACATCAAAAGCGCAATTGCTCTCGCAAGAGATAAGAGCCTCCGCACACAACTTCGCACTTCACTCCGCGCCGAATTCACGCAGAGCATCCTCTGTGATCATCTCGGCCAAGCCACTCGCTTTGAAGCGGGGATTCGACAAATCTGGATCGAGTGGTGCTCTAAAATGGCCGGATCTCAAGAATCAGTCTGAGTATGCAGTTGACTCAACAGGCCACAATAGGCCGTATTTGAGAAATGAATTGCGCGGCGAAACTGAATCCAATTTTTTTGATTCTTGAAAAAATCGTTGCCGCCAATGGAGCAAATCGCAGTCTGTCTCCTTGACTCTTGCCGGCTCCAAGGCTTCGGTGCAAAGAACCTTAAGTCCACCTCCACCCAAAAACCCCAGCCCACTAGCGCCCAATGACCACCGACGCCATCCACCTATCCCTCATCGATTATTCCATACTCGGCATCTACATCCTTGTTGTCGTAGGGATCGGATTTGCTCTCAGAAGTCACATGAAAACTGCGGAGGACTTCTTCCTCTCAGGCCGATCCATTCCCGTTTGGGTGACTGGATTAGCGTTTCTCTCGGCAAATCTGGGTGCTCAGGAGGTCATTGGCAGTGCTGCATCTGGTGCCAAATACGGTATCATGACATCCCACTTTTATTGGGTTGGCGCGATCCCTGCCATGGTCTTCCTAGCGATTTTCATGATGCCATTTTACTACGGCTCGAAAGCGCTCGGTGCCAGAGTATTTGAAGCTACGGTTTGATGAAAAGACGCGCGGGGTGAATGCAATCACTTTTGCGTTCATGACGGTCGCCTCGTCCGGGGCCTCGCTCCATGCACTGGCCGCTCTCATGCATCTCCTCCTGAAGTGGGACTACACTTTTTCCTTGGTTGCCTCATCGATCATTGTGCTTGCTTATGTGCTTAACCCAAGTTTCTCACGGGTGGCCTGAGACCCGCATAAAACCTCGGGGGTCGTTCCAAAGGCACTACAATCTCTTCATGCTGGGATTTCGGTTTTCTTGGTTGGGAAGGCGGATTTCCAGTCGATGCCGAGCATTTGGTAGACGCGTTTTTGCTCGTCGTCGGGTTGGCTGGGTTTGCGGATGTTGACGGTGCGTCCGTCGGCGAGCGGGAGCCGAGTGGTGACGAGGCTGTGGGTGCCCAGTAGGCGGCGGATCGTTTGCCATTCACGCGTGTCGTTGTGTTCCTCGAGGCGTTTGCCGACCCAGCGCAGAAGGTGGTAGGCGAGCACGCTGATAAAGATGTGGCCGTCGACGCGGTCTTCGAGTTGATGAAAATTCGGCCGCAGTCCGAGGGTGCCTTTGAGCTGGCGGAAGCCAGCTTCAGCCTTCAGCAACGTCATGTAGAGTTCCCAGAGTTGCGTGGCTTCGAGGCTCCTGTCGGTCTTCAAAACATAGTCACCGCATTGGGCGATGGCGCTTTTCATTTTGTCCTCGTCGCGGGTGATTTCCAACCGTCCAGCGTTGTGTTTGAGTGTGTAAAATCTCGCCGTGCGGGCGTGGCGTTTTTGGAGGGCTCCGATTTTGCGTTCGATGATGGCGGCGCGTTTGAAAACGCCTTTTTCGATGCTCTTGCCGAGAGCGGCGGCGGCGTCGAGGAAGCGCTTTTCTGCGCTGGAAATCATGGCCTCTTCCTTGAGGCGGCGTTGGGCGCTGCGACACAGGACCAGATGGCTCGAGGCGTCCTCGGGGTCGGCGATTTTTTTCACCTCCACGCGCTCGCCGTCTGAACGTCCGGGCAGAGCCTCGAAGGTCTCTTTTTCAAAAGAGTCGGCATACTTGGTGCGGCTGCCGCGCGTGATGTTGACGAGGTAGGAATAGCCTCGCTCCTTGAGCAGGGCGAGGTTGGCGCGCGAGGCGAATCCGGCGTCAAGGATGACCACGGGCTTGAGGCCTTGCTCATGGCGGGCGAGGCGATCGAGGATGAGAGGCAGGGTTTTGGTGTCGCCCATGTTGCCCTCGAAGGTCTCGTGAGCGAGCGGGAAACCGTGTTCGTCAAAGGCGATGCCCACGGCGACTTGACGGCAGTCGTTGCGGTGTTGCTTGTTTTTTCCGTATTTGGCTTTTGGGTTTGAAGCACAGAGGCCTTCGAAATGGCTATTGGTAACATCGTAGAGAATGACACTGCGGCTAAGGGAAAAAAGATCGCGCTCGCGCTCGCGCAGGGTGGATTCGATGTCCTTGCGCAGGGCCATGAGATCGTCGCTGGTTCGGTAGAGGCGGTCCTTGGCGCTTTTGGTGATGCGGATGTCGAGGAGTTCAGGAAGGGCGGTGCGGTGGGACCAATCGATCAAAGCCCATTCGCTCAGAGGCTCGATGAGGCGATTGGAAACCATGAGCTGGGCTGTGGCAATGGCGCTGGGGTTCATGCCAAGGGCCTCGAGCATGGGAGTGAAATGCAACTCTTCCCAGGCTTTGAGGGCGACGAGTTCGGGGCCGAGTTCGACGACATCGGTGGTCTCGATGGAATCGAGGATAACGCCATCCACAGTGGCTTGAGGAACGGGCTTGGCGGCTTGGGAGCGGCCCGCGAGTTGGACAATGCGATCCACCCAAGAGCTGGCAGTTTTGGAGAGAGAGGAATCAAAGAAATCGCCCCCGCCATGGATACGGCGCTCGACCATGCTGGCGA
>VFJO01000272.1 GCA_009886045.1 Verrucomicrobiota bacterium
GACTTGCCGGTGATTCCCTGAACGAGCAGGCGTGTGTTTTTATCAACGAGAATGGACATGGTTTTGAGAAGTTAGGCTGCGGCTGCTACGACTTTTTTTGCGGCGTCGGCGATATCAGTCGCCGCGGTGAGTTTGAGTCCGGACTCTGAGAGAAGCTTGCGGCCGGCATCGACATTTGTGCCTTCGAGGCGGACAACTAGTGGAACGGGGAGGTTGACGGCTTTTACGGCATTGATGATGCCCTGAGCGATGACATCGCACTTCATGATGCCGCCGAAAATGTTAACCAGAATTGCTTTAACGCGGCTGTCGGCGACTAGGATTTTAAAGGCCTCAGTGACCTGTTGTTCACTGGCTCCACCGCCGACGTCTAGGAAGTTAGCAGGTTCGCCGCCGTGGTGTTTGATGATATCCATCGTGGCCATGGCGAGGCCTGCTCCGTTGACGAGGCAGGCGATGTTTCCATCCAGGCCGATGTAGCTCAGGCTGTGCTTGGAGGCTTCGACCTCGCGTGGGTCTTCCTCCTCGATGTCGCGGTAGGCTTGGACATCTGGGTGGCGGAAGAGGGCGTTGTCGTCGAAATTGAATTTCGCGTCGAGTGCGAGGACTTGGTTGTCCTTGGTAATGACGAGGGGGTTAATCTCTACCATCGAGCAGTCGCGGGCGATGAAGAGCTTGTAGAGGTTCTCAAAAAGTGCGCTCGCGTTTTTGAGAAGCGGGGCAGGAATCTCAAGCATCTTAGCGAGCTTGCGGGCTTGGTAGGGCTGGAGTCCGATGAGTGGATCGACGGGAAGGTGAAAAATCTTTTCGGGAGTGTGTTCGGCAACAGCTTCGATATCGACGCCTCCCTCGGTGCTGGCTACGACGATGGGAGCTGAAATGGCGCGGTCGATGAGGATTGCAAAATAAAGCTCTTTTTGGATTTCCACTGATTGGGCAACGAGCACCTTGCGGACGACTCGTCCTTCTTCGCCAGTTTGGTGGGTTACGAGTGTTTCCCCAAGCATCTTGGAAGCGCTATTCCGAATTTCAGCAGGAGTCTTGCAAAGATGCACTCCGCCTTTGAAGCCGTTTTTGAAGGTCCCTTTGCCGCGACCGCCGGCATGAACCTGAGCTTTGATGACGAGGTTTTGAGTGTTTAAGGAAGCAGCGATTTTTTCGGCTTCCTCTGGGGTTGAGGCGACTCCTCCTGGGCTGTTGGCTACGCCGAACAGGTCAAGGAGCTCTTTGGCTTGGTATTCGTGGATATTCATCGGGCGGGTTTTAAAGCGCGGAGAATAGCCAGCCTGCAACGCTGTCTGCAAGAGCGTAGATGTTCGAAAAAAATCCTTACTCCGATGCTGCCGCCGATTCGATTTTATCAAGGGCTCTGTCCAAGGCCTCTTGTGGGCGAATGAGCTTGGCAAGGTGATCGGCCTTCGTGCTTGTCGCTGGATTGCTTAAAAGCCGATCAAGCTTCGCGGCGAGGCGCGCGGGCGAGATTGCATGACGGGGCAAAATCTCGGCCACACCGAGTCGGCGAAGCCGACTGGCGTTATCTGGTTGGTCAAAGGCGTAGGGAACCACCACCGAGGGCAGCCCGGCCTTGAGCGCCTCTGCGCATGTCCCTATCCCGCCTGCATGGACTACTGCGACTGCTCCCGGCAAAAGGGAATGGAGCGGGGCGTAGTTCACCGCCAGAATCGAATCTGGGAGGTCTTGAGGTACAGCGGCATTCCTTCCAGTAAGAAGGATTGCTCTGCGACCCAGTGCCTGTGCAGCTTCTGCGGCTGCTTGATAAAACGATGGTTCAAAATGCGCGACGATTGACCCAAGCGTGAAAACAATCGGAGGGCTTCCGTTTTTTAAAAAAATCTCAACTGCATCTACTCCTCCGCCCTGGTTATAAAACGGAAATCCCGCCTGTACCGTGTCTCGGGGCCAATCGGGTTGTGGGGATGCCAAGAAATCCGGAAACATTGCTAGCGTGCCGAACGGAGAGTGTTTCGCGTCGAAGATGGGATTTGCTCCGGCCGGCAAACCCAGAGACCTCCGGAATCGGTAATACCCACCTGCCCACATGCGGCCTTCGAGGCGGCCGAAACAATACGCCAAGCGGTGCAGCCAGGGGCCCAGATGTCGAAATTTGTGCAACCAAGGGGCTGGAGCCAGCACGCAGGGATCCGTGGCTGAGAGCATCGAAGTCGGTGCCAGCACGACATTCAGCCAAGGAATTTTCTCTGCTGCAGCCACGACCGGCGCAGTGTAAAGCAACTCGCCCACGACCAGAAGATCGGCCCCCCGAGCCGCTCCACACAGGTCTTCGTGTGTCGCCGCCACCTCAGCAAAAATCATGTCCCTCAGCAAACGCCGAGGTCCTAATTTCATATCAAAATAATAGGCCAGCGACTCGGCGTCCTCTGGAATGGCTGGGCGGAGCGGATGGAATTCCAAGCCAGCGCGTGCTACATTCCCCGCGTAGCCGGGAGCTGCGGCCACCACCACATCATGGCCTCGATGTGCGGCACCCACCGCCAAGGCGAGTATGGGGTGCAAATCTCCAAGAGATCCGATTGATGCGAATGCCAATCTCATTTTCAGAAGATTCCTGAACGAAGGCAAAGTGCCATTTTTAAATCTTTGTTCTGGAGCATGCGGGTATCGAAAATAGTCATTGCTGCGACTCCCACCATGAGAATCCCATCAGCGCAAAAACCATAAGCAGCATCCGATGCAAGGTCAAACCGAGGAGGTCCCGCCAGCGAAAGGGCCGTCCCTTTTGAGGCTTGCAGCTTGAATAGGCCAAAGAGAGACAAAATCCCCATCCGGTCAGTTGAGACGCGATCTCAACAATTGACTCCCGTATGCCATCTCGTATGCTGGGGGTAATGCTTGGAGAATTTGAAAGCCAAAATGGGATCGCCGCTTGCACGCGCACTCTGGATAGTTTGAGGGTGGGAGATTGTGCCGAGATCGAGGGTATTGCTACGGATTGCGACCGGGCAAACCGCATGGCTTCGCTGGGATTTATTCCGGGGCGGATGGTGCGCGTTACCCGCTTTGCCCCCCTCGGTGATCCGATCTCCGTGCAACTCGAAGGGCAGGAGATCAGCCTCCGCCGAGCCGAGGCGAGGATTATCCGGGTGAAGGGAGGAGCCGAATGAATGCCTTGGCTGAATCCCCTCTCAAAAAAACAACCGCGCGACCTTTGGTAGCGCTCGTTGGAAATCCCAACACGGGAAAATCCACCCTTTTCAACCGCCTCACCGGTTTGCGTCAGCACATTGCGAACTATCCGGGCATCACGGTAGAGAAAAAATCCGGTCTTCTTCGTGTGGGTGGCAGTTCCATCGACCTTCTGGATTTACCCGGCTGCTACAGTCTCACAGCTGTCTCAAAAGATGAGCGTGTCGTGATGGATGTGCTGGGTGGGCGGCGGGGATTTCAGAAGCCAGACTTATTGGTTTTTATCCTCGATGCCACGAATCTGAAGCGCAATTTGCTTCTGGTCTCTCAGTGCTCAGAATTGGGTATTCCCGCGTTGATTGTCCTGAACCAGTGCGACGCGGCAAAACGCAATGGCATTCGCATCGATGCGGACTTGCTCTCGAAGCGACTGGGCGTTCCCGTGGTGAAAACCGTCGCCACCCGAGGTCAAGGCCTCAGCGAATTAAAAGATGCGATCGTTTCCGCGTTGGAGTTGCCCTCTGTCTTATCGCGAATCCCTTGGCCGGAGTGCATCACGCAAGGTTGCGGTCTTCTTCGTGCTGGTTTGCAGAACTCGGGAAGCAGTGAACTCAGCCAAGCAGAGGCTCTCCGGGTGCTTTTTGATAGTGACAGCGTGTTTGCCTGCGGAGTGAGCGACAAAATCTGTCTTAAAAAGCTCGTGGATTCGGCGCACAGGAGCATCCGTGATTCAGGCTTGAATCCGGGCTCCGCTGAGGCGGTGATCCACTATCGCCATCTCGATTCCCTCCTGGAGGGCGTCGTCGAAGCGAGCGGGCCGATCGCGCGTTCCCACGATTCGATTGATGCCTTGCTGCTCAATCGCGTGTGGGGAACGCTTATTTTTCTGAGCGTGATGTATGTGGTTTTTCAGAGCCTTTACTCTTGGTCGGCGCCACTCATGGATTTGATCGATCTTGGCACATCTGCGGCTCAGGATTTTATCAGTCCATTTCTCTCTTCCACACCCGCGCTGCAGAGCCTTGTCTGTGACGGCATCATTGCTGGTGTCGGCGGGGTGCTGATTTTTCTTCCTCAGATTCTGATCCTCTTCTTCTTCATCGCGCTGCTTGAGGATACGGGCTACATGGCCCGGGCGGCATTCCTCGTGGACAAGCTTTTCAGCTGGTGCGGGCTCAATGGCCGGAGCTTCGTGCCGTTGCTCTCGAGCTATGCCTGCGCGATTCCGGGGGTTATGGCGACCCGCACGCTGAGCGATCCCAAGGCGCGTTTGACCACGATTCTCATGGCGCCCTTTATGAGTTGTTCGGCGCGATTGCCTGTTTACATCCTTCTCATAGGGACATTCATCGAGCCTCTTTACGGTCCGCTTGTGGCTGGTGGCGTGCTTTTTGCGATGCATTTTGTGGGTCTCGCTCTTGCGCTTCCGCTTGCATGGCTGCTGAACACGTTTTTTCTCAAAATCAAAACCCAGCCGTTCATCTTGGAGATGCCCGATTACCGTGTTCCAACGTTGCGAAATATTTTTCATCGCATGTGGGAACGCGGGCGCGAGTTTGTGTTGCGGGCAGGAACCGTCATTCTTGCTTTTTCCGTACTCATTTGGTCGCTCCTGTACTTTCCGCGTGACCCAAGCGTGGAGGAACAAACCACCCAATCTTTTCTTCGCGAGGCCGCTGCCAACCATTCTGAGGTCGAGATTCAGGATGCCTTAAAAAACCCCGCTTCCGAATTGAACCAAGTTCTCACCCACCGCATTGATTCCGCCTACATCGAGCAAAGCTATCTCGGTCGCTTCGGTAAAGCTGTGCAACCCGTCTTTGACCCTGCGGGATTTGACTGGAAGATTACTGTGGGAGTCCTCTCCAGCTTCCCTGCCCGCGAGGTCATTATTGCCACGATGGGAATCATCTACAATCTCGGAGCTGATGTGGATGAGGGGTCCGATGACTTGCGCAGCGTTCTGCTGAATGAAAAATGGACCAGCGGACCGCGGAAAGGCGAGCCTGTTTTCACTCTCCCCGTCGTGCTGGGAATCATGGTTTTCTTTGCGCTTTGTATGCAGTGCGGGGCGACTGTTGCCATCATCGCCCGGGAGCTCAATTGGCGCTGGGCGGCCTTTTCATTCTTTGGAATGACCGGTCTGGCTTGGCTGGGAGCCGTTTTGATTTACCAGATTGGCAGGTTAATTTGATCGCATGACTGTACTTGAACTCTTCCTCATCCCTCTTGCGATTTGCGGGGCGCTCGCTTTTTTGTTGCGTGGGCTTTGGAAGCGTCAAAAAAAAGCAAAACCAATCTGTGGTGGGAACTGCTCCTGCAAACCGGAAGGCCTCCGCAAATGAACTTCGACCTCCACAAATTTCGGCTCTACGGCATTCTGGATATGGGCTACGTCGCCCCGGTAGATGTCCCTCGCATTGCCACCGAGATGCTCGATGGCGGAGTTGAAATCCTTCAACTTCGTGCAAAACGCCTCCTCCCCGCTGACATCCTTCAGCTCGCTCGGCTTCTCGTTCCGCTCTGCAGGAGCGCCGGAGTGCCATTGATTCTCAACGACCATCCCGCCCTCGTGGCCGAATCCGGAGCCGACGGGGTGCATGTGGGGCAGGATGATATGTCCGTGCAAGAGGCCCGCAGCCTCGCTGGGCATGGCAAGATCGTTGGCCTCTCCACTCATAGTCTCCACCAAGCCACATCGGCTGTGGGAGAAAAACCCGACTATATCGGCTTTGGTCCGCTCTTTTCAACGCCGACCAAACCCGACTACGTCGCCATTGGCACCTCCGATATCCTAGAGGCTCACAAGCTCGTGCCGCTGCCGATCTACTGCATTGGCGGTATCAAACTCGAAAACCTCCCCAGCATCATCGGGGCCGGAGCTCAGCGCACAGTCATTGTTTCGGGAATCCTCCAAGCCGAAAACATTGCGGACTATTGTCGTGCCTGTCGGCTTGCCATCGGCGCAGCCAGCGAGTGAGCAAAAAGCGACACCGCGATAGTCGCTGTCTTTTTTTGATCTGCATCCGCCTAGAGCCTCAAGAGAAATTCCCCAAAAGATGCCCGCCAAGATCATTAAGGCAATGACAAGGAATCCTTCGAAAAATAAGTTTTAAAAACCTTGTTTGCTTAGGTTTAAGATATTCGTAGCGGGGGCTAAATTTGCGTTCAGCAGTTCCTTGGCTGGCATAAAATTTACCGCCTCGAAAAAGGTTGGCACGCTGATTGCTTATTGGTTGCGTCACCTTGGTTTTTTCAATCCAAGACACACAATCAACTCAATACAACAATGCTCATAAAAACTAAAACACTGGCACGCCTAGCCGCTGCAATTCTCGCGGTAGGTTCCCTTACACTGTCATCGGCGTTTGCGCAAGACGCCACCACGACTGTGATCGAGGAAAAAACAACTACCACCACCATTGTCGCGGAAACCACCACCGCTCCGGCGGAGGCTGCAGCTGAACCGACTATGGAGCAGCGCATCGCAGGGCTCGAAGCCTACATTAACAACATAGACCCGGCTGGCAGCAAAATCGCTGGCGTCGCGGGCCCTGGCCACAATGCTTGGCAGATGACCTCAGCCGCACTGGTTCTCTTCATGACACTTCCCGGCTTGGCTCTCTTTTACGGTGGCCTTGTTCGTGCCAAGAACGTCCTTTCGATTCTGGCCATGTGTCTCGGCATCGCTGGCATGGTGACGATCCTGTGGTGGGCTGTCGGCTACAGTTTGGTTTTTGGAACCAACTTTGCGAGTCCGTTCCTAGGTGGCACGGAGTTCTTTTTCCTTAAGGATGTGGGAGCCGCTCCCAATACGACCTACGCTTATTGGATTTCGCAAAGCATTTTCTGCATCTACCAGCTCACATTTGCGATCATCACGCCGGCGCTTATCTTCGGTGCCACGGCAGAACGCATGAAGTTCTGGGCTGTCATGCTCTTCACGGCCCTCTGGATGTTTGTCGTTTACTTCCCGCTCGCCCACATGGTCTGGGGTGGTACTGGCCTCATGAACGGCGTTTGGAATGCTGATGCGGTGATCCCAGCCATCGATTTCGCTGGCGGCACTGTGGTGCACATGTCCTCTGGCTGGTCTGCACTCCTCCTCTGCATTCTTCTTGGCAAGCGTCTCGGTTTCGGAAAAACCCAAATGCCGCCGCACAGCATGGTCCTCTGCATGGTTGGTACAGGAATGCTCTGGGTCGGATGGTACGGATTCAATGCCGGTAGCGCCCTCGCAGCTGACGGGATTGCCGCTAACGCCTTCCTCACGACGACTCTCGCAGCCGCTGTGGGAGCCTTTGTCTGGGCGGTTATGGAAGCTTGCTTCAAGGGTCATCCGAGTATCCTCGGATTCTGTTCCGGTGCAGTGGCTGGCTTAGTTGTGGTCACGCCCGCAGCCGGCTTTGTGGATGCGACAGCCGCTGTCATCTTGGGTGTGGTTGCCGGCATCGTGCCATTCCTCGCGGTGACTTATCTCAAATCCCTGATCGGCTATGACGACGCCCTTGACACCTTCGGCGTCCATGCCGTAGGCGGAACTTTGGGTGCCCTGCTCACCGGCGTTTATGCAAATTCCGCTGTGAATGCTAACCTGGTCAGCGATGCTTATGCTGCGAAGAACGGCCTCAAGGCTGCCATTGAAGGCGGTACGTTGTGGATGGTGCAGCTACAGGCCATCGGCCTGACTCTGGCACTCGCCCTTGTGGGAACATTCATCGTAACGATGATTGTCAAATTCACAATTGGTCTCCGCCCATCGCCTGAGGATGAAGCTGCCGGATTAGACATTTCCGACCATGGAGAAGAAGGCTACATTCTAAACAAATAATCACACAACTCTAAGAAAAAATTCCCATGAAAAAAATCGAAGCAATCATCAAACCCTTCAAACTTGAAGAGGTCAAAGAGGCCCTCGCGGACCTTGGAATCGAAGGAATGACCGTGAGCGAAGTCAAAGGATTCGGACGCCAGAAAGGCCATACCGAAATCTACCGCGGCAGCGAATACACAGTAGACTTCCTGCCGAAGATCAAAATCGAGGTGGTTGTCACCGACTCCCTCCTAGAAGGAGCCCTTGCGGCGATCGTGAAATCGGCCAAGACTGGAAAAATCGGAGATGGCAAAGTCTTCGTCTCCCCAGTCGAGGAGGCGATCCGCATTCGTACTGACGAAACAGGTGAAAAAGCCATTTAGCAGATAGCCTGTCGAAATTGTAAGCGGCGGGGGATTATCAAACCTCCGCCGCTTTTTTTGCTCCTCATGTTCTGACAGCTGACGCAGACGCAAACAAAAATTCTCCAACTGGGAAAAAAATTTACGAACTTTGCCTTGTTCTCAGCCGCAAGTAGCAGAAAACCATAAGTCGTATGATCGATACTAATCCCTCAGAAAAAGGATACCGTATGCCAGCCGAGTGGGAACCCCATGAGGCCACTTGGATTTCATGGCCACAGCCGGATTGCAATAGCTTCCCGGATTCCTATGAGCGGGTCATTCCCACGTTCGTCAAAATGGTGGAGGCGCTTGCAGAATCGGAGATCGTCCGCATCAACGTGAGCGGAAAGGAGCAGGAAAAATCCGTCCGGCAGTTGCTACGGGCTTGCCCGCCGGAGCGTTTGGAATTTTTTCCTATTCCCACCGACGAGCCTTGGTGCCGTGACCATGGACCTATCTTTGTGAAGCGCGATAAGTCGCCGCAGTTGGCCGTGCTCAATTTTGCTTTCAATGCATGGGGCTACAAGCTTTCGCCCTTCGATGAGGACAATGCGGTTCCTCCCGCCGTGGCAAAGGCGCTGGGACTTCCTATATTTCATTTCGAACATTTTGTGCTCGAGGGGGGATCCATTGACACGAACGGACAGGGCGCGGTTCTCACCACCGAGAGTTGCCTGCTCCATCCCAACCGCAATCCCACACTCGATCGTGCCTCGATCGAGAAAAAACTCTGCGACAAACTCGGAGTCTCCCAAATTCTCTGGCTTGGAGATGGCATCGAAGGTGATGACACGGATGGCCATGTCGATGACATTACGCGATTCGTTGGTCCAGCCACTGTCATTACTGCGGTCGAAGAGGATGAGCACGATCCCAATTTTGAGCCGCTCAAGCTGAATCTCGACCGCTTGCACACGATGCGCTTGGCCTCTGGCGAGCCGTTGCATGTGCTCACACTTCCTATGCCAACGCGCCTCACGCGAGGGGGGCAACGCCTCCCTGCAAGCTATGCGAACTTCTACATCGCGAATTCGGTCGTCCTCCTACCGGTCTTTAATGAGCACAGTGACTCTTGGGCGGTCTCCGCTCTTCATGAGGCTTTTCCAAGCCGTCGCATCGTACCGATTGATTGCCGCGAACTCATCTGGGGGCTCGGTGCCTTCCACTGTCTCACCCAGCAGCAGCCTGCTGTTGGATAAAATTCTGGCCCACTGACCTCTCGAAAATCCCGCTGCTAGGTCTGGTTGCTTTTGGCCCGCTCGAGAAGAAAGGAAGCAATTGCCTGGGAGGCGGAAGGTTTTTGAATCTGCAAAAGGTTTCTGCGCCAAGTTCGCCAGAGAGCAGCTTCATTGGCCATAGCGCCCTTCACGATATACAGGATGTCGGCAGGGCTGTTTGAGGCAAGGGCGCCAATCGCCGTTTGCTGGATGAGTGCAATATTGCCCTCTTCCTGACCCGGAACAACGTGGCTCACGATGAATGGGAGCTGCGCGGCAATTGCCTCCTGCACTGTGGCGCCGCCCGCCTTGCCGATGAAAAGATGATGAGAGCCCATGAGGTCAGGCATTTTGTCGGTCCAACCAATCAGATGACCCTTGCGAGGCAATCCTGCGCGCGAAAGCGCCCCGTGGGCATCTTGCCTGCGACCTGTAATGACTGTGACACTCGCGTTCTCTATCGTGGCAAGGTGCTCAAGGGTTTCAATCGCCCGAGGCAGTGGACCGCCGGGAAAGAAAAGCAGACGCCATTGGCCATCGTGTGGAGGTGGCGTAGGAATGAATTCGTCAAATTGCACACCCACAGGAAAGCCGAGCGTGTGGATTTTTTCCTCTTCCACGCCATCTCGTCGCAAAACATCTGCCGTTGGATCATCGGCCACAATCGCCCCGTCGCAAGGGTAGCGATACCATGTCTGATTGATCATCGTGGAATCGGTGATGACCATGTAAAAAGGCATTCGAATGCGTGAATCCGTCGAGCGGATTCTTTGCATGATGTAGCCAAAGATTGGATAGGTCGATGCGATCAGATCGGGCTGGAATTCCCGCACCAGCGAGTGCACTGCATTCGTGAGCTGAGCCAATAACGGCGCCATTCCCTCAATGACCTTGGGCTGGCTGAGCATTGCAAAAACCATTTTCCAAAGTCGGGGATAATTATTGATCGCCGTTGCGTAGCCGCGCTGGATGCAGCGGTTCACCACCGGATTTGTTCTCGTGTAGGGATCCACGACAAGCACCTCTGCACTGCTTCTGCCGTGGGCCGCGAGGGCGTGCTCGATATTGCGTGCAGCCGTGTTGTGTCCCTCTCCCATACTTGCGGTAAGGATCAAAATGCGAACGGGTTTGTTGCTGGACGAAGTCACTTCCTAGAGATGGTCTCAAAAATACTTTCAGAATCAAGTCGAGGAAGAGATCCACGCGAGTCGGAGGCGAATTTTTTCTTTTCCTTTTAGGAGATTAACGATTTAGTAATCATGCCTCTCACCCCTAAGAAATGCCTCTTAAAGCCATATTGATGCTGATTGGAACAACCATTCTTGTGGTTGGGGGCTACTTCTTCACCCTTTATGTCATCCACGGCTTCAGTCCAGATTTTCTTGAAATCAATAAGTGCGTCGAGTCTGGAGGCCGATGGAATGCAAAGGAAAGACGTTGCGAAAAATTTTACGAGCTGAGTGCTCCGCAGGAACCGCCCCGATCGGTACGGGGAGAGTAACCTAGCCCTCCGGAAGAGTCGGGTATTGGTTCGTAAAAAAATCGGCTCAAACTTCACACGAGCCGATCATACTAAAAAGCAAGTTCAGGTGCTTGCTGAAAGAAGATGAGCTATCCCCTTCGGCGGGTGGAGCTATTCAAAAAGCCTGAGATTGACTCTTTGACTCTGGTTCTATAGGCGGAGGTCGCTCCGGTTTCTACGGCTAACCCTTTTGACCTCTGCACTGCGGGTTTCGCGATTCGGAAGTGTGCAGGCAGCTGCGAAACATAAAACGCCGTTTTATTTTGGCTGAGTCTCTTTTTTGGGTTGCCCTTGCTTTTTTGCCTCAGCTTCAGCTTTCTCGGCGTCCAGCGCCTCTTGTTTGGCAGCTTGTATTGCTTTTTTCGTGGGATCCTCAGGCGTTGCCTCAGCGCTAGCTTCTCGCGCCTCTCGGATCGCGCGGGCTGTTGGATCTGGTGAATTTGTCGGGAGCGGCTCGAAATCAAAAGGAGTGGCGCTTGGAGTAGGCACCGGAGTGGGGGAGGCCATGATGAATTGCTCTGAAAGAATAAGCCTTACTTTCTGAAACAATTTTTCAAGATCTCGCTTCTGCGCGGTGCTAAGACCACCTCGAGCGGCGGCGAGTGTCTGAATCCTGAAATTGACAGCCATATCGTAGCTTTCATTGGCTATCGGTACGAGGCGAAGTCTTGAGAGAAGTCGTTCGAAGAGATTTCCCTCTTGGAGAGGTTGTCCCTCCTTGTTGTATGCTGAGCGATCGGGGGAATCCTCCAGCCAGATCCCTCTTTCATCCACCGTGCTGTAGAAAAGCATCGCCTTTAGTCCCCCTTCTCGAGCTAATAAGACCTGCATATTGGAAATGAGGCCGTTTTCTGCCGATGCCTGCAGGAGTTTGCTCTCGCTGACAGTCCACCCCGAATTGCGGTAGCAGACCGTGACATCGTGGTAGCCGAAGAATGGATAATCGAGGGATACAATAGCCTGCATCCCGTCTTTTTGAAGCTTCCAGATGTGGGAGTGCACGCCATCCTCATAAGCTGCTGTTTTTGATTGGGGTTTTGGCTCCCCGACCAATTTCCATCCGTCAATTTCCGGCGGAAGCGTAAAGAGAGCTGTCCCATTGAAATCGGTGGTGTTGACTTTTTTCGCACCCTCCCGTTGCGTGTGGAAATCCCAGCCTCGCACCAATTGGACCAGGCCAAGACAAACAAGCAAAATCGTTAAAAACTTGAATCCCAAGCCGAGATTGATGCTTTTCAAGAGAGGTTCTTGTGGAGGTGCGATATCAGAGGCGTCATCACCACAGTAAGATCCTGGAAATCTCATAAACCTTTCAGCAAGAATGATAAGTCCGATGTAAGTCGCTGTCAGAGTGAGTCCAATCGCTTCATGTTTCCATCCGGTGAGAATTTCCACTTGGAATTGGTGGAAGGCCCATGCGCCTGAGACAATCCGAACAAGGTTTCCTACCAGCACGCAACCGATCGTGAAAATGTAAAGCACGACCGTAAACAAGGCAGACCGCCGCCTCCACATCGCATAAAAAACGCACACAAAGGTCATGAATAGGATGGAGTTAATCCCACTGCAGGCCTCCTCCACGAGCAATCGCATGCCTGGAATTTCAATGATTAAGCCCGTTCGTTCGTGTGGAATTAAGAGGAAATCAAGAATCCGGCTACTTCCAGCGACAGCCCACCCTTGGAGCAGGAGGGCAAATCGTTCGTCTAGTTTGAGAGGAGGCGGAAGGACGGTGAGGAGCACAAACCAGCCGGGAAGAAAATATTTTACGAGTCTCCAACCGCCGAATTGCCAGAGCACGCCAAAGCTCATAAGCAAAAAGGAAAAGGCTGCCATCCATGGTGACCACACCAGGGATGCAAACGCCAGTAACAACAGGGCGGGAGGAATGATCAGCAGAGGAACCCAAAAACTGCCCGGCGTGAGTGGTCTATCCACCTCCCTAGCTGCCCGGAGTATTAGCGCAACTGCTCCAGCCAAGGCAAGTGGGAAAAATTGATAAGTGTCGAACTGCCAGAGGTTGAAGAAAAACTGCGCTAATAACGGGGCAAAGCCAAATAACGCAAGAAAGATGAGTAATGTTTGATTTTTTGGCTTTTGTTCAGATGCCCCACTATAATCATTCATTAGGATTTATTTTTTTAAAATGAGCTGGAATGAATGAGAGGTTATTGCTGCAATCCACCTCTTTATCAATTGGTCTTGTTTGCCGCCTTGGGCGAAGGACTCATGGCGCCCGTGGGCACTCGCAAAGCTTGTTTTCGAGACGAGAAGGAGTTTTGAACCAGCTGGATTTCTTGTATGGAAAGCTGATTGGGCTGAATCATGCGCGCCACGAGTTCGGCCTCCTTCGTTCGATCGTTTGCCATCAGGATTGCAGCAACAACCGCTTTTTCATGAGGTAAAAGGGTGATTGCGGCCATTTGTATCTCTGAGCCTTTTAGGATTTTCAGAGCGCCTGCTTGATCACCGCCTTTGAATACTGCAAAAGCGTGGGTGATTCGCAGTGATTGATCCATCGGATTTGCTTGGCTCATTCCGGCCAACTTTTTGGCAACTCCCTGCTCACCCATGAGGATTTTTAGGTAGAACAGATCATTCTGGAGTGCGGCGTCTGAGGTCAATCTGGGGGAAAATTGTGCAGCCAGTTCATAGTATCGGAGAGTCGCTGCAGAGTCGCGCCGCAGATAAGTCGATGGAAGAAGGGCTTTGAAGCAATCCGCCGCATATGATGAATCGGATAACACCTTTTCAAGACCTTTTTCAAAAAGATCGTCTCGCTTGGAAATATTTAAAAATGCGAGGCATTTTAAAAACTTCTCCTTGTCTCCTTGTGTTTGCTCGAAGGCTGATAAGAAGAGAGGGTCAGCTTCTTCTGGGTGCCCTGCCGTGACATAGGCCCCTGCTTTATAAAGCAGGATCAAATAACCCTCCTTGATTGGATTGGCAGGGTCATCGAGGCTTTTCAGAACCATCGGCAAATTTCCGATCAGCGAGTTGGCATCGAGCCAGATATAGTAGGTCGATTCCGACAGCTGAGCCTCGCTTGGGTTTAGTAATTTTGCAGCCAATTCCGGTTCACCCATGCTTAAGAGCCACTCCATGCCCTCGGCGCGGTCTTTGAGTGGAGCTTTTTCCACCCGCGCATGGAGTTTCGCTACTACCACATCGTGAGATGCCAAGCCACACAAGCTTTCGGTGTAGTCAGCTATGCAAAGGAAGCGCTGGTTTGAGTCGGGGTGTGCTCGAATCGCCGCGATCCATCCGGGTATCTCATCGGGAGGCACTATGCCCTTGAAGAGAGCGGTTGCAAGCGCCTCGGCTCCACTGGCGTCTTGTGTTTTTGAAATTTCGCGCAGGATTTCAAAGACCTCATTTGTTTGCGTTTCATTCAATCGCTGTGAGAGGAGGAGTTCGGCCAAGGCGCGTTTGCTGAGAAGCGTCTCATCCTTTTCGATGGCTTGCCGGAGTTCCGCTTCGATCAGTGAGGGATCACCCTTCAACCGCAGGAGTCTCGCCCGGATCAGGTGAGGGAGACCTTTGTTTCCAGAAAGCGCTGTTGCATCCGCTAAACGATCTGCCAGAGCCCAGTCTTGCTGGTTTGCCGCCACTTGGGCACACATGATTAGATCTTCCAATTGGACTTTGTCGGTTGCCAGAAGCTTGTTCCAACTCTCAAGAGCCGCAGGGTCGCCTTGGGCAGTCTGGATCCTGGCCAGCAATCGCAGGGCGGAAGGATTACTGGGCATGAGCCGGAGCGAGGAGTTCAAGCTGATCACTGCATCCCTCGTTTTTCCGGTGTTTAGATAACGTTCAGCCACATTCAGAAATTCACGGGACTGGCGGGCCTTCAACTTGGGGGCAGCCCAAATCACACTGCCGACGACCACAAAGATAGGAATGAGTGCCAGAGGCAGACAGAGCCATTTCTTGCGGATTATGAACCTAACCAATGGCACGCGTTGACGAAGAAATATACGAGATTTGTAGCCCAGCATAGAAAGCCCAGAACATTCCTTAGGTTACCTCGCCAAAACAATGGGGGTATTGTTACATTTTCGTAACAATTCGAACTGGGCCGGTATAACGACAAAAGGGATTTAGACAGGATCCGCCTACGCGCTTCGCGACTCCGGCGTGACAAGCAGGATGTTCAGGAGGAAACTAACCATGGATTACCCGGTTGGGCACTGGTGACCCCAGCACGCTGGGATTGGCAGAAAAAAAGCAAAAATCTCACAAGCCTGCTTGCAGATTTTTTGTTTTTTCCTGCGCCATTCGCGCCGCGAATGCACCTGAGCATCTATTTATCGGTGTTAACCCAAGTTTCTCACGGGTGGCCTGAGACCCGCATAAAACCTAGGGGGTCTCTCCAAAGGCACTACAATCTCTTCAAGCTGGGATTTCGGTTTTCTTGGTTGGGAAGGCGGATTTCCAGTCGATGCCGAGCATTTGGTAGACGCGTTTTTGCTCGTCGTCGGGTTGGCTGGGTTTACGGATGTTGATTGTGCGTCCATCAGCGAGCGGAAGGCGGGTGGTGACGAGGCTGTGGGTGCCTAGCAGGTGGCGAATCGTTTGCCAGTCGCGCGTGTCGCTGTGAGCCTCCAAGCGTTTGTTGATCCAACACAGAAGGTGGTAGGCGAGCACGCTGATGAAGATGTGGCCGTCAACGCGGTCCTCCAATTGATGGAAATTCGGCCGCAGTCCAAGCGTGCCTTTGAGTTGGCGGAAGCCAGCTTCGGCTTTGAGGAGGGTCATGTAGAGTTCCCAGAGTTGTGTGGCTCCGAGGCTCTTGTCGGTCTTCAAAACATAGTCACCGCATTGAGCGATGGCGTTTTTCATTTTGTCATCGTCACGGGTGATTTCGAGTCGCCCGGCGTCGTGTTTGAGCGTGTAAAACCTGGCCGTGCGGGCGTGGCGTTTTTGGAGGGCTCCGATTTTGCGTTCGATGACGGCGGCGCGTTTGAAAACGCCCTTTTCAATGCTCTTGCCGAGGGCGGAGGCAGCGGCAAGGAAGCGCTTCTCGGCGCTGGAAACCATGGCTTCTTCCTTGAGGCGGCGCTGGGCGCTGCGGCACAGGACGAGATGGCCGGCGGGGTCCTCGGGATCGGTGATTTTTTTTACCTCCACGCGCTTTTCCTCGGAGCGTCCGGGCAGCACTTCGAAGGTCTCTTTTTCAAATGAGTCGGCATACTTGGAGCGGCTGCCGCGTGTGATGTTGACGATGTAGGAATACCCTCGCTCCTTGAGCAGAGCGAGGTTCGCGTGCGAGGCAAATCCGGCGTCGAGGATGACCACGGGCTTGAGGCCTTGCTCGTGGCGGGCGAGTCGATCGAGAATAATGGGCAGGGTTTTGGTGTCGCCCATGTTGCCCTCGAAGGTCTCGTGGGCGAGCGGGAAACCGTGTTCGTCAAAGGCGATGCCGACGGCGACCTGGCGGCAGTCGTTGCGGTGTTGCTTGTTTTTTCCGTGTTTGGCTTTTGGGTTGGAGGCGCAGAGACCCTCGAAATGGCTATTGGTGACATCGTAGAGAATGACACTGCGGCTGAGGGAAAAAAGATCGCGCTCGCGCTCGCGCAGGGTGGACTCGATGTCCTTGCGCAGGGCCATGAGATCGTCGCTGGTGCGGTAGAGTCGGTCCTTGGCGCTTTTGGTGATGCGGATGTCGAGGAGTTCAGGAAGGGCGGTGCGGTGGGACCAATCGATCAAAGCCCATTCGCTCAGAGGCTCGATGAGGCGGTTGGAAACCATGAGCTGTGCTGTGGCAATGGCGCTGGGGTTCATGCCCAGGGCCTCGAGCATACCCGTGAAATGCAACTCCTCCCAGGCTTTGAGGCCGACGAGTTCGGGGCCGAGTTCCACGACATCGGTGGTTTCGATGGAGTCGAGGATAACTCCATCCACAGTGGCTTGAGGAACTGGTTTGGCGGCTTGGGATCGGCCCGCGAGTTGGACAATGCGATCCACCCAAGAGCTGGCAGTTTTGGAGAGAGAGGAATCAAAGAAATCGCCCCCGCCATGGATACGGCGCTCGACCATGCTGGCGA
>VFJO01000078.1 GCA_009886045.1 Verrucomicrobiota bacterium
CACTACGACTCGATGATCGCGAAGGTCATCGCCACAGCCTCCAGCCGGAACGCTTGCATTAAGCGCATGTCGAGGGCCCTCAACGAATACATGATCACGGGGATCAAGACTACGATTCCTTTCCAACAGGCAATCATGCACAATGAGGCCTTCCGCCAAGGCAAATACCACACCGGTTTCGTCGAGCAACTCCTGCGCGATGGCATTCCTGTGATGCGCTGAGGTTTCTTGGTCAATCAGCCCTGAATGGCCTTATTCTCATTTAGGAACTTTGTGCCAGAGGTACCCGATCGACGCCCTCCAGCAGAAATTCAGCTTTTTTGATACACCCTACCTTCATCAAACATTTTTTCCTCACGCACCGGGAGCTGCTGAGCAGTGCGGTCCATCTCCTGGAAGAAGCAGCTTTCATAACCCGTGTGGCATGCGCCTGTCTCCTGCTCAACTTCGAAAAGCAGCACGTCCTTATCGCAATCCACAAACCACCGCACCACGCGCTGAGTGTGGCCGCTTGACTCGCCTTTCAGCCAGAGTTTGCTACGCGAGCGACTCCAGTAGGTCATGAGACCTTTATCGAGAGTCATCGCGAGAGATTCTCGGTTCATCCAGGCAAACATAAGCACGCGCCCTGCCGGACGCTCTGTTCCTGAAGCTTCTTGAACGATCACGGGAATCAACCCGTCGGCGGTGAATTTAAAATCGAATTCCACAGAGTTGCTAAGTAAGCCCTGTTGGATAGACTTTGCCGTCACGTTCGACAAACACAAAGATATGTCAGCAGCCCCGCCATCCGCAGCAACCGAGCCGCCCGCCTATCGAAGTCAGGCACCACAAACACTGCGACTGCGGATCTCCGATATTGCGGATTGCCTTCCCGCGGACTTGCTCCTTCGTCCGATCGAAGAAGATGAAACCATCGACCTTCCCGCATCGCACATTTTTGCACACATCGTCCCCACACTTTCACTCAATCAACTGGCCGAGATCCGACCGGATTTGATTGCGCCTTTTAACAAGGTGGTTCGCCTACCTGCACATCGAATCGCAAAATCCTACAGACTCGTGGAAACGATGAATGAAGCCCCTGAGGAACCCGATGATTCCTTGTTGCGGGCAGATATCCCCTCCCCGATTTCGCACTTAGAAAAAATCCTCAGATCGCCCGAGTGCTTGCCGCTGCACAACGAAGAACCTCCATCCCCCGTTGAGACGCATGCTGAGGTGGAATGCGAACCTCCACCACGCAGACTCGCCCAGATCATCAGCAATCTTCCGACATTCCAACGCGTCACAGAAACAACGTTTCTCACACTCACACCCTTCAGTCCCGAGCCGCCACAACCTACCAACTCGGATACTAACTCCGGAATTCCTGAGCAACACGCGCTCCAGGCTCTTTTCATGACGGATGAGATACTCAGCACCGGTCGAATTGTTGAACTCTGCGGCGGACTACCCGGCATCCAATCCTGTATCCTAACATCCGACACCCAAGTCGTTGCCTCCCATAATATCCCCGAGGGTCTCGATCTTGTGTCGCTAAGCTCGAATGCCGCCGCAATGCTCCGAGCAATGCAGGGCGCCTCCGCCGGCATGGGCATTGGAGAGATTCCCGCAATGACCCTCCACACGGCAAAAGGCCCGCTGAGTATTTTCCAGAGTGACCACCTAGCCCTACTCGTCTTTCATGGTGACCGGGGATTCGTTCCTGGCGTGCGAGAAAAAATGACAGCCACACTCACCGAACTTGCTCGCGCTCCACTGGCACTTCCCCCAAAGCCACCAGTTTGTAACCAGCCGCAGGGCTAAATGCCATTGCCGCCGGACGGGTCATCATTTAAACCATCTAGATTATGATGGAACTTGTGCAAAAGGGCGGCCCGCTCATGTGGCTTATCCTCGCCTGCAGTATCACCGCCTTGGGCGTCTTCCTAGAGCGCGTCATTTATTTCCACCGCGCCTCGATGCAAACCGGAGATTTCCTGCGGGGCCTTGCGAATTTGATCAAAAACAGAAACTTTGCCGAGGCGATTCAAGAATGTGCGGCGTCCCCTGGGCCAGTGCCCCGTGTACTGCACTCCATGCTTCTCCGCCACGATGCACCCCGCACCGAACTGCGCGATATCGCACAAGAGGCTGGTCAACTCGAAGTTCCCCGCTTGGAGCGCAACTTAGCCCTCCTGGGAACCATTGCCTATGCCACGCCACTCATCGGCCTGCTTGGAACAATTCTCGGCCTACTCACAGCGTTTCAACAAATCACCATACACGGCGGCTACGCAACGGCGGCTGAGATAGCAGGCGGCGTCTATGAGAGCCTGCTCACCTCCGCAGCAGCCCTAACCGTTGCACTACCCGCCTTTGTTGCCCATAGCTACCTCTCGGCTCGAGTCAACGATGCACTTCACGACATCGAACGGGCCGGCATTGAAATGCTCGAAATCCTCCGCTCCACTTCGAAATCCGAGGATTCCGTGTGAAACTCCAACGCTCACCAGCCCTCCATCCCGCTCTTATTTTCATAGCTCCCTCGTTGGACGTCGTGTTGCTGCTGGTTTTTTACATCGTACTCAGCACCTCCTTTCTCCTGCAGCCTGGAGTGAGTGTCGCTGTGCCGGACTCCCCATTTCTCCTCGCCCCGCAGCGCGACCCTCTTGTGATCAGCATCGTCGCGGCCCCACTCTCTGCCGTATATTTTGAGAACGAGGAAACAACACTCGAAGAGCTTGCCGAAAAGCTTCGCGCACGGACGTCACGCCAACACACGCTGATCATCAAAACCGATCGCCATGCCCCGTTTGAAAAACTTGCCGCTGTCATGAATATCTCTCTAGGACTCGGCTATCCCACCGTCATAGCCACTTCCGAGGAAAAGTGAAATCCGCCGCCCTGCTTTTTCAGTGGCCACACCGCCACCGCATCCATCTTGTCCTTCCTGCCATGCTCATCCTGGCAGCCCTCGCCCACAGTGGGATTTTTTTTCTCTTCTCAGTAGCCAACCCCCCGGTCAAATCCGATGGACTCCACCCCGCACGCGTTTACTTCTTGGGTAAAGGCAGCCCAGAACTCGCCCAACTTGAGACCACGCTAGCCTCGAACGATCCCTCCCTTTTTGCTCCGCTACGCAGAACTCCAGACTTCAGCGGGTTCAGCGCCGCCTATGTTCCCCAATACGCCTCGAGTAAGACGGCGCTTCTGAATATGCCACCACGTGCCAGAGTCTCTGAAGCAAAGGCACACCCCTCCGGCCCCGTTGCCATCACGATTTCAAAAAGAACGCCCCCTCCGAGATCAGCACAACTCGATTCCAACCGCCTCACCTCCACGTCAGAACTCGTCGACCGGCTTCCTCTCCCTCCGGACGACATACTCGTTCCAAAAGATTCGCACGATTCCTTGGATGCACCCACTTTTTTTGTAGGCCTCCGAGGTGACGGCTCCGTTGCCCACATTGTCAACGAACGGTCTTCAGGAAATGCCGGCATTGATTTGCGAGCGATGCAAGTTCTCAAATCCCTCCGATTTTTACCCGCTGAAAACCTCCCTCTCGCCTGGGGATTTGTGGACTTTCACTTAGGAACCCACTTCACCCCCGCTCATCCATGATCCGAATGCCCCTGCCTTGGCTTGTTTTTACGGCCCTCTTCATCTTCCTAGCAGGAATCCTCTTCACTTGGCTCTGCTACGAAACCATCCGGCGCCGGCGCGAATCTCGCAAACTCCACGCTTGGACGCAATGCCCGCTCTGCGCATTTCAATACAAGGGCACCTCATCCAAAAATCTCCAGACCTGCCCACAGTGCGGCGCAAAAAACGAATCCCGTCCGATCCATCCGATCTGATACCTCAAAAAAATTGCCCTCCTCGTGCCGTTTCGGAGCAGTTCCCGTTCCCTAAGATTAGGGTGGATGACCGCATTCCCAGCAATCAGACGTCCAATTAAGGCCTGTCATCTCGCCAAGCGCAAAGCCTCCGGGATTTATTCAACATAGGTCCGGGACTTCGCTCCGTTTAATCGCGAACACAGAAGGGCAAATTCGTTGCAGCCGAAGCCGCGAAAATTTTTCCTGTTTAGTGGAAAGAACTATTCTCGAAAATCAACACCCACACTGTCTTTCAATGCCGCTTTGACGCGGTCGGTGGCACCTTGGATTTCGTCTGAAGTTAAAGTTCTCTCGGGGCTGCGAAAAGTCAAGGAAATGGCCATCGATTTTTTGTCAGACGGGATTTTTTCCCCTTTGGTATCAATGAAGAGATCAAACAGGCGCACTGATTCGAGGAGGGGTTCGTGGAGATCTGCGATAAGAGACCTCACCTCTCCGTAGGGCAATGCCAGCGGGGCCAAAAATGCAATGTCGCGTGCAGAGCCAGGGAACTTCGCGAGAGCCGTAACTTGGGTCTTCGTGGAGGCCGCCGCGCGCCAGAGGTCGATGTCGAACTCCGCGCAGAGGAGCGGAGTAGAGGCTCCGATTTCACGCCCCACGGCAGGGGACAATTGACCAACGACGCCGATTTTTTTGCCATTCCGAAAAACATCCACACACGCGCCAAACGGGGCCGCAGGGGCAGACGCCGACACGAGATCGTGCTCATGGAGGCCTGCGAGTTGGCGCACTGCACCGGTGAGGTCAAAGACATCCCACGAGCGTTCCATCCTTCCACGCCAGCTTGGTTCATGGCGTTCGCCAGTGAGCACGATTGCGAGGCGTTGGCCCTCGCCACTTGGGTGGAACACGCGACCGCACTCGAAGAGGGCGATGGATTTCGCACCTTGATCGAGATTGCGGCGGAGCGCAGCAAGGAGTCCGGGAACGAGGCTATTGCGGAGCTGCGACTGATCTTCGCCAAAGGGGTTTTTCAAGGCCACGGCCTCGCCAAAATGTGACGCATCTGCAGCGGATACGAGTGTGCTGGTGCGCGCCTCGTGGAAGCCCATTCCGGCGAGACGGCTGCGGAGGTTCATTGCAAAATCGTAGGCGGCATCGGCATCCGAACTTGCGGCGAAGGGGCCTCGGGCGAGAGATGGGATTTTTTCGATTCCCACGACGCGGGCGATTTCCTCGATGAGGTCGGCCTCGCGGTGGAGTTCCCGACGGTATCCGGGAATACTCCAGCGGGTTTCTTCACCTGCAGCGAGTTTTTCCAAACCGACACGGGAGAGGGCGGATTCGATTTCAGCGTTAGTGAGAGACATGCCGAGCAGATCGCGCACACGCGCATGGCGCAGGGAAACCTTGCCCCGTTCTGGACATTTACCGGAAACAAGAAGGGCGGAGTCGGCCGAGCCGCCTGCAACCTGCAAGATCAACTCCACCGCGCGAGCGGATGCGATAGCGACACCCTCGGGATCCACCCCTCGCTCGAAGCGATAGCTGGAATCACTGAAAAGCCCCAGCGCACGCGAGGCGCGGCGCACCCGGGAGGGATCAAAAACGGCGCTCTCCAAAAGAATATCGGTTGTGAACTCAGTGACGCCACTCCCCTCGCCGCCCATGACACCGGCCAAGGCGGTGGGGCCATTGCCATCAGCGATGATCAGTGAGCCCGCTGGTAGCTTGTAGTCGCTTCCATCGAGTGAGCGGAAGACCTCGCCCTCAGATGCAGCGCGGACCTGCAGGGGGGCGGAAATTTTCGCCGCGTCGAAGGCGTGCAGTGGTTGGCCAAGCTCGAAGAGAACAAAATTTGTGACATCCACTACATTGTTTACCGAGCGAAGTCCCACAGCCGCCAGGCGATCGCGGAGCCACTGCGGGCTGGGGCCTACCTTCACGCCGGAAATACGGCGCAGCGTGTACAGGTTACATCCATCGCCTTCTATGCGCACCTGACCCCCGGCGCTTGCTGTGGGCGGCTGGGCTGGCTCAGGCGCCTTGACCGGCAAACCGGTGAAAACTCCGATCTCTCGGGCAACGCCAAGGTGGCTGAGCCAATCGGAGCGGTTCGGAGTGATCTCGATTTCCAGAATGGTTTCGGCGGGAAAGAGGTCTTTGATCGGGGTGCCCGGAGCGGTCTCAGGCGGCAGGATGAGAAGACCATCGGATTCCTCCGCGAGGCGGAGTTCCTTCGCGCTGCACATCATGCCCTCACTCTCGACTCCCCGCAGCTTGCCGGTCTTGATTTTGAAATCCCCCGGCAGCACGGCACCCGGAAGTGCCAGTGGAACCTTGTCGCCGACTTTATAATTTTTGGCACCGCAAACGATCTGGCGCGGTTCGGACGAGCCGTCGTTCACCTTGCAAACGCTCAGGCGGTCGGCATTCGGGTGTTGGGTGGACTCAAGAATCTCGGCAGCGACGACATGTTCGATGGCGGCACCGCGCTGGTCGATGCCTGCCACTTCAAGCCCCGCGCGGCGCAGGAGGGTTTCCAATTCGGACGCCGGCAGTTGGCAGTCCACATAATCACGCAGCCAGTTGATGGAAATTTTCACGACAAGATTAAAATTGTTTCAGAAAGCGCAGATCGTTTTCCACAAGCATCCGGATGTCGGGAATGCGAGAGAGATTCATGGCAAGCCGCTCCAAGCCAAAACCGAACGCGAAGCCGCTGACTTTTTCGGGATCATAAACCCGGTCGCCACGGCGCTCGCAGATGGCCTCGAAGACAGCGGGATCGACCATGCCGCAGCCGGCGAGTTCCATCCACTCACCTCCAAGCACCTGTGTGCGAATGTCGATTTCGTAGCTTGGCTCAGTGAATGGGAAAAAATGCGGACGGAATTGAATGTCCGTGCCAGCCCCGAAAAGCTCACGGAAGAAAAACTCCAGTGTCCCCTTGAGATCGGCGAGACTGACTTTTTCAGCCACATAGAGTCCTTCCATCTGGGTAAACTGCGCGAGGTGTGTGGCATCCACTTCATCGCGGCGGTAGGCGGAGCCGGGAGCAATGATGCGCACCGGCGGCGGCGTTGTTTCCATAACTCGGATCTGCACACTCGAGGTGTGCGAGCGCAGGAGACGGCCATCGGGAAGATAAAAGGTATCCAGTTCATTGCGGGCCGGATGGTCAGGCAGCGTATTCAGCGCATCGAAACAATGCCACTCGGTCTCGATGTCGGGTCCATCGGCAATCGCAAATCCCATGCGGCGGAAGCAACACACAGCGCGGTCCATAAGCTGCGTGAGCGGATGCAAAGTCCCAGGCGCAGGGCATGTGCCCGGCAGCGTGAGATCGAGCGATGCAAAGGCAGCGAGGTCGGAGGCTTCCAGAAGACACTTTTGAGAGTCTTCCAAAGCGGTCGTGACCGCCGCACGCAGATCGTTGAGAAGTTTCCCAATGAAGGGCCGCTCCTCCTTCGGCACATTGCGCATGCCCTCGCTGAGCGAGGTGATCGCCCCACTCTTGCCGAGGTATTTCAAACGGGCAGACTCAAGAGAGTCTGCATCATGTGCCAGAGCGATGAGCTCAAGGGCTTCGCTGCGAAGGGCGTCAACTTGCTGTTGCATGGGAAAAATTGACTACAAAGAAAACAACGGGTGGCGGTGGCGAAAAGGTCATTTGTGGTTAGGTGTTTTCCCCGTCGGAGGAGTAGTTGTAAGTTTTTTTATTACTCTAACATTTGGATCAGCAGCAATCGGTGCAGATAAAATTATAAGGGCAGGCGAGACGCCACTCGCCGGATGCTATCTCGCTGGATTCGATTTATAACCCGATCTCAGAGTATCCACAGAGGAGCTGGATTAACTCCCCTCCTCTGTGTTCTCTGTGCCCCTTGTGGTCAATCCCCCGAAGGTCGGGAGATTGCTCGGTTAGGCTGCTTTTTTGTTATCGAGGGCGGTGCGGACTTTTTCCACGATCGCCTTGAAGGTCGCCTCATCATGCACCGCGATGTCGGAGAGAACCTTGCGGTCCAGCCCGATGTTGGCGAATTTGAGACCTTCGATGAAACGGCTGTAAGTGATACCTTCGGCGCGGACTGCAGCGCTGAGACGGGTGATCCACAAGGCGCGGAAATTGCGCTTGCGGGTCTTGCGGTCACGGTAGGCCCAGTATTTTCCCTTCATCTGCGCGTCTTTGGCGTAGCGGAAGAGTTTGGAACGACGGCCGCGGTATCCTTTGGAAGCTGCTACGACGCGCTTGCGGCGCGCCCGGCTGGCTGGAGCATTTGTGGCTCTTGGCATTTTATAAAACTCCGCGTTTGGCGCGGAGCCTCCTTGGAGCGGTTGTTTGTTTGGTTGAAATCCCCCGACTCACCGGCTCCGTGATCCCCAGGCAATCCCCGGGGCAGTCGAAAGGATTTTGGTTCAGCGCGATCTAGTGGCTGAAAGGCAGACAGGCCTTGATGCGAGCCACATCGGTCTCATCGACCACTGCGGACTTCGCCATGTGACGTTTCTTTTTGGCATTTTTACTCGCCAAAAGGTGACGCCGGGAAGCATGGTTGCGAACAACCTTACCGGTCCCGGTGATCTTGAAACGTTTGGCCACTGATTTGCGCGTTTTGCTGCGTGCTATTGCTTTTGGCATTGGAAAGGGGTGAGAAATTAACAGGCAAAGTACGTTATGCAATGAGAAATTTTGATTTTTTCAAGACGACTCAAAACTCGCTTGGAAATCGCAGACTTATTCGAAAATCACTCCAACCAGGTTGCCTGAAGCTGAGCGCGTCGCTGAAGGGTTTTACTCCCCGATCTTTTCAATCACAATCAACTCTCCCAAGAATGGGCTTTTGCCCAAAATCGGAGTCGCAGCGATTCCGAGTCCACGTCTTTTGAAAAAGGAAACCAAATCTCGCTTCGAAGGAAAATTTAGGGCTCCTGCACGAGTCCAGCTTGTGAGACGGGCAAAAAATTCAGCCAGGTAGGTCATCAGGTACCGTCCGCCTGCATCCTTGAATGTTGTGCGAAGAAGAATGAGTGAGCCAGCCTCTGCCGCGTTGGCAAGCCGCTCGAGCATGGCATTTTGTTCAGGTGGAGGCAGGGAATGCAGGACGTCAAACATGCAGACGGTGACACCTTCAGGAATCTTCACCGACAGGGTCTCACGGACTTCAAAGCCGATATCCTCAAAGCCAAAATGGCGCATGGCGTCCATGCCTTTATTGACCTTCCAAGCCCGTGTGTCGAAACCCCTGTAGCGCTCGGTGAGACCAGCTCCGCGCATCGAGATTCCCAGAAGACCAAAACCACATCCGATGTCCCAGACCGGCTTCTGACGCATGCTGATAAATTTCCACGAAATCTTGTAAACAGGATCCGTGATCATTTTGGCGGCGATGTATCTGCGGAGAAATCTGGAAGACCCATAGGCGCGAGCGATTTGAAAGGCAGAAAATGCGTCAGGCATGAATAAATGAAATTCCTTAGAGTACCTCGGTGGAGCCGAGGGGACTACCTGCTAAAAACTCCGCGAGTCGCTGCATGGCGATTTTGATTTGGGGGAGGCCGGTTGCAAAACTGCACCGCACATGGCCCTCCCCTCCAGGGCCAAAGGCAGGCCCCGGCACCACAGCCACCTTTTTTTCGTGCAGAAGTCGCATGCAGAAATCGCGACTCGAGAGACCGGTGGTGGTGATTTTTGGGAAAACGTAAAAAGATCCGCGCGGGCTGCGGCACTCGAGGC
>VFJO01000339.1 GCA_009886045.1 Verrucomicrobiota bacterium
ACCGCCCCGGCAAAAATCCAAGGAAAAATCCCAAACCGACCTTAAGTTAGCGCCATTCGTTGCTGACCCTCTTTTTCGGGTGGATTTTCTTCCTGGGTAAAAAGTTCAGGCGCTTCACCAATAAATCCTGGGCCCAATGTCCGGGGGGAGGGGATTGGGTGGTAGGGCCTCTTGATTGAGAAGGGACTGCCGCATCTGTGTGGGGGATTTGCCGTAAACGCGTGTGAAGCATCGCGTGAAGTAGAGCGGATTCTCAAATCCGCAGCGGTCGGCGATTTCCTTGATCGCTAAGCTCGAGCGCCCGAGTAGTGCCATGGCGAGTTGGAGTTTCAGGAGGCGAAATGTCTCCATGGGCGCGTGGGCAAGGGAGGTTTGGAAAAGGCGGCAGAGGTGTTTTTCCGTTACGCCCGCGCGTTTGGCTAGTTCCGCGAGTTGCAGGGGGTGGTGGGGAGTTGTCTCCAGAATCGAACTCATCAAATTCAACGACGCGCCGAGTTGCTCAGGCAGGCGGTCTGCAACGCCGAAGCCCTCCTGGCCTGAAGGTTTGAGTAGAATGCCCAAGAGGCACTCCATAAAAAGGCTCTCCTCGGGCCACGCTTGCAGGCTCGGCCAAGCCCTTTCACCGTGCGCAGCGATGCGGCCCAGCAGATGCCGCAACATCGGGGGGATGACGTCGTCGGGGTTCTCAACAAGGACGGGCCAACTGCCGAGTGGCGGCCAATCGCTGGGAACAGTCTCGATGTCGAAATGCACATAGGCGTGCCGCGTGGTGGACTTTTTATCCCAAGTGTATGTTTCCTGAAAACCCGGGCGGGCAAGAATGATGCTGCCGCGTGGTGCGCTGCGGGCATGCCCGTCTAGGTCGTAGTTGGCCGTTCCTTCGATCATCAAAACCAACTCGAAATCCTTCAAAACGCGCGGCGCAAGCTTGTCGCCCGGTCGGTAATGTACCACCGAACCATAGATATACTTGAGAGCGAGGCGTTCTGATTTACGAATTGGAGAGGACATGGACAAACCCGGATGTCAGAAGCTTCGGAGGTTATAGGGATACAGATCAAGCCTAATGCGAATTTTGTGCATATTTAACCAACTCCAGCCCATTGGCAAAAAACGCCCTCGGGATATTGTGTCATTTCCTTTCTGAACAAATGGGCAGCTTCCACCGGAATGCGAATGTCCATTTTTCAAACTCGAAACAACCCTTAGCCAAAAACTCAAGACTATGCACGACGACCATGCCACAGCCACATTGATGCGCCCACCCAAGCACCTCGATTACAGCCTCACTGGTGAAAATGCCACGAGGGCGATTGAACGAGGGCTTGCCGAGGCGGATTGGTACCAAAGCCCCGTGCCGCGCGCCGAGATGCGCAAACTCCTCGAGCGTCGCGATGGCCCGCCGATCCGCGACACGATTTTGTGGTTTGCTCTGCTGGGGCTCACGGGGTGGGGTACCTTCGCGTTTTGGGGAACGTGGTGGGTGGCGCTCCCCTACATGGCCTATGCCGTCCTTTATGCCACAGCGTCCGACTCGCGATGGCACGAGGCCGGGCACGGCACGGCCTTTCGCACAGACTGGTTGAACAATTTGCTCTACGAGGTCGCCTCGTTCATGGTCATGCGCGAATCGGTGGTCTGGCGCTGGAGTCATACCCGCCACCATAGCGACACGATCATCGTCGGGCGCGATCCCGAGATTCAAATTCCGCGTCCACCGAAACTCAGGGAGTTGTTCTTCGGGCTATTTGCCGTTGGGGTCTATCGCACTTATTTCCCGAGCGTCTTCCGCCACGCGGCAGGCCTGATCTCGGCCGAGGAGAGCACCTTCATTCCGGAGACGGAGTTTTCAAAAATCAGGCGCAACGCGTGGATCGTCCTGGCCCTCTACGCAGGCACTATCGCCTTGTCGGTGGCCCTGCAAAGCTGGGTACCCATTTTTCTCGTCATCCTCCCACATTTCTTTGGCACTTGGCTCATGATCGTGCATAACACCTCGCAACATTCGGGCCTGGCCGAGAACGTCCTCGATCACCGCCTCAACTGCCGGACCGTTTACATGAACCCGATCAGCCGGTTCATCTACTGGAACATGAACTACCACGTGGAGCACCACATGTTCCCTCTGGTCCCGTTCCATTCGCTCCACAAGTTGCACGCTCTCGTCAAGGACGACTGCCCGCCTCCGTATCCGAATATCCTCTCGGCGTGGTGCGAGATTTTGCCGACGATTATTCGCCAGAAAAAAGACCCGACTTTTCATGTGAAGCGTGTCCTTCCAACGCCCAAGGAGCGTGCGTCCGAGGGCCTCGTTTCGGGTGACGCCAAGCCGGATGTCGAGGGCTGGGTGGAAGTTTGTGCCCAGGCCGATCTCGGAAATGAGGACGTCCTTCGCTTCGACCATGGAAGGAAAACATTCGCCCTCATCCGCGATGCGGAAGACCGCCTCTATGCGACAGACGGCATCTGCACCCACGGCAACACCCACCTTGCCGAAGGCCTGGTGAAAGGTGGCATCATCGAATGTCCGAAACATAACGGCCGCTTCAACCTTACTGACGGCTCACCCGCTCGCGCTCCGATCTGCCGTGGTCTCGCGACCTACCCGATCGAGGTCCGCAATGGTCGAATATATCTGAATGTGAACAAGGCTGGAGGCGCTGGCGCGCGGCAACAAAAGAGCCGCACCCTCCGAGTCGTCAGCAGCGCCAATGTCTCGACCTTCATCCGCGAGATCGTGCTGGAGCCGGTGGAAGGACCTCTGGCTTTCGAGCCTGGCGATTATCTGCAATTCGCCATTCCAGCCTACGGCGAAATCGCCTACACCAACTTGGATGTTCCGGAGCCATACGCCGAAGTCTGGCGTCGACATGGCATTTTCGACCTCTCTGCCAAAAATCCCGATGGCGCAAAGCAGAACAACTACTCGATCGCCAGCCACTCGGGCGAAGGCACAATCCGGCTCAATGTGCGCCTCGCGACTCCGCCCCCCGGGCAGGAGTGCCCGTCCGGTACCGGCTCGAGCCACATGTGGGCCCTCAAGCCCGGCGACACGGTTGATGCCATCGGGCCGTTCGGCGATTTCCACATCAAGCCGACCCGC
>VFJO01000250.1 GCA_009886045.1 Verrucomicrobiota bacterium
GGGAAACGAATTTTTGACATGAAAAAAATCATGGCAGGAACTCAAATTATTGTAAACTTATTTATGAGACACTACACTAGTTTTTAACCGATGGAGGCTGAGCTGGGTCATGTTTTGCACCGACGAAATATTTTTCTACGAGGTAGAAGCAAGCTGGGATGAGGAAGATCGAGAGGAAGGTGGCCGCGAGCATGCCGCCGATGACGGTGGTGCCAAGGATACGGCGGCTTACGGCACCGGAGCCGGAAGCAAGGGCGAGCGGCACGGTGCCAAGAATGAAGGCGAATGCGGTCATGAGGATCGGGCGCAGGCGCAACTTGGCACCAGCAAGAGTGGCCTCCAGAAGCGGCTTGCCTTTTTCATATTCGTCTTTGGCAAATTCCACGATGAGGATGGCATTTTTGGCCGAGAGGCCGATGAGCATGACGAGGCCGATCTGGGCATAGAGATTGTTCTGCATTCCTCGCAGTGACAAAGCAGCGAATGCCCCAAAAACGGCGACCGGAGTGGTAAAAAGAACACTGAATGGAAGCGTCCAACTCTCGTACTGAGCGGCTAAAATCAGAAAAACAAATAGGAGGGATAGGGCAAAAATCGCAGTGGGAGGTATGCCCTCTGCGGCTTGTTTTTCTTGGTAGGACATTCCGAAATAATCAAATCCCATCCCAGGGGGCATGGTCTCGGCAAAGACTTCCTCGAGGGCATTCATGGCTTGAGCTGTCGAGTATCCGTCGCTCACGGCAGCATTGATTTGTGAGCAACGGAACATGTTATATCTCATCGTAAACTCGGGCCCGAAGGATTCCTTGGCTTCGATGAAAGAGTTCACCGGCACGGGCTCTTTTTTGTTATTTGTGAGGTAGAAGAGACCCAGATTAGCGACATCGGTTCGATATTCGCTCT
Organism: Verrucomicrobiota bacterium; assembly: GCA_009886045.1. Lineage (GTDB taxonomy): Bacteria > Verrucomicrobiota > Verrucomicrobiia > Chthoniobacterales > Terrimicrobiaceae > UBA967. The sequence goes on from VFJO01000250.1 coordinate 904, forward strand.
CGGCTTGGACATAAACCTGCCACTGGAGACCGAAGCGGTTGAAGTAATTTACAAAGTATCCCCCAAGAAACGTTTGGACGGTTTGGTAGGCATCATTGAGGTTAACGCCTTGAATCATCGCTTGGGCTTCATTCACCTCGAGATTGATTTGCGGGACGTCCCATAGAGAAGTCGTGAAGAGGCTCGTCAATTCTGGGCGCTTGCGAGCGGCGTCCATGAATTTCTGGGTATTGCTGGCAATGAAATCCACCGGTGCGCCACTGCGATCCTCAAGAATGAAGGTGACGCCGCCCGCCGTTCCGATGCCCGGAATCGCCGGCGGGGGAAAAGCAAAGGCCGCCGTGGGTTGGGGAAGCTGGGCGAGTTGGTCGTTGATATTTTTTTGTATGGCTCCGACTTGGAGTTCGGGAGATTTGCGCACGGCCCAATCCTCGAGTGCGATAAAGAAAAAGCCTGTGTAGGTACTCTGAACTGTACTCAGGAGGTTGAAGCCAATGATCGAAGTCGCATATTTGACACCGGGAGTTTTCAGAAGAATTTCTTCGATTTGCTGAGAGGCCTCGGTGGTTTGCTGGAGGGAGGAAGCTCTGGGAAGCTGGACGACACCAAAGAGAAAACCCTGGTCTTCCTCTGGGATAAATGCCGTCGGCATAGAGCCTCCGATGCCACCAGCCGCAAGAGAGAGACCGAGAAGAAGCAGGAGAGTGATGGCCAATTTACGGATCAGCCCACGGCAAATGGTGACGTAACCATTTGTTGCGGAATCAAAAAAACGATTGAAACCTCGAAAAAACATTCCCAGCGGACCACGGGTTTGAGTGCGGGGGCGAAGGAGGAGAGCTCCGAGAGCCGGGCTGAGCGAGAGGGCGTTGAATGCCGAGATGAGAACCGATACCGCCATGGTCACGGCGAACTGCTGGTACATGGCGCCAGTGATTCCGGGGATAAAGATGGTGGGGATGAACACGGCGGAAAGGATCAGCGCAATGGCAATGACGGGCCCGGATACTTGCGACATGGCTTTGAAGGCGGCATCGCGGGGCGATAGTCCCTCCTCAATGTGCGACTCGATCGCCTCCACCACCACGATGGCATCATCCACTACGAGACCTATCGCCAGCACCATGCCGAAGAGCGAAAGGGTATTGATACTGAAGCCAAGAATCGGGAAGAGGGCAAACGTGCCGATGAGGGAAACAGGAACGGCGATGAGTGGAATGAGAGTAGCCCGCCAGCCTTGAAGAAAGATGAACACGACCAAGATCACCAACAACATCGCCTCGAAAAGGGTCTTAATGATTTCCTCCATGCCATCGGTGATGGCCAGCGTGGTATCAAGGGAGACCGCATATTCTAGCCCAGCAGGAAAACTCTTAGCCTGTTCTTCGAATAAGGCTCGGACCTGCTTCATGGTATCCACCGCATTGGAGCCTGGGAGTTGGTAAATGGCGATGATGGCAGCGTTCTTTCCATTGAACCGGCCACGAATATTGTAAACCTGTCCTCCCAACTCGACGCTGGCGACATCCTTCACTCTTACCAGAGAGCCGTCGGGGTTGGCACGTATGACGATGTTTTCAAACTCCTCCGCTGTGGTGAGTCGGCCGGTCGTGGTGACAGTGAAGGTAAAAACTTGGCCGGGAGGCGCAGGCTCAGATCCGATCTGGCCGGCGGGGTTGACTTTATTTTGGGCACTCACCGCGCTGATCACTTCGGGGACAGTGATATTGAGGGTGGCCAAACGATCCGGCTTGACCCATATACGCATGGCATATTGTCCTGAACCAAATACACCTACATTTCCAACGCCAGGGATTCGAGTGAGCGGATCGTTGAGGTTGATATACGCATAGTTCGCGAGGAATGTGGGGTCGAATTCCCCATCGGTGGAGTAGAGTACAAAAACACCCAGCGGGGCTGTGAGAGCCTGTTCCACAGTGATACCGTAGTTGCGGACCTCACCTGGAAGTTGGGATGCAGCTTGAGTCTGGCGCATTTGAGCCAGAATCTGGTCAGTCGTCGGCTGGGTATCCGTGCCGAAAATGACGTTCAGGTTCATGATGCCTGAGTTCGCGTTGATGGAATACATGTATTCCATTCCTTCGACTCCGCTCATTTGCTGTTCGATCGGCGTGGCCACAGATTGCTCGACCGTAAGGGCATCCGCGCCAACATAGGTCGTTTGAACCTGAATCTGAGGCGGAACGATATTAGGAAATTGGGCAATGGGGAGCCCGGCCATTGATACCAAACCGACAATAACAGTGATGATCGCGATAACCATCGCGACGATTGGCCTACGTATGAAAAAATTGGACATGAGGATTACTTCGTTTCAGGCGCTGCTGGCGAAGAGGTTGGGCTCGGGGTTGCACCTGCCCCTTGCTTTGAGGGCGAGGGCTGAGCGTCTGGGGTCGAGGCGGCGGGTGGAACGTAGGGTTGAGGAATCACTTTGGTGCCTGCGCGAACCTTCTCGACCCCATCGACTATGACTTGCTCGCCTGCTTGGATTTTACCGGAGACCACTTGCAGTTGGCCTTGCACTGGTCCGAGCTTGACTTTGACGGTCTTCACCGTGTTATCCGGCTCCAGCACGGAAATGAAAAATGTGCCTTGCTTCTCAACTTTGCATTTCTGAGGAACTAGCAGGGCACCTTTGATTTCTTTCACCGGGGCGGTCACAAGTCCAAAGAGTCCGGGACGTAGAGTGCCATCTGGGTTTGGGAAAAGCGCGGTGATCTGGATCGTGCCAGTCGAAGCGCTGACTTGGCGGTTGTAGAAGTCAAATTTGCCCAGGGTTGGATACTCGCTACCATCTGCCAAGCGGAGCTTGATTCGGCCAACCAATTCGTCGGCCGACATATTTTGAAGCTTCTGCAGGAGGGGAGAGGCGTTCAAATATTCCGCCTCAGTGATGAAGAAGTTCATTTTCATCGGATCGATCTGCGAGGCTTGGGTCAAGATGCTCACGCGGCCACCAGGGCCGACGAGATCACCGATCTGGGCTTGAGCAACTCCAACCACTCCATCAAATGGAGCGCGGATCGTGCAATATTCCAAATTGACCTGAGCAGCCTGCATGGCGGCTTGGGAAGCTGCGACAGTAGCCAAAGCCGCTTGGGTGTTTTGAAAGGACGTCTGATACTCCTGCTCGCTGATGACCTTAGTTTTATAAAGCTGCTCTTGGCGCTGGAGGGTGATTTGCTGGAGCTGAGCCTTGGCCACAGAGTTGGCATAGTCGGCTTCGGCTTGCGAAAGCGCGGCTTGAAATGGCCTTGGGTCGATGGTGAAAAGGATGTCACCCTGTTTAACGGCGGAGCCTTCCTTGTAGTTCTGAGTCAGGAGATATCCAGTGACCTGAGCTTGAATGCTGGAATTCTGATATCCATCGAGAAGACCGACCCACTGGCTTGTGGCCAACACGTCGCTCTGAATAATTGGTGTTACTGTAACCTTGAGGGGGGCAGCCACTTTTGGGGCGGGCTTTTTACAAGACACACAGAGACTCAAGGCCGCAAAAATGGCAACGGCAGGAATGCGAGACATCATACGAGCATTCCTTAGCGCGGCGGCGGCGGGAGGGCGAGATTTTTGTTTTGAGATTTCTACTCGTTGGCCTTCGGGCCGATTGTGCGCTCGCCAACGAGAAATTCTTGCACTGTTCCGATCGCGTGCAAGGTGGTGTCCCCGATTTTACGGGCAGTGGATTCCGTGAAGTTGCCGATTTCTCCTAGGAGTCCGCCAAGTTCCTTGGTGTCGGATTTTCGGGGGGACGATCCGTCTGGCAATTGGATGTCCTGAAGAATGCCTCCGCCTTGAGCTGCGATGCCCATGGTTGCGACAAGGGAGCCTAGTTGATCATAGAGCCAAATGGTCCACACTGGGGCGCGTGTAGCAGAGTCCGCTCGCAGTGTGTAATCAAGCCAATGAAATCCCACCTGAGCCTCCTCGGCCTGCTTCTGCACCAATTGAAAGAGGCTGGGGACATCCACCGAAATCTCGGCGGTCCGAATGCCCGGCATATCGGCAACATTCGAATATCCCTTGAGTGGGGTGCTCTCGGAGGTAATAACTCCATTTGCCACGCTCACTAAACGCACTCCACCGCGTGCGGAGGCGTCCGCAAGAAGAATCTGCCACTCCGCTGGCATCGGCTCAGCGCGCTCCCCTTTGAGCTCAACAATCGTCGCATTGGCCGCGTAGGGTTGTTCCGCAATCGCGCGAAGGGCGCGGATCGCAGAACCGGCATTGCCTCCAAAAACAGAGGAAGAGCAAACAAGAAGAAGCAAAAGAATGCCACGAATCATAACGCAAAATTACTTGCCCAAGAGCCGAATTCCAGAGCTTTTTTAGGATGCTGAAAAATGAGAGCTCGAGTGAGCAGCAGGAGTCGCAAGATTCAGGCTGCGGCAAGTTCGAATCGACCGAGGGAAAGCGATCCGACACGAATGGCGATAAGTTAAGACCCTTTTGATGACGTTGTTTTTAACAGCGAGAACGGTGACGGGGTCGATCGTTTTGATGTGAACCAACATCGCTGAGAGGCGTATTGCGTGGCGAGCGGGCAAAGTCGAAGGCTCTATTTCTCTTGTAAACTTTTATCAAAAAAAACTTGATCACAAATTTCGACACCCGTAGAGTGCTAGTTCCTATGAATATTAATTCCCTTGACCAATTCCAACTGACATCCAACTTTTTCTCCTTGACAATAGCAGCGATGGGAGCAGCAACAGCGTTTCTTTGGCTTAGTCGCTCGCAAGTATCCGCCCCTTACAGAATGGCGGTCACCATTAGCGGGCTGGTTACATTTATTGCTCTCTACCATTACTTCAAAATTTCTATAAGTTGGAACGAGGCCTATAAAATCGTCGATGGAGCACTCGTCCCGAGTGGAAAGCCCTTTAATGACGCGTATCGTTATGTCGACTGGATTCTGACCGTTCCTCTTCTGCTCATTGAGTTGATCTTGGTTATGCGCCTCAGCCACGCCGAGACAATTTCTAAATCACTTCGTCTTGGTACCCTAGCGGCAATCATGATCGTTCTCGGATACCCGGGTGAAGTTTCAAGTGATATGGGCACCCGTTGGATGTGGTGGGCGATGGCCATGATCCCGTTTCTTTGGATCGTGATTGAACTTTTTATCGGCTTGAAAGCTTCGCTTGATCACCAACCCGCTGCCGCTCGGGGTCTCATCAGCAATGCGCGCTACCTCTTGATTATCTCGTGGGCATTTTACCCTGTCGTCTTCATTCTTCCCATGCTCGGAGTGGATGGCCCAGCAGCCACAACTTTTGTGCAGGTCGGATACTCGATAGCTGACATCGTGGCCAAGGCGATCTTTGGCGTCTTGATATTTGCGATTGCTTTGAAGAAGAGCGAAGCGGAAGCCACTGCATAAACCTTGCCGCAGACTCACCACAATCGCGCTCAATGCACGATGGAGAGCGAAGCTGTATCTCAACCACCAAAAAGCGTCTCCTCATACTTGATGGAGGCGTTTTTTGGAGGCGAGCAGATCTGTGAGACCATTCCGATTCATGCTGCTTACATTCATCACTTCTTAACACCCGGAGGGGGGGCACGGGTTGGGCTGACCCAAAGCTGTTCCTCGCTCCTTGGCATCAGTAAAGAAAATAGCGATCGGCTCGCGGCGGCCGTGGAGTGCCTCCACAATGCTTCGCTAGTCCAAGATGATTTGCAGGATGAGTCCACCATGCGGCGGGGACGCGAATCCGTTGTATCCAAGTTTGGCATTCATATTGCTCTGGGGCTGACGGACCGCCTCATCACGAGCTCCTTCGCTTGCCTAGCTGGAGTTACCCCCTCGAGCGCACTTCCGCGCTTGATCCTCCAGATCAACCGTGCGGTTGCTGAGATCGTAGAAGGGCAAATCAGCGAGTTTGCTCAAGGCAAAGAAATCGGCTCCTTGGAAACTCGTTTGGATTCCTCAAAGAAAAAATCGGGTCCATTGTTTGCCTTGACCATCGAGCTTCCCTTGATTTTGGCCAATCAACTGGAATACCTCGAGCCAGCACATCGAGGCGGGTGCTTGTTTGGACTGGGTTATCAATTTTTGGATGATTTAAGCGACCAGGCTGCCGATGCGGATCATTTTTCAAACGGCAATCTTATTTTAGCAATGGAAGAAGATACCGGGGGTGATTCCGCGGCACCCCTTGGGGCTGAGCTCGCCCGAGGCTTTTTTCGAGATGCAGTCACCCAAGTTGAGAATCTTCCCCATGGCGCTGGCGAACCCCTAATAGACTTGGCCAAGAGACTTTGTTCGCAACTGGATGCCTTCGACTCATAAATCTGTCGTGATCGGAGGCGGTTTCGGGGGAATCGCAGCAGCCCTGCGACTTCGCTCCCGTGGGCACCATGTTACTTTAGTTGATCGATGCGCACGCCTTGGTGGCCGGGCTCAGGTGTTCGAAAAGGATGGCTTTACTCACGATGCAGGGCCAACGGTGATCACGGCTCCCTTTCTTTTTGACGAGCTGTTTGCATTGTTTAAGAAACGCCGAGAGGACTACTTCGAACTGATACCGCTGGATGTTTGGTATCAGTTTTATTTCCACGATGGGCAGACCTTCAATTACGGGGGCACTCCCGAGGATACGATTCGTGAAATCATGCGAATCAGTCCCGAGGATGTGCAGGGCTACAAGGACCTGCTCAAGCAATCGCAAAAGATTTTTGAAGTTGGGTTTGTCCAGTTGGCCGATCAGCCGTTCCATTCCCTCCTCACGATGTTGCGCCAGGTCCCGGCCTTGGTTCGCCTCAAGTGCTATCGAACGGTCTGGCAGCTCGTTTCGCATCATCTCAAGCACGATCACCTGCGCCGCGCCTTTTCCATTCAACCCCTGCTTGTGGGAGGCAATCCTTTTGAAACAACCAGCATCTACAGTCTCATCCATTATCTCGAACGAAAATGGGGAGTCTATTTTGCGAAAGGCGGCACGGGGGCGATTGTCCGGGCATTGGAGAAGTTGATGCGTGAGGAAGGCGTAGAGATTCTCACCTCACGAACGGTCCAAAAGATTGAAGTTCAAGATCGCCGAGCCACAGGAGTGCGACTTGAAAATGGAGATTTTCTTGAGGCGGACTCATTGGTATCCGACGCCGACCCCCTGCATCTCTACCGTGAACTTCTAAATCCTGGCAAACATTCGCAACTCTTCCGAGCCAAGGAAAGGATGATGAAATCTTCCATGGGGCTTTTTGTCCTCTTTTTCGGGACCGACCGCACTTACCCAGAGGTCGCACACCACACCATCTGGTTCGGCAAGCGCTATAAGGAACTCCTTCATGAGATCTTCCATGGCACGAAAATGCCGGAGGACTTTTCACTTTATCTGCACCGGCCTACTGCTACGGATGCGAGCTTCGCGCCAAGCGGTTGTGATTCATTTTATGTTCTTGCACCGGTGCCGAATCTCGGCGCAGAGATCGATTGGGACAAGGAAGGCCCGGGGCTTCGGAACAGGATTGTGGATGCATTGGATAAAACGATTTTGCCGGATTTGCATCGCCACATCCGCTCGGATTTTTTCATGACTCCTAAAGATTTTAAATCCGACTACCTAAGCCATCTTGGCAGTGGCTTTTCCGTGTCTCCGGTTTTTTCCCAGTCCGCATGGTTTCGTTTTCACAATCGGTCTGAAGCGCTTGATAACCTGTATCTGGTTGGCGCCGGAACCCACCCTGGGGCGGGGGTTCCTGGTGTGCTTTGTTCCGCCAAGGTGCTTGATCGAATACCTTTTTCATAAAAATGGATCTTCATTCCAGCCCCGAAGCGCTTTTCCGGAAAAATAGCCGCTCCTTTTCGCTTGCCGCACGCTTCTTTGATGCCGGAGACCAACTGACCGTGGCGCGGATGTATAGGTTCTGCAGGTATCTCGACGATCTTGCTGACGACACGCAGGCGGGCGACTACCATGCGCTCGACCAAGCCAAGAAGCGCCTTTTGGGAGAAAGTGCACCACCGGCCTCATCCATCGAGGCTGACTTTCTTGCCCTGGCCGCGGAAAGATCGATCCCTATCGAACCAGCCCTCGATCTGATCGCAGCGCTCCTTGAGGATTGCGGTGCTAGATCTATCCAGAACGAAGGGGAACTCCTACGCTTTGCCTATGGGGTCGCTGGGACAGTTGGCCTGATGATGAGGCATGTGATCAACGCCCGGGATGCTGATGCGAGTCGCTTTGCCATTGACCTCGGGATCGGACTCCAACTGAGTAATGTCGTCCGCGATATCGCTGAGGATGCACGCCGGGGTCGTTTCTATCTGCCTGCAGAATGGGTCACACCAGAGCGAATCCTAAGCGCCCTTGCGGGAGAAAAAAGTGCCATCGCAGAAGTCGATCAGGCTGTTGAGCGCGCGCTGGAGCTTTCGGAGAGATACTACAAAAGCGCCCGGAGAGGTTTTTGCTACATTCCACACCGCAACCGGCGTGTGGTTTTCATCGCGACGGCGCTCTATCAGGGAATCGGCAGGAAGGTTCTTCGTAACGCCCCAGGCGGCTGGCGTCGGCGAGTGGTAGTGGGGGGCGCTGAAAAGTTCACCCTCATCGTTCGCTCACTTGGGGAATACAGAAAGTGGCACCTTGAGGAATGGTCGCAATACGACAGACCAATCCACCGCAATGCATTGCATGACCCGATTTTCCCAAGCTATCCTCAATGGCTCGGGCCTGCCTCTGTCGATCGTCCATGACGTACGCTGGCTTTCTTCTACTTTTTCTCATTGTTCCAACTTTGCTTCAACTCTGGGGCATTTGGCAGATGGAAAAACGCGGCCACCTTCCGAGAGCAAAGCTCCATCACCATTGGCGAGGGATCGCAATCCTGGCATGCGTGGCCTTTGTCTGGACGACCCCATGGGATAATTATCTGATCTTCCGCGGTGTTTGGGACTCTCCCGCAGACCGAGTTTTCGGACGCATCTTTTATGTGCCGCTCGAGGAATATGCCTTTTTCATCCTCGTGCCTCTATTCAATGGAGCTATCCTTTGCTGGTTTCTCGGAGGCCTCCCAAAAGAGCCTAGCACTTGGCGCTTCCCACAATGGCGAGAGCGGCTGATTGCCCTGCTCTTCGGCCTGATGATCTTCTGCGGCGGTCTTTACTCTCTGAGCCATGAGCGCGGACTTTATCTTGGCCTGATCCTTGTTTGGTTCACTCCTCCAATACTGATTCAATGGCTCTTCGACCCTACGGCGCTCCTCCGTGCGAAGCGGATTGTTTTGTTAGGGACTCTTCTGCCGGCGATTTATCTCGGGTTGGTTGATAGTTATGCCATTCAAAAGGGAATCTGGATCATCTCTGAAGCAAAAACAACGGGGTTGCGACTGCCTAATCTCCCGCTGGAAGAGCTTCTCTTTTTCGCGGTGACGAGCTTCCTCCTCAGTCAGGGCGTAGTTCTTTGGCACAGCATCAGCACACCGCCTAAAAAGTCATGAAAACTTTTTTTTGCTGGGCTCCTTTAGCTCCTCCTCGATCAGAGCGATGCGATCCTACGGCGCTTGCAAGTTGGGCAGACAGAGGAGCAATGATTTTTCTAGGACTTGGACTACTCCAAGTCGTGACTGGTCTCGACAAGGGTTGGCTGCAGTTTATTCCGATGGCCATTGGGCTTCTTTTATTTGGTCTTCCTCACGGAGCCGTCGATCACCTCGTAGCTCTTGGTCTGGCGGGAAAACCATTGCGACCTATTGCCCTTTCCACAGTCCTCTTTCTTTACCTCACCGTCGTCATAGCGGTCTTGGTATTGTGGGTCTTTTTTCCTGCCGCAGCAGCTATTGGGTTTTTGATCATGACGATCTATCACTGGGGCAAGGCCGACCTCGCTTTCGAACGCTTCTGCCTCCAGGGCGCACCGAGATCTCAAAGCCAATTTGCGAATGGAATCCACTTGATCCTGAGAGGCCTTATTCCTATCGGGTTGCCTTTTGTTTTTTTTCCAAACGAAGCATTCGAATTCCTCAACACCTGCATTCACTTATTTGCACCGAATCATGAGATCCAAACATCGGTTTGGAGGTCTTTCGTTGCTGCCGTGTTCGTTCTTTTTTTCTTAATTGATCTTTGCCTGCATCTCCCCCATTGGAGGTCTCCCATCGCGCGTCATATCGTGGCGGAGAACTTCGCGTTGGTCGTTTTTTTCTATTTGGTCCCTCCCTTGATCGCGATTAGTTGCTATTTTGTTGGGTGGCATGGGTTCCGGCATCTCCTTCGCTTATGTCGTTACGAAGCCCCAGGGCAACCGATTGTGGGACCACCCACAGGAATGGCTCGCCTGTGTTGTCAGGCCATCCCTTTCACACTTGCCTCCATCCTCATACTCGCCTCACTCTTTTTCTGGATGGCGGATCGCGTTGCCAGCGCTTTCGAAACAACAGCCCTCTACCTTGTTCTCATCTCCGCCTTGACGCTGCCACACCTCATTATCGTGGAGTGGATGGACCGCCAAGAAGCGCACCTTTCAAAGCAAGGATCGTTTTAAAACACTGAAGGCAACAGGATGCGGCACCGATAAATCTGGAAATACACCAGTGCCTTTTAGCTAATAAAATCTAGCTCTCGGCTAGAGCGTTTGCAGAAGCGCCTTGTTTTTAGAACCTAAAGAACGAGCCGCATGAGGTGAAAAGTGCGATCTTGCAGTTGTTCTAGCGGATGTATCAGCCGTCCACTCGGAGGCCATCATGAGATGATGAACCTCGCAAGTCTTCGAGGCGGCATGAAATCAAAGCCCATCCTCCATGTTACTGGGCGGAGTCGAGCGCTCGAATGCGCAAGAAACCTTTGCTTGCCGGCATGGTAATTGTGCGAGTCATTGGTTCGCCTTCATCGGTGAACGCCTGTGTCGCAAGGTCGGTGGTCGTTTGGAGTTGGAAGTTGACCGTGACGGAATTACCCACTTTTTGGATCATGAGGCCGCCGAGATTGAGGTCCATGATTGAGCTGGCGGTGTAGAGGCTGTAAGCAGATGGATTTGTGGTGACATCCGACCGGCCGCTTTGTCTTTCGTTGCTGAGCTGGGTGGCGGTGTAGAGATTGTAGGTGCCAGGTGAGGCAGAAACATCGGACCGGCCTGCCGAGCGGATTCGGGTGAGAGCATTCAACTGACCTGCCGGCGCAGCGGAGTCGGCATTCATCCCGAGTGTGAAGAAGGAAACCTCATCGGCATTGGTGTAGCCGTCACCATCGGTGTCCGCCGTGCCTTGAACGATCCGGCGATCGAGGTCGACGATTTTGTCTTCCACTCCGAAAGGTGTCGTGCTGTGGAAGGCGAGGAGGTATTCGGCGAAGGCGTCCTGCTCGGTGCCATTGCCCGCGAAGGAGCTGAGCGCAGGGAAGTTGCCGGGAAAGCTTGGGGTCAGCGTGCCGGAATTCAAATCCTTGCGGTTGTAGGAGTCGGCGCCATTCACGCGGGCGATGTATGGGTAGGGGTAATTATCGCCACCGAAGTCGGAGCCGATAGTGCCTGCGGTGACAAGGAAGTTGAGGGTGACCACGCGGATCAGGCGATCTGGTTCCAGAACTTGGCCGTCAGCGATAATGACATCGGTCGGATTGCCTTGGGGATCGTTGAGGGCGGCGAAGCGGATGCGTTCGCCAGCGTTGACTGCGGAGATGACATTGTTGCTTGAGGTGAAGGTTTGAGCGGTGCGGCTCAAATCTGCTACAGCAACGAGCCCTCCCATTTGGCTGAACTGGCCGGGGGTGTTTTTGTCCGTACCGCTGCCGTTGCTGCCTGCAACACCATGCTCGAGGAGCATTTTGAGTTGGGGAGCCTTAACTGTCAGGATGGTGAGGGCATTGTTAAATTTGAGGGAATCCTCGATATCCAAGCGGGAGATGTCACCGGCGGTTTTGTTTGCCGTGAGGTTCTCCTTAGTAGGCTGCAGCACTCCGCTTGCATCGGTGCTTCCGATGGCATTTCTGATGCCCCCGCCATTTTTGAGCGAGACGAGGGTGGTATTGTCATACTGCTTGGCATACCAGAGGTTGGCATCGGAAGAGAGATTGCCGAAGTTGGTTTCTTGCTGGCGAACAGAGGTGCGACGGCCTTCAAGATAAACAGAGGTCTTGCCGAGGATGAGTCCGTCTTTGCTGCTAATAACAGCGCCGACCGCGTCGGTGAGGGCCTTGACCGTGCCGCCACGGGTGCCCGCCGCGTAGGGGGTCACATCATCTCCCCAGAGGGAAGTGACTTGTGCGGCCGTTGCGGGAATGGTATCACCACCGGTTCCGACAATTTCACCATTGGCATTGAAATCAACGAGAAGGCGGCCGAGGTATTGGTATTGGCCGTCTGTGCTGACGACGGCGACGGTTTTGTTGCCTTTATCAGTCGTCAAGTAAGGGTAGGCGCCTGCGGCAGAATCTCCAGGCAGAAGATTATTAGCGTCATTGACATAGATGGTTCCAGATCCGCCAGCTACGATGACATCGACGCCATCGAGCTTGGACGCGAGGCCTTTTTCATTCTCGATTTGTTGGAGTTGAGTCGCGAGGATGATCTTATTGCAACCGTTGGTCTTGAGGTCATCGATAACGGGTTGCAGATGAGCGGCGAGGGCATCGAGGTCGTAGGTGCGTGGACTCACGACTGCGGCACCTTGCGGTCCGGTCACTGTCACGCGGCCAGGTGAGGAGATGTTTGCCAAGTCGGGAGGAGTCACGCCGAGCACACCGATCTTTTGGGTTCCGCGCTCAATGATTGCTGATTTCGCAATCTTCGGATGCTGGGCGACGTGCGTGGAATTTGTGCTGACATAGGTTGAATCCGTGGAGGGATTTGCCCGGAATCTGGAAACGGGAAGGACTGAGGATGTCGTCCGTGCGGCGAGAGCTGACTCGGAAGACGGCACGGAGCTGAAGTCGAGGTTTGCACTCAAGTAGGGGAAGGAGGCGCCATAGTGGCGGAGTTTGGAAAGCCCGCCGGAGCGCACATCGGGAAGGATGATATTTGCGAACTCGAGGGAGCCGGGGTCAAACTCGTGGTTGCCAATGCAGGTGGCATCGAAGCCGATGGCATTAAGAATGGCGATGTCGGGACGACCGGCGCTCTCACGGAGGTCAGTCGCGGTGCCATTGGCATTGAACCCGAAAAGTTGTCCGAGAGCGAGTTTCAGAGAATCCTTTGTGGTGGCGTCGTTGCCAGCCGAGAGGAAGGCACCAGGGATAAAGGTGTCACCGGCAGCAATCGTTACAGAGGCATCGACCTCGGTGCTGTCTTCGAGTTTGTCAACGAGTGCTGCAAAGCGCGGCGCTGTGTCCAGCGAGACAACATCCGCTTCCATGTCCGAGGCGTGGAGGACTTGCAGGCGGTAATCATTTTCCTCGGTAGTTGTTGCATTAATAGAGAGTGTTGTGGGAGTGGCAGCAGCGACCTCGATGGGTTGAACTTTCCAGTCTTTTTGTCCCGCGCCAGTCTGCTTGAGGTAAAACTTGGCGAGCACTTTTTCAGGAGTGAAGGTGACATCGAGGAACCCACGGTTGGCGAGGTTGGCGAATTTCAAGCCTGGGCTGTAACCCAGAAAAAGCTGGCGAAGAATGTCTTCTTGGCCGGGGAAGTATTTTTCAATGCCCGGAGCAGACACACCTGGTGTGGCCAACTCAATTCCCGCCACGGTCCCCTGAGGAGCGAGGCCAGCCGATGTCGGCGACATGGTCTTGAGCTGGTTGGACCACGCATTGTGCGTGTCTCCAGAAAAGACGAAGAGTTTTTTGTTGTAGGCAAGTGCCGTTTGGAGAATCGTTTCCCGGTCTTTGCCGTATCCATCCCAAGCGTCTTCGTTGTAGGGGAGCGCGTTGGCATAGGTGTAGACAGCCTGTTCCGTTGCACTCAAGGAACTGAAAGGCATGCCAGCTGCCATTTTGGCAACTGGGGTGAGGTATTTGGCAATCGTAGCGGAATTCACGGTGCCACCAGCGAGTTCCAAGAGGAGTTCGGCTGGCATGACCATATTTCCCATGAGCACCTGCTGGCCGAGCACTTGGTAAGTGGCATTGGAGGTGGCCATTTCGTTTTGGAGCCAACCGAGTTGGGTTGCACCGAGGAGCGTGCGATTGCCGGAATACATTTCGACAACATTTGCGTAGACTAGTTCATTGGCGACCGGAGTGGCCAAGGCAGCGCCGAATGCAGGGTAATCGGATTGCGAGGCCGGTGGAGTTAAGCTGTAGGTCGAAGCATAATAATTTGTCAGCGTGGAATTTGACAAAATCTGACCAATTCTGCTTTGGACATCTGCGGCAGATGGGGCGAGGGAGATTTGTTCGTCTCGGCCGGTGAGGCGCGTTTCAAGCATGTGAAGGGAGACGAGATTGCCGAAGTCGAAGGAGCGATAAGCCTCCTTGCGGTTGGCGCTGGATGGTTCGCGGATTGGCATCCACTCGTAATAAGCTTCGAGGGCGGCCGTGACGCGATCGTTCCAGGTGCCTTCGGTTGCTGGATCGTGGTTCTGTGCGCCGTCTTTATAGGAATCGTTAGCTGTCTCATGGTCATCCCATACGGCTATGAGCGGGGCTGAAGCACGGGCGGATTGGAGGGAGTTTTGGCGATGATATTGAGCGTAACGAGTACGGTAGTCTGCAAGGGTCAGAAGCTCGCTATTCGGCTCGAAGCCTATTGAGGCTGATCCTACCTCGAAAAACCGTGAGGGGCTCACTAAAGAAAGAGACCCGAAATGGAAA
>VFJO01000290.1 GCA_009886045.1 Verrucomicrobiota bacterium
ACCTTTTTCTTTGGCAAAACCATTGGGGAAGAAATCACAACCAAGTACTGGGGTAGGTGTGCGGACCCTGGCGGCCGGGCGGTCGCACGGGAGCCTGCTGCAGGCAGCCCGCAGGGTGAGACGCCTCGGGATGGCGCGAATCAACACTGCCGCAAGGCAGCCTAAAAGGCGAGATGAGTGGGAGCGAACGAGTCAAATGCACTGCTAGGCACGGATAAGGACAAAGATACGTAGGGCTGTGCTTGGCAAACCAAGCTGGCGCTGCGCTTTCAAATCCCTTCACAAGCGGGCTTGCATGGGATTGTGAAATCTTTCTTCCATCTCTGAACCCAAATTCGATCGATTTATTGACTGGAAAAAAGTCGTTTTAATGAAGGTGATCTTCGTTTACAGCGGCGGGCGGGAATGGCGAAGAGCAGATGCACCATCCGACTTTTTTATGGTGCGAGGGAATTGGGGGCATTACAGAGAACGCGAAACGCCAAAATTATCCTTGCATAAAAAAACAAAAAATGCATAGTTGCCCCTGTGAATAGTGACAATATAAAATATGTAATTCGTCAGTCTGTGGAGCGTAAGCTTCCGCAATCGGTTGCGCGGGAGATCAAGTTGCCTATGGGAACGGGCAAAGTGGTGGGTTTGGCGGGTGTGCGTCGTGCTGGAAAGACTTTCCTTTTCTTCCATGCGATGCAGTTGCTGTTGGAGATGGGAGTTCCGCATGAGCGGATGCTTTATCTCAATTTTGAGGATGACCGACTGCAACCAATTGGAGTGGGGGATTTGGATTTGGTATTGAGGAGTTACCGAGAATTGTATCCGGATTCTATTGGGGAAAAAATTTATTTGTTTCTTGATGAGGTTCAAAGTGCGCCGGGTTGGGAGCTATGGGCAAGGAGGTTGCATGATACTGAGAATTTGGAGATTTTTGTAACAGGTTCTTCGTCTCAACTTTTGGCCCGCGATCTTTCGACAGCCTTGCGCGGGCGGAGCATTACATTTGAGGTGTTTCCGCTTTCATTCCGAGAGTTTTTGGCATTTCGCTTGATTCCTATCGTGGAGGCTGACGCAAACAATGAAAGCCGTCTGCGCGCGGCTTTAGTGGAATATCTGGAATGGGGTGGGTTTCCGGAAATTGTTCTGGCGGATGAGGCTTTGCGTCCATTAATTTTGGAGGAATATACCTCGCTCATGTTGTATCGCGATATCGTGGAGCGCTATGGGGTGCGAAATGAGAAGCTCATGAGGGAACTGCTGCGCCATGCATTTCGAAACACGGCGAGTCTGTTGAATGTGAGTAAATTGCATCGTGATCTAGCTTCGCAAGGGTATCAAGTCTCAAAAAATACACTGTTCGAGTATCTTGGGTATTTGGAAGATGCATTCCTTGTTTTTCTGCTTCCGATTCAAGAATTGTCGATCAGAAAACAAGCGCACAATCCCAAAAAATTGCATGTCATTGATATGGGATTGATCTCGGCTTTCAAGACTCACCCTAGTCGAGATTTGGGCCACCGTTTGGAAACGGCTGTATTTTTGCATCGGCGTCGGCGGTGCAAAGGCCTGTGTTATTATGCGGATTCGGTGGAAATCGACCTATGTGATGCGGAGGGGCAGGAGTTTTTCAACACTTGCTGGGATCTAGGAAATCCAGAAACGCTGGATCGTGAGTTGCGAGCGATGGCGTTTGGGGCAAAACGTTGGCCGTCCGTAAAAGGTCACTTCGTTTACCATGAATACCGGCAACAGTCTCTGGAACGCGTTTCGAATTGCGTGCCAGCATGGAAGTTTTTGTTGGGCGAGTGAAGGGCAAAGTCCCCTGGACTCCCGTCCCTCGACTTCCCTTTTTGGCAAAATCATTTTTGTAACCACGAAATACGCGAAGTTTTACAAAAATCAAAACAATCCCGAAATTATAATGTTATCTCAAAACCGTCTTGATAAATATATTAAGTTTTCCGTTATCTTATTAGCAGCGGGAGTTTTTACTTTTTGGGCACTCAGTGCGGATCGGCCTCTTTTTGATCATTTCGGGTTTCGCCAAAACCAAACAGCTATGTCGGCGCAGTGGTTTGATTTAAAGAATCCGATTCGTGGTTTATTTTTTTATGAGACTCCGGAGTTTGGAGCGCCTTGGATGGTGCCATTTGAGTTTCCGCTTTACCAGGCAGTTGTAGCTATTGTTTCTCGCCACTCGGGTTTTTCGCTCACGACAACCGGGCGGCTTGTGAACGGGGTGTTCTTTATAGCCACACTCGTTCCACTTTGGTTTTTGGTGAGGGATTTGCGGCTGGGTATGCGATTATACTTTTTTTCAGCCCTTTTTCTTTTATTTAGTCCGCTTTATTTATATTGGAGTCGAACTTTTATGATTGAATCGACTGCAGTTTTTTTTGGATTTTCCTTTCTGGCATGTGTTGGCCTTGGGATATCTTTATGGGTTAGGGAAGGTTGGGGACGATTAGTCTGGGCTTGGTTGGTCGTTGCGCTGGTATGCGGAATCCTCTGTGCGCTTGTCAAGGCTACGACTTTCCCCTCATTTGGTTTGGCAGGCTTAGGTGTGGCTCTTTTTCTATCAACCGCGTATCCTTATAGAAGCAAATGGACTGAGGTTTTTGGGGTGGTTGGCGTCGTAGTTGGTCTCGTTCTTTTATGCATCGGTGCGGCTATATTATGGACCCGTCATGCCGATTCATTAAAATCTCTCAATCCCATTTCGGCGCACCTGGTTTCCAAATACCTTGAGACTTGGAACTATGGCACGCTATCGCAAAAGCTCAGCATGGATTTCTGGCGAAACACAATTCTTGGGCGCGCAGTGCCAGAGGCTGTCGGATCCGGGTGGATTCTGCTGATTCTGGTGCCTGCTTTGTGGTTTGCAAAATGGAGAGAGCGATCTTTGCTTGTTTGCCTTGTGTGCCTGTTTTTGCTTCCTATGGTGCTGTTTACCAACCTGCACATCATTCATAGCTACTACCAATACGCGAACTCATTCTGGTTAGTTCTGGCTATGGCTCTTGCATTCTGCATTGTATCAAGAAAAATTCCGACTTGGTCTCTCATCTTCATCCTAATTTTAATTTTATCTTGCCAAATAAATACGTACTCAATAAAATACTACATTGCAACAACTTACAAATGGAGTTCCGTGATGGATGTGGGCTGGTTTATCAAAAAAAACACGCCTAAAAATTCGGCAATTATGATTGTGGGAGATGATTGGTCTCCCGAGGTGGCTTTTTATTCCAAGCGCAAAGCTTTATACATTCCTAATTGGGTGGATGGTTTTTTTCCGGTGGATGAAGAGGCGCTTTCTGCGGCGCTAAAAAATCCAGAGTCCATGCTTGGCGGGCTGAAGCTGGCTGCAGTGATCGTTAACAATAACTCCGGGTTACCCAAAGATCGTGCGGTGGCTCTTGGTGATTATCTCGCGAGATTGGAAACAGGTCGCGTAACAACTATCGATAAATATAATATCTACCTTATTAAGTAGAAGTCATCTAAAAATTGTTTTCGGCGGCGGCTTTTTGGGTTAGTTAGTCTGGCAGGAAAATGTTCTCTGGAAGAGGTTTGTCGCCGGAGGATTCGTTTTGGCCGTATTGGTAATGGCGTTTTTGCTTGCTTTCCGCCTGCCGATTCGAAAGGTCGAGTTCACCTTCGGTCCAGAGCAGCACAGGGAGTTTCTGCGCACGGTCAACGGGAATGTGATGGGTTTTGGATCAAAACCGTAATGCCGCTGAGGGGCGTTACTGCATGGTAAGCACCTATGGGGCTGTCTCTTCGCATACGCTCCAATGGATTTCCGACAAGGGCGAGAGAGGGTTCCGTTTTTCCGGCAATACCTATGAACCGATCGAAAAAGTGCGTGAAATATTTGATGCTGATCAGGGGCTGCCCGTGTGGATTTCGCGGTGGTCTCGGAGCCCGGGATATTGGGCGTGTTTCGGATCCCGAGGGGAAGGCGTATGTTATTTTCAGTCGCAAACCAAGGTCGGAGCAGGAAAGCGCACCGTGACAAGAGAATTAGATAAGTTCCTTTTGGCAAGATTATTAACAGAACAATTATTTTGAAACTACAACCAAGCACCGGGGCAGGTGTGCGGACCCTGGCGGCTGGGCGGTCGCACGGGAGACTGCTGCAGGCAGCCCGCAGGGTGAGACGCCTCGGGATGGCGCGAATCAACACTGCCGCAAGGCAGCCTAAAAGGCGAGATGAGTGGGAGCGAACGAGTCAAATGCCAATATATACACGGATAAAATACAGGGCAGAGAAGCGCAGGGCTATGCTTGGGCAAGCCAAGTTGGCGCCGTGCTTTCAAATCCCTTCGCAAGCGAACTTGCACTGAATGATAAAATCCCATCGCTCATTTTGCTACGCAAATAGCCCTGCTTCGAATTGGAATCTTTGGGGAAAACACCAGATCCAGCATTCGCACAGCGAATGAATCGGTGTTTCTATCTTCCTATCCGTATTCATCCGAGCCATCCGTGGTTAAAAAAATCTGTTCGCTGCGCGAATGACTCCGAGGCCCTGAAACTTGCTGTCGGCCACTTGTAACCCGTTACTCTTAATGTTATTTTTATTTTAGTAGTTGGTTAAGTGGGAGAGTAAAAGCCAGGGAGGCTTGGCTGGTCGTGCCAAAAATATGGTAGACATTCCATGCTTTAATAGTTAAAATGTCCATTGTGAAAGACAGAACTATAGTTCCGCGTCCATGCTATGAGGACCGGGTGATGGCTTGGATGGGGCGGCCGGTCATTAAGGTTTTGAGTGGTATTCGGCGTTCCGGCAAAAGTTCGATTCTTCTGCGGTGCAAGGATCGGTTGTCGGCGCTGGGGGTGCCAGACTCCGCGATTTTGCATATCAACATGGAGTTGCTGGTCAACGAGCGTTTTCGGGACATCCATCTTCTGAATGCGGATGTTCAAAAGGCGTGTAATAAAAATGGAGGGAAGGTTTATTTATTTCTGGATGAGGTGCAGGAAATCCCGAGTTGGGAAAAGTTAGTGGGGTCTTTGTTGGCAGAAGGCGTTGCGGACCTTACTGTGACGGGATCGAATGCTCATTTGCTGGCTGGAGAGTTGGCGACGCTTTTGAGTGGTCGTTATGTGGAATTTTCGGTTTATCCTTTGTCGTTTCGTGAGTATTGCGATTTTTTTTCCTTGAGGTCAGGGCGCGAAGCGTTTCTGAAATTTGTGCAGACCGGGGGATTTCCGGGATTGCTGGCACTGGATTCAAAGGAAGAGGCGCGAAGGCAGTATTTGGAGGCATTGTTGGATAGCATTGTGCTGCGCGATGTGGTTTCGCGGCACAAGCTCCGAGATGTGGACCTGCTGCGGAGGATTCTCCTGTTTCTGGCCGATAGTGTGGGGAGTCCGGTTTCCGCCCGGTCGCTGGCGGGATTTTTAAAAAGCCAGCGCCGTTCGGCTAGCGTGGAGAGCATTTACAATTATCTGGATCACTTGGCGGAGGCTTTCGTAGTGGATCAAGCTCGAGTTTATGATGTGCGTGGGAAAAAATTTTTGGAGACTGGCGGGAAGATTTATTTTGCTGACATGGGTTTGCGGCATGCCCTGCTGGGCTTTCGCTCCTCGGATATCGGGCAATATTTGGAAAACATTGTTTATTTGGATTTGAAGCAGCGCGGATGGGAAGTCTCTGTAGGTCGGTTAGGCGAATGGGAGGTTGATTTTGTTGCCCAAAAAGCTGCTGAGAAATGCTATATTCAAGTGGCGTATTTGACTCCAGACAAGGAGACGCTCGATCGTGAATTGCGACCTTTGCGAGATATTGCGGATAATTTCCCAAAGTATCTGGTTACGATGGATGACATTCCGCATTCGAGCGAAGAGGGTATTCGCCGAATGCCGATCGAAAGATTTCTTCTACGGCAAGATGAGTTTTGATTCCATAATTTCATGAAATATCTTGGTATTACTGGTGCAAGCGGGCTTATTGGCGGGCGGTTTTTGAGGTTGTGGACAAAAGACCATCCCGATGTGCAGGTGCGGTGTCTGGCGAGGCATGTGGCTGGGCATTTCGAGCATCCGGGGGTGGAGTGGATTTCGGGAGATTTGATGAACGAGGCGGATTGTGCGGAGTTTGTTGAGGGGTTGGACGCGGTGGCGCACTTCGCGCAGTCGAATTCGCCGGCAATTTCCGATCGGCACTGGCCGAGCGATTTGGTGGCAAATATTTCCCCGGCGTTGAATTTGCTTGAGGCTTTGCGGAGGCGCAGTGGGGGCGGCGCTTGCCATTTTATTTTTGCGAGCAGTGGGGGAGCCGTTTACGGGAGGGAACCGGCGAATGGCGTCGCTTTTCGGGAGACGGATCATTGCCAACCGTTGAATCCTTATGGGATTCAGAAGCTTGCCGTGGAAAACTATCTGCGTACGGCGTGCGAGCAGGGGTGGTTGCGGGCCACAGTACTGCGCATCAGCAATGCCTATGGGGCTCTGCTGGCGGCGGAGAGGCGTCAGGGTTTGATTGGCGTGGCCATGGCTCGGGTGCTCGCGGGTCAGTCCGTGAAGGTTTTTGGATCGCTCGATACGGTGCGGGATTATGTGCATGTGAACGATGTGGCAAGGGCTTTTGGGAAAAGTTTGAGCATCCACGGCAAGGGTGAGAACTATAGGGTTTTTAATATCGCTGGAGGGGGAGGGCATTCGGTGGCGGAGGTTTTGGAATTGATCGGCATGGTGACTGGCCGCGAGGTTCGCCTGGAGCAATCGGACTTCGGAAAAGCGGCGCTTGGCTTATTGCCAAGGGTGGTGTTGGCGAACGATAAGGCTAGGGACGAGTTGGGGTGGGAGCCGGAGATTGGGCTGGAGGAGGGCGTCCGGGGGATGATGCGACATTCGGAATGAGGCATTTTGTTTCCGGCAGAATCATTAAAGCGGCGGGAAGAAGTAACCGCTAACGGGTAAATCCCAAAATTAACGCAATAAAAACATTGACTTGATCAAGTATTAGTCAATATTTGATTTATGACGGTTACAATTTATCAAGCCAAGACGCATCTTTCGCGGATTCTGCAGCATGTGGAATTGGGAGAAGAAGTGGTTGTTTGTCGGGGCAAGCAACCTATTGCTCGGATTGTCCCAAGCAGTTCCGTGAAACCTAAGCGCCCGAAAGTTGGGGAGCCAACTTCACCCCGATTTAAGATTCCGCCAGACGCGTTTGCCCCTCTGGGAACTGAGGAACTGAAGGAGTGGGGATTGGCATGACCTTGCTTCTGGATACTTGTGCGTTCATCTGGTTGGCGAGCGCCCCTGAACATCTGGGTGCAAGAGCCGCCAAGGCTCTTGACGATCCTGCAAAGGAGCGGACCTTGAGCCTAGCCTCGGTTTGGGAAATCACACTCAAACACCATACGGGAAAACTGCCGTTGCCATCGCCGCCGGAAATTTGGATTGAAGAGCAAATTCGTCTCCAAGATATTACGGTGCTTCCCCTCCAAAGGGAGGTTCTGTATCTTTCCGGGAATCTTCCCAAGTTGCATAAAGATCCATTCGATCGCCTTATTGCTGCAGAAGCTTTGCACCGTAGGTTGCGAGTGCTGTCACCGGATGAGCCATTCGTGCAGTATGGATGCGATGTGCACTGGTAGCGAGTCTGTGCCTGAATCTGAGTCAAAGTGTGGACTGGCAATTCATTTAAAAAATTAAAGTTGTGAATATTTTAAATCCCTATCTTTCCGTGCTTGTGCCTTGCTACCGCGATGAGCAGGGGCTTGAGGAATTACATCGGCGCTTGACTGTAGTCTGCGAGGGGCTGGGCTGCTCGTATGAAATCGTGCTGGTAGAAGATGGCTCTCCGGATCGGACTTGGGACGCGATTTGTCGTCTGGCGGAAAAAGATTCGCGCATCGTTGGGCTCCAGCTCTCACGAAATCATGGTCACCAGCTTGCTGTCACAGCAGGCTTGGCCCATGTGAGCGGGGAGCGGGTGCTGATTATTGACTCGGATTTGCAGGACCCACCCGAGTTGCTTCCTGAAATGATGCGATTGATGGATGACGGGGCGGATAATGTCTACGGCCAGCGTCTCAGCCGCAAGGGAGTGCCGCTTTGGAAAAAATGGTGCTACAAAACCTATTATCGCCTGTTGAGCGCCTTGGCGGGATGCGAGATTCCGCCGGATACGGGAGATTTCCGGCTCATCAGTCGCCGGGTCGTGGATCTTGTGAATGAGATGCCGGAGCATCACCGGTTTTTGAGAGGAATGATCAGTTGGCTGGGTTTCAAACAGGTGGCTGTGCAATACCACCGAGATGCACGCTTTGCGGGTGAGTCGGGATACACGCTTTCTAAGCTCTTCAAGATCGCGGTGGATGGGATAACGAGCTTTTCGATTAAGCCGTTACGATTTGCATCGATTTTGGGTTTTGTATTCGCCGGGCTGTGTGCGGTCGGCATTATTTATTCAGTGGTAGGGCATTACCAGGGAAAAACCGCCGTAGCTGGTTGGACCAGCCTCATGGCCGTGATCCTGCTCGTAGCGAGTCTCCAGTTTTTCGTGCTGGGAATGATCGGCGAATACATCGGTAGGATGTTCGTCGAACAGAAAAAAAGGCCGCTTTTTATTGTGGGCAAGATAGTAAATGGCAGTGCTATTATCAAAAAATGATCAATAACAAAGTATGTCGCGAGTTTTTAAAGATTTTTAAAGTTCATCTCATAGTTGAGTGGATTTTTAAAACATTTCCGCAAAGGAAGCAGTTTGGAAAATTTTCCTACTCTGTGGGTAGTTTAGAAGCTTGGCTGGTGGAAAAAGAGATTTTTAAAGAAGGTATCTATGATGGGGTCTTTGATTTGGCGAATATTCGGACCTTTGCAGACTTGGGTTGTAATCGAGGCTTTTTTGGCGTGTGGCTTGCATCCAAGACGAGATCGGATTTGAAAGGAATACTTGTAGAGGCCAATCCGTTTTTGATTCCTGAAATTCAAGCATTGTTGAAGATGAATCATTTTTCAAAAATGCAGGTTCTGCAAGGCGCAGCCGGTGCCGGTATGGGGGGTGGAGAGGTCGAAATTTTAATTCCGCCCACAGATGTAGGAGCTGGCCTGTCTGATACAACTTTTGATTCCTTGAAAGGTGATCACTGCGAGAGAGTTCATGTGTTGGCACTGTCCATCGGAAAAATCTGGGGCGAGAAATTCCCTTCTGGTGAGCGCTGTGATTTTTTAAAGCTGGATATCGAAGGCGCGGAATTAAGATTCTTCAAAGAAGAGGGGGACTTTTTAGCATTAGTGGATCGCTTGGTTGTCGAAGTGCACGAGCGATCCGTTCCAATTGAGAAAATTAGGGATTTAATTGCTCAAAATGGCTTTGCAATCAAGCAAGAAAACAAAGCGGATAGCGAGACATCGCTGATTTTCGCAGCGCGCTGATATGGATAAATTGCTGTATTGGTCAGATAATAGGATGCTTTACATGGCGATCAGCTTTGGATTGCTGTCACTTCTAACTTTTCTCTGTGTTATACCGACACTCAGTATTAAAACAAGTTGTGAACGGCTAATTATTTTATTAAAAAGTGAATATTTGTTTATTTTTACCTTATATGCATTCATTTTTGCCGCAAGATGGCCCAGTTTATTTTGGTATAAAGGCTATTCAATCGATGAAGATCAATTTTTAAGTGCAGCTTGGACTCTAATTAAAGATCCTATATTCTTTAGAAGCGTTGAAACTGGTTCAAGCGGTCCTATGAACATCTATCCTATGTTGGGATCTATGATTTTAGGAATTATTCCAGGATTCATATCTGTTAGACTTATTGCCTTGTTTATGACCTGCTCAGCCATAGCGTTAGCTTACTTTGCTTGTAAAAAATTTACAGCCATTCAATATGCAAGAACTGGAATTTTAATGCCTAGCGCATTTTTTGGGCTAACTTCTTTTTGGGATTTCTCTGGATACTCAAGTGAATTGCCTTCAATATTATATCTTTGCATTGGTATGTTATGTGCAAGCGTAATTTTTAATTTTAATCATCCTAACGCATTATTTAAGTGTAGTGTTTATGGTTTTATTGGAGCTTTTTTTATATCTCTTGTTCCGCTTGCGAAACTGCAAGGGGTCTATCTTGCTCTTTTTACTGGTGGAGTATTAATGCTTGCAATTTTCTTAAATCATCAACTCAGAATTAGAGAAAAAATGTGGTCGGCATTCTTTGCAATTTGCGGAGGTCTGACTTTCCCTTTAATGTTTGTAGTATTAATGTGGAGCTCTGGCTCATTTAACTATTTTTTTAATAGCTATTTCTTAAATGCTCTAGCTTATGTGGACTCGGGTCATCAAGGATTCAATCCGATTGCATTTGTATGGCAGATAATTCTGAAAGGGATCGACTTTCAAATTATTTTTTTAGGGTGGGGTGTGGTTTTCGTATTCAGCCTTCTCATATTATCGGTCGGTTTTTTTAAAAAACGGCGAATAACTGGATTTTTCAAAGTCGTATTATCCTTACTTTTCCTCGTTCTAGCTTTTTTTACGGTCATTTCGCCGCGTAGAGACTGGGCGCACTATTTGCTCTTTGTGCCCGTTTATTTAGGTATCTCGCTGTCTGTTATAATGCAGGTTCTAGATGATAATAATTGCTTTAAGAATATAAAATACAAATCAACTGTTTTATGCTTTCTAGTTATCCTGATTGGTGTTTTTCCAATTGGAATCTATCGAAGCATAAAAACAAATCCTTGGATTGGAACAGCAAAAACATGGACGCCAGTTCACTCTGCGACATATTCTCCCATTGGGAAGGCCATTTTAACAGCTGTCTCAAGCAATAATTCGTATCTCTGTGTTTGGGGATACAATCCAGATTACCATAGCGAAACGAGGTTAAATCAATCTACAAGGCTTAATATATCTACTGCTCAATTTAACGCTAACAACTTGCAGCCATTTTTTCGCCATACTTATCTGGAAGATTTGCAAAAAAATAAACCTGAAATTTTTGTGGATGCAACAGCCCGCAACCAATTCCCAGCCTTAAATGACCCAGAGAAATATCGACATGAGGTCATCCCTGAAATCCGTGATTTTGTGGCAGCAAACTACACTCTTTTTGAAGAAATAGATGGCGTTCGGATTTATAGGTGGAAAGAGGTACATCCTTGATCGATAAGCCGCGCGGTCCATTGATTTCCGTGTGCATCCCGGTTTACAATGGGGCGGCTCATTTGCGAGAGTGTCTCGAGTCTGTGGCCTCGCAGAAGGATGTCGCTCTGGAAGTCGTCGTGCGCGACGATGGATCAAAGGATGGGTCGCTGGAGCTTGTGGAGTCTGTGGCACGGGAGTTTCCTCAAGTGGAATGGAATATCGCCGGCAATTCGGTGAACCTTGGCATGGTGGGAAATTGGAATGCGTGCTTGATGGCGGCGAAGGGGGAATTTGTGAAAATGATCGGCCAGGATGACTTATTGGAAACAAATTGTCTGAAGAAACAGTTAGAGGCTCTGCAGGGCAATCCCACCGCGAATCTCTGTATCTCCGCTGCGAATCTTTATACAGCTCATGGTGCTCGGCTTTTTCCTAAGCGGCGCCATTGGAGCGAGGGCTGCCATTCTGGAAATGAGATCATTATCGATTGTGCACGGCGCGCTTATAATCCGCTTGGAGAGCCGGTAACGGGTTTGGCGCGGCGTGGAAGCATGCTGGCGCGTGGAGGTTACGATGCCACCCTGCGGTATTGGGTGGATGTGGATATGTGGTTCCAGTTGATCCAAAATGGCGCTTGCGTGATCTTGCGCGAGGCACTTTGCGGATTTCGAATTCATCGTGGCGCGGCATCCTTCACGCTCCAAGGCGATTCGTATGCGGAGTTTCTGGAAATCGCAAAACGCTATGCTCCGAACTCAGTCGCCTCCCAGCGCTCGCTTGTCCAACGCGTGCGGGTTGGCGTTGATTCACTGGCGCGCTTGGCAATTTACCGGATTTTTGGATAAATGCGCGGTCGCTTTTTAAAATGAACAATAAGCCCAATCTGGAATTGCTCTCCGTCGTCATACCTGCCCGGGACGAAGAGGGGTGTATCGCCAGCACGGTCGAGCATCTGCATTTGGAGCTCAAGCTGCATGGCGTGCCTCATGAAATCGTGGTGGTGGACGATGGCAGCAAGGACCGCACGTGGGCCATTCTCCAGGAGGTGCGTGAGAGGGTTCCCGCGCTGGCTCCGGTGCAAAATAAAACCCTGAACGGCTTTGGGCGGGCCATTACCTGTGGATTGGATGCCGCCAAGGGTGATGCGCTTGTTATCATGATGGCCGACGAATCCGATGATTGCCGCGATGTGGTGCGTTACTGGCAGAAGCTGAACGAGGGCTACGATTGTGTCTTTGGAAGCCGCTTCATGAAGGGTGGCGGGGTGATCGATTACCCGTCCGTGAAGCTCTTCGTAAACCGCCTGGCCAATGCGTTTGTGAGGATCCTCTTCAACCACGGCCTCAACGACACGACGAATGCCTTCAAGGCCTACCGCAAAACCGTGATTGATGGCATACGCCCGATCCTTTCCCCGCATTTTAACATCACAGTCGAGCTCCCTCTCAAGGCCATCGTCCGAGGATTTTCCTTCACCGTCATCCCCATCACTTGGCGCAACCGCCGCACCGGCGAGGCGAAACTCAAGATCAAGGAAATGGGCAGCCGCTATCTGTTCATCTGCCTCTATGTCTGGCTGGAGAAATATTTCTCTCGCGGGGATTATCGTGCGCAGAAGTGAAACTCCCTACTATTTTTCCAGATTACTTCACGAAACGGCCGCTCATTGCGGCCGTTTTGTTTTTCCAAAGTAGCGCCTTTTGATAACTCTTGAGCCTGTGAGTAAACAACTGATGAAAGACTCTCCCGCTGAGCCTCGGCTTGCCAAGGTCTTGGTGGCGCGGCCGGAGGGGCAGTTGGGGAATCGCATTTTTCAGGCAGCGGCTTTTCAGGCGGCGGCTTGGGAAATGGGGTTTGCAGTTCTGAATCCGGCGCTGGGTCCGTATGCGGAGTTTTTTCCCGCGCTGGCGGCGGATTTTTTCTGCCGTCCGGGGCAGGGGCTTCCCATGGCGCACTGGCGTCTTTTGTTCTGCCGGACTCTCGACGCTCTCACATCCCGCAGCCTGCGTCCGGCGTGGTCTGCGGGACGGTGCGCCGTGTTGGACATCGCCGCCTCGCACGATGGCAGTGAGGAGGATTACGATCTCTGTGGCGAGGAGTTTAAAAGACTCCTCTCACGGCATCGTCTTGTTATCGCGAAGGGCTGGAAGTTCCGTGCGCATGCGGCTCTCAAGTCGAGGCGGGAGGATGTGGTCCGCCTCTTCACTCCGCAGCAAGACATCCGGGCGGAGGTCGAGCGTTGCGTGGCCCGCGCCAGAGTGGGGAGCGACCTGCTCGTGGGCATGCATGTGCGGCTTGGCGACTACGCGACTTGGCTGGGAGGAAAGTTTTTTTATGGCTTGGAGGCCTATGCGGCTTGGCTCAAGGCGGCAAATGAGCTCTGGCCGGAGAAGAGGGTAAGTTTTGTGGTCTGCTCAAATGGTAATGTGGACGATCTCCTTGGCTTGCCAGGTGTCCGGGCGAGTGTCGGCCCCGGAGCGCCGATCGCGGATCTCTATACTCTTGCGGCTTGCGATTTTTTGATTGGCCCTCCCAGCACATTCACTCTCTGGGCGTCCTACTACGGGCGCGCTCCCTTGCACATGCTCATGGAAAAAGATCAAAAACTCCACATCGCGTCTTTCGCGCATCACGACCGAGTTTGAAGCACAAAACATATTTCTCTGAGCCTCCCGTGCGAGCCATCCAGCCTCCAAATCCGCAACGCCGCGCCCAGAGGCGCTCGCTCAAAAATCCTCGTTGAGCAGATAAAAACGGTTTGCTTGGCTGATCCTGCCGATGAGTAAATTTTCCACCAGCCTGCGCCGCAGTTGGGAATTGGCCTCGACTGGTTTTTCCCTCTGTGATCTCGCGGCCCTCTGTGGTTAATTTTTTCGAGCGCCTTGAAAACCCATCTTGTCATTCCTCATTACAACGACACCGCGCGTCTCGAATCTTTTCTCGAGGCCCTGCAGCACGGACTGCCCGATCGCTTCTCCATTCTGGTTTCGGATGACGGATCCACATCTCACGAGCGGGAACGCCTGGCGGCATTGATCCACGCCGTGCAGCAGAAACAATCGGGTGGTGGACCTGTTTTTTTGGATCCGCTCTTCACCCCTCGCAATACGGGAAAAGGCGGAGCCATCCTGCGCGGATGGGATCACTCGGGGAATGCCGACCTCCTCGCTTTTGCCGATGCCGACGGCGCGGTGAGTGCCGCTGAAATTCTGCGTGCGGAGATTTTTTTTCGCTCATCCGATGCCGCCACGGCCGATACCCTCTTTGCCAGTCGGGTTAAAATGCTCGGTCGCACCGTCGACCGCTCGCTCAAGCGTCACCTCTCCGGCCGCGTCTTTGCCACGCTCGTCTCGATCGTCGGCCGCGTGCCCGCCTATGACACCCAGTGCGGATTGAAAATCCTACGCCGATCTGCTTTCCAAAAAATCCGCCTTCACCAGCAAACTCTCGGCTTTGCCTTTGATGTCGAGCTCTGCCTCCTCCTCCGGAAATTCGCTTGTCGCATACTCGAGTTCCCCGTCGATTGGGCCGACATCCCGGGCAGCAAAGTCAGCCTCCTCCGCGACTCCACCCGCATGGCCCGCGAAGTCTTCAAAATCCGCCATCGCGTGGATGGCATCGTGCCCTCTTCTCATTAAAAATGAAATTCAACCCGTTAGGATCACCTCCCCGTTTTGGTAGATCCGTCTCCTAAATTTCATGGCACCATCCGCCGCCCCGCTTTTCACGATCATCACCCCCACGCTCAACGCCTCCGCGACCCTTGAGGAGGCCGTTTGCAGCGCCATGGGGCAGGGGATCGAGTGCGAGCACCTGATCATGGATGGCTGCTCGTCCGATAGAACGCTTGAGATCGCCCACTCGTTTCCGCACCTCACCGTGCACAGCGGACGCGACCGCGGTCTCTACGACGCCATGAATCGCGGCGCCTTCTTCGCCCGGGGCGAGTGGCTCATCTTTCTGCAAGCTGATGACTGGCTCCCCGAAGGTGCTCTGGCCGCCTTCCAAGCCGCCATGGAAAAAAATCCCGCCGCCGAGATTCTCACTGGTTCCGCCGAAGCCGTGCACCAGATCGGCGACAACCTCTGGGAGGCCCGTTGGCAGCACACCTCGGATGCCGACAAGGCACTCACCGTCGAAAACATCGCCCTCGGCGAGCCCATGCTCAACGCCCGCGCTTTCCGCAAGAGCCTCTTCAAACAAGCCGGCCCCTTCGACCTCGCCTACTCCCTCGCCTCCGACCGCGACTTCCTGCTCAAGCTTACGGCCCTCCAGCCTCCCGTTGGTACCATCGACGCCCCCACCTACCGCTACCGCTGGCACGAAGGCTCCCGCACCATGAATGCCGGCAACTCCCTCAGCCGCCGCCTCACGGCCGAAAACCTCGCCATTGCCGAAAAACACATCAAGTCAGCAACCGACTTCTCCGCTCGGCACCTCCTCAAGCTCTGGCACCACCGCCAATCCACCCAATCCGCCCTCTGTGCCTTTGAAGACCTCCAGCCCATTGCCGTGATTCAAGCCGTTTTCCGCGCCACCCGCATCAACCCCTCATGGCCTCCCTCTTTCGCTGCCGAATTTCTCCGCTGCCTTGCCGGTTGGGCCAGTCGAGGCTTCAAAACCCGCTCGCAAAGCGCCGCCCTGTAGCGGCGGTCTGTGACCGTCGAATCTCTCGCTTTTCCAATCCCCAACTCTGAAATTCTGATTTGAACCACGAACTTCCCGAATGAACACGAATAATACCCAACAAGAAGAATCCTCGGCAAAAAGCGCGCCGCTGCGCGAAAGAGGGGAGCACGGTCGTCTCGACCGTGAAAGACACTCGCGCTGCCACGCGGGGTTTGTAGCGGCTGTCTATGACTGCCGAATCGGAGGACCCTCGGGCGCTCATAGAGACGCCGCTACAGCAAACGCGCGGCAGCGCGCTATTTGTGAAAATTCGTCTTATTTGACTCGCTCGATCCCTCTCGTCTCGCCCTTCGGGCGCTCCATCTCGCGCCTGCCCCCGCGCTCGATTGTGGTTTAAAAAATCCAAACCAGTCCGGCTCTGGTTCCGTCGCACC
>VFJO01000285.1 GCA_009886045.1 Verrucomicrobiota bacterium
CGCCACCAGTTACCCTCCACTCGTTACTTTTTTTCTCGCCTGCAATTAACTCGCTCTGCTCAACCCGCGGGCAAACTTCGTTTGTCGTTCTCCGCTACGCTCCGGGTCTGTTAAAAAATGCATTGCCGCATTTCAGAGATACAGTAATTTAAATTTATGATTGCGACATTGGAACTTGGCCCTAAAGGCACAACCACACTTCCCAAGAAAATGAGCGAGAAATCTGATTTACGCGACCGCGCTTTAAATTCTCTTGAAGAGACTCCGGAAGGAACTCTTATTAGACCCTTTGTTCCATTTCCTATGGAGCTATATTCTGAAGAGCGGATTAAGGAGTTTGAAATCGAGAACAACGAGTCCATTTCGGAATTATTGGCGTCGACATCCGATCCACGCAGCGATCAATTGCCGTTGCCTTTACTCGGTGTTCTTTCCAAATGAACCGCTCCATTGCGCTAACGATTCTGGGACGGTTGAAGCCCGATTTGGGAAAAAAATATAAAGTTCACAAACTGGGCATCTTCGGCTCCATAGCGAGAAACGATGCCCGCCCCGATAGTGATGTTGATGTCCTTGTGGAAATGGATCCTTCCATAGGATTGCAATTTGTTGATCTGGCCATGGAAATCGAAAATGCTTTCGGTATGCCCGTAGATGTTGTTTCCCGCAGGGCAATCAACCCTGCCAGATGGAAGGCTATAGAACCAGATGTGATCTATGCCTAAGAGGGATACAGCAATCCTTGTTCAAGACATTTACACAGCCTTGGAGCGCATTTCCACTTACATTCATGGAATGGATGAGGAGACCTTTTTAAATGATCAAAAAACAATCGATGCAGTAACTCGCAACTTGGAAATTGTGGGAGAAGCAGCTCGTCAAATCGATGAGGAATCGCGAAAACGCTACCCAAATATCCCATGGCACAGGATCGTTGGATTGCGGCATCGAATTGTGCATGATTATTTTGGCGTTGATACGAGTTTGATATGGGAAATCGCAAGTCGAGATGCAGTAGAGCTTGGCATCCTTCTAAAAAAGTATACTGCACCCTGACCCAAGCGCAAAAAAGTCCGCATTCCAACGCCCGTCCCTCTAGTATCATGTAACATTTACTATTTCGCATTTTGACTTGCCTGTTTTTGCAGGTCAAGTTGGCGGCATGGCACCACGATACAAAGTCACCCTCACCGAAGAAGAACGC
>VFJO01000053.1 GCA_009886045.1 Verrucomicrobiota bacterium
GTCCGCATCAAGATTACGGGAAAACCGCCCATCCCACTTCGCATTGGTCAGACCGTTTCGGTTTCCACATCGGCGGATCATTGAGCCAATCCAAGGAAGATAGGGGTGGTGGAATTTCAGGATAGGTTCCTACAAAGTACGAGGGGCAAAGCGACGTGAAGAGAAATTAGGTCACCATTTCCTAGGCGGCACGTTCACTCTGGTGACACCTGGTGGCTTGGCCCACAGCGATCTGAAAAATGCCGACGCGCTCGGGTTGGGTCCAACTTGTGAATTGCTTCAGCAAAATGTTGAGATCGTGGCTCACAACCAAGGTACGGGCATCCACTATCAGCGAGGCGGGCAAATGAAGCGTGGTATTCTGTAACCTGGTCGTCCGGTTGCAAGAGGTTTACTGGACATTGGCCTCGCCAAAGTATCCGGCAAGGATCGCCTGGCTTTCCCGGGATTCCTGCATCTTTAAGAGTTGACGATTTAGTGCCATTCTCAGCGGACTTCCGATCGGCATGGCGAAGCCGTAGTTCTCGACTTGGAAAGTCCGCCCGACAACCCGCAAAGGAAGTCTCGGATTGTTAAAATCGAACGATTGTAACACGGCCGCATCCCCCACAACCGCATCCGCCTGCTTGGCAAGCAATGCGCTCACTGCATCTTGGATATCCTTGGCCGGATACTCATCGATGCCGACTTTCTTTATGTATTCTTCTGCAGAAGAGTCTGATACTACGGCTATTGTTTTATTGTTGAGGTCGCGCAGGCTTTCAATTGAATTCGACAGTTTTTCTACTGTCATGCTGCTGGTAATGCTAGACGTAACATACGCTACAGAAATGATTCCCATGAGAATCCAGATGATGAGGACCACTCGTCCCAAAACCCCCGGAAATCCTTTGTAAACGGATTTTCCTGTAAGAGCAATTGCCACAACACAATAAAAAGCTTCTGCAATGCCTTCCTTGCGACTCGCTGGGAAATTTGGATTATGCTTTCTTTCGAATGAATATACTATTGTCGTTAGGACAACTATAAATGCCAACACGATCCACAAGATTTCAAGTTTGAGTAAGTTTTTGATATCACTGGCTAACCGTGCTTGCACAGTTCCTTGATTATCGGCGATTAAAATTCGGAGGCCCGAATGGAAAAATGGTTGGGAAAACTCAACTTGTGAGAGATTCGCCTTATTGATCGGAGTATCTCCCACTAGAATATCCACGGATCCATCCACAATGGCTTTGAGCCCATTTTCTACGGTGTCGAAGCGGGTGTAATTGAAGACCCAGTCATTCTCTGCCGCGATATTCTCCCAGATATCCACAGCTGCCCCGCCTGGAACGCTTTCCGTATTGATAAACGGCGTTTGCCCTGCGACTCCGACGCGTAAAAATTGCTGGGACGCAAAGAGAGAGGTTGTGCAGAGAAATATTGTCAGCGCGAGATAAAGTCTTTTTGACGTCACCATTTTCGAATCTTTGAAACCCAGAAAATGGCAACTCCGGATGCGATCGCCAAGAGATTGATTGCAAAAAACGGCCACAAGGACTCTTCCATGGGCATCGGTAGCCTTACGTTCATCGAAAAAATACCAATCACCAGATTGGCTAACATAATCGCGATTGTCCAAATCGTGAATTGTTTGATGAGAACATTGAGATTGTGGCTCACAATCGAGGCGCGGGCATCCATGAGGCCGGCGATAACCTCCGAGTAAATCTCCGATCGGCGAAGGCATTGCTGGTTTTCAATGATGATATCCTCGAGAATCCGCGTCTGGTCGTGATCGAGGCCGAGACGGTTGGAGGCCTTCATTTTATCGAACAAGGCCGCGTTTGAGTGGATCGCGTTGAGGATGTAAACAAGGCTCTTCTCAAGCGCGAACATGTTCAGGAGATAACGCGTTTCCATCGAGCTGATGATTCGCCTTTCGAGCGAGTCGGAGAGCATATTGATCGCTTTCAGATGGCCTTCAAAATGGCTGATACTTTGGTAGAGAAGCCGGAGGATGACATCTTGGACCGAAAAAATCCTGAGCGGTGCACGTCCTTCAAAAAGCGGGGCATCGTCGGGCATCACAACGACAATGCGGTCTTCGTAGACGAACACACCTGTCGAGGTCAGCTTGAGCAAAAAGTTATCATCAGCAGAGAAACTTTTGGGACGTTTAAAGATGATCGCCGCGTGGTCGGTTTCAAATTCCAGACGCGAGAGTTCATCCGGATCTAATGACGAGTGGAGGGTGTGGTAGTCGATGTTGTAAAACTCGAGCAGGTCCGCTTCGTCCTCGATGGTCGGGCTGTTGAAGACAATGATCTGTGCATCCTCGGGATCGCAGCGCACGACTGTGCCTGCATCTTCGGCGACTCGGTAGTAGCTGCGCATGCCACCCGACTTGGCGGTCGGGATATCGACTGCGTCGGTGGAATCTACCGCCTCCATGGTCGCTGAAATGGACATGTCTGCAGTCTCTTTCAAATCTGTGCTCCGCGTCTATTGGATTTTTGACTAATCCCAAAAGCAAAACGAATCTCCTGCAAAGACCTCTTTGCCAGCTTGGCTGCTGCGTCTATTGTTTTTCCAATGAGCAGGATTCGATTTCGTATTGTTCCACCCATCGACCGTTCCGGCGAGCGCGTCTTCATCTCAGGCAGTATCGAGGCCCTGGGCTCTTGGAACCCGCCCAGAGCGCTTCCGTTGGATTGGTTGCCGCCTTTCCATATCGGTGAGATCGAAGTCCCGACAGGATCACACTTTGAATATAAAATCACACGCGGATCTTGGGAGAGAGAGGCGGTGGATGCTCATGGCGACGTGCCCTCGAATCTTTCGCACGAGGTTTGGCTAGAAGCGTCCCTCCAACATACCATCGCAGATTGGAAGGATCGCTTCAGCGGCAGGCTTACTCGAGATTTCATCAGCTCCCGACTTTTGGGTCAGGAGCGAGAACTTCTCATCTGGCTCCC
Source organism: Verrucomicrobiota bacterium (assembly GCA_009886045.1). GTDB lineage: Bacteria > Verrucomicrobiota > Verrucomicrobiia > Chthoniobacterales > Terrimicrobiaceae > UBA967. The sequence continues at coordinate 2,961 of VFJO01000053.1, forward strand.
GCCCGCCTACTCTCGTGAAGTGGAGCATCGGTTTCCACTTGTTGTACTCCACGATGGCGATGCAATTTTCGATCCTGTGCTGAGCAGCCCCTCTGGAGTCGATCTCGCTGCTGATGAATGGGTGTCGCTCCTCTCTCGGAGAAGTCTCATGCCAGAATCCATCGTCGTCGGCGTGCGCCATCCCGAGGGTTTTTCTCCGGAGGATGTCACACTCCGTGATTCCGAACTCTCTCCCGAGCTCGGCGGCGAGGGGTATGCGCGTTTCATCGCTCATGAGTTGGTGGCGCACATGGATCAACATTATCGTACGATCGCGACCCCTTCAGCGCGCCTGCTCGGCGGGGTGGGTCTCGGAGCCCTTAATGCCTTTCATACCGCCTTGCGGCAGCCGGGTGTCTTTGGTCGTGTGGCCTGTATCTCGACCTCGTTTGAGGACGTCTCCCAGTCCATTCCAGAATCCTGTGCCGCTCTTCGCTTGCTTGAAGAGACTCCGTCTCTTGACGAAAATCTCCGCATTTACTTCGACTACGGAGATCAGGAAATTGACGAGTGCTACGAAGGCTATCACAGCCTGCTTTCCGCTCTCCTTCGAGGTAAAGGCTGGATCGAGGGCAAACAATTCGTTGTGCGGCGAATTGCTGGCGCCGGTCACAACCCCCTCTCATGGCGAGCCCGCCTCGGTGATGCCCTCATGCAGTTTTCTTAAGGCTCAAATTCTCTCCGGTCTAAATTTTTGCCCAAGCCGGCGTGAAATCTTGGAGATGCAATGCTGCTTGGTGCTCATGCGGAGCCTGTCTAGCGATTGATGGGAATCGCGAAATCGTGGAAAACCTTTCCCAGTGGGGTTAACTTGAGCCCATGACTTTGGCCAATCAACTCACTGTTTTGCGGATTCTTCTGATTCCGGTTTTTGTTTTTTTCAGCATTTCTTATGGCCAGAGTCTCGATGCGGGCTCGCCCATCGAGTGGCAACGTATGGCGGCGATTTTGGTCTTCATCGTGGCAGCTGTTACCGATGGGTTGGATGGCTATATTGCCCGGCATTGGAATCAACGCAGTCGTCTCGGGGCGGTGCTCGACCCCATCGCTGACAAGGGGCTTTTGCTTACAGCTATTGTTACGCTGAGCTTTAGTAACTGGAACCAGAGTTTTCCACTTTGGTTTCCAGTGCTCGTCATCGCGAGGGATATCGTGATCTTAGCTGGCTGCGGTGTTCTTTATTTTTTGAATCAGGGTCTGGAGGTCAAACCCACCTGGGTGGGAAAAGGCGCTACGGCCGCACAAATGGTAGCGATCGCTTGGATGATGCTGCAGCTACCGCATTATCTGGCTTCCGTGTACGCAGCTGGTATCCTCACATTTATTAGCGGGGTGGACTACTTAATCCGAGGCAGCTCTCAAGCCCGCCATCACGCCAAACCAAACTCCTAAAACATGCGCAACGTTGCCATCATAGGCCGTCCGAACGTCGGAAAATCGGCCCTCTTCAATCGTCTTGCGGGACGCCAGATCTCCATTGTACACGATCAACCTGGAGTCACGCGCGACCGTATTGGCTCGATCTGCAAACTTGGCCAAGCGCCATTTGAGATTACCGACACGGGTGGCATCGGCTCTGAACCCGATCCTGACTTTGCCGAGAGTACTCGAGAGGGGGCGTTCATCGCGATGGGAAGTGCAGATGTGATTCTTTTTGTCACCGACTCGATCGACGGGGTCACTCCGCTCGATGGCGAGCTCTCCACCATGATCCGGACTGTTGCGCGACAAGTCATCTTGGTCGTGAATAAAGTGGACACCGAGTCGCACGAGTCACGATCGTTTGAGTTTTCGCGTCTGGGTTTTAAAAATCTGGTGACAGTGAGTGCTGCGCATGGGCGGGGAATTGGCGAACTGGTTGATGTGATCGAGTCGCTCCTGCCAGAGCCGGAGCCTGAGCTGGAAGCCCACGAAATGCCTCCGCTGAAGGTGGCGCTGATAGGCCGTCCGAACGTTGGAAAGTCGTCATTGGTTAATCAAATCTTGCACGAGGATCGTACAACCGTGAGCGAAATCGCCGGTACCACCCGCGACACGGTCGACGTTGCCACGGATTATGAGGGGCAGCGCTACATCCTTTGCGATACCGCAGGCATCCGCCATCGCTCAAAGCACAATACCTCTGTCGAAGTTTTCAGCGTGATGCGCTCCGAGAAAACCATTCGGCGCGTGGATATCAATATTCTCGTCATCGATGCAACCAGTGGAGTCACCACCCAAGATAAAAAAATTGCCGGATTAATCCAAAAAGCAAAAAAGCCTGCAATCATCGTCCTGAACAAATGGGACCTGATCGAGAAGCAGACAAATAATGATCCCGAATTGCTTCGCGAGCACGTAGACCGCGCAAGGGCGGAGTTGTTTTTTCTCGATTACGCTCCGGTCGTCATCCTCTCCGCCCTCACGGGCGAAAACGTGCGCCGACTTTTTACAATGGTCGAAAAAGTCCGTCAGCATGCCACCCGACGTGCGGGAACTGGCGAGTTAAACCGCGTCTTGCGTGCGGCTATGGAACGACAAGCTCCGCCCTCTCGCGGATCCCGCCGGTTCAAGCTCCTTTACGCTGCTCAGGCCAAGGAGAGTTCAAACTCCGATATCGCGCCACCGCTCTTTGTGCTTTTTGTAAACGACCCAAGGCTTCTGCCGGAAAGTTACCAGAATTACCTCTGCGCCCGAATCCGTGAGCAGTGGGAATATCCTGGCCTTCCGATTCTCATGAGGCTGCGCGGTCGCGACGGCGTGACTCAAGATATCAACGAATAGGCTTCTCGCCTGTTCCTCATTTCTTAGCGAGGAGCAGTTCTCCAATTCGATTTTACAACGAGGGCTTGAGGAATGGCGTTATTCTCCTAGCTTCTTCGCTCATGTCCGCAATTCCATCTGAATTCTGCAATGTCACGGCCGTCACCAAAGCCAATGTCTATTTTGAAGGCAAAGTCGTCAGCCACAGCCTAGTTTTCTCCGACGGCAGCAAGAAGACGCTTGGGTTGATTTACCCTGGCATTTACCACTTCGGCACAGAAAAGGCTGAACGTATGGAAATCGTATCCGGTTTTTGCGGAGTCAAAAACGATAATACGGCCAACCAAGTTGAGTATGGTGCTGGCGATTTTTTTGATGTCCCAGCTAAGTCAGGCTTCGATATCTCTGTTGCAAGCGGAATCTGCGAGTACATCTGCAGTTTTCTCGACTGAATCCTTCTTGCGCGGGCCTCTGGACTAGGCTGCGTCTGGACTAGGCTGCGTCTGGACTAGGCTGCCACTGGACTAGGCTGCCGATATGATTTCTTTCGGGGCGAGGTGGTAGGAACCAAGGGCGGTCACAATTTTTTGCACTATCGCATCGACTGTTAGTCCGTGCTTGGCTCGCAGGATTGGGATGGTGCCGTGCTCGATGAATTGGTCCGGCCAACCGATCCGCACAACAGGCGTCGTAATACGGCGGTCCGAGAGATGTTCGATGACTGATGCCCCAAACCCATTGGTGAGGACATGGTCTTCTGCCGTGCAAATGACTTCACACCCGCTCGCAAAAAAATCGATGGTCGAAGTGTCAAGTGGCTTGATCCAGCGAGCATTGATCACTGCCGTTGAGATACCGAGTTTTTCAAGTTCCTCGGCTGCGGGAATCGCGAGTTCGCACATATTTCCAAGAGCAAATATGGCAGCTTTTGTGCCGTGACGAATGACTTCGGATTTCCCGATTTCCAACAGCTTGGGCTTTTTGGCCGTAGCAACACCTGTTCCCGTTCCGCGAGGATAGCGAATCGCTGCAGGGCCATCGTGGTTCACTATGGTCCAAAGCATGTCTGCGAATTCGGCTTCGTCCTTTGGCTGCATATGAATGATTCCCGGAATTGGGCGCAGGTAAGCTATGTCGAAAAGCCCATGGTGTGTTGGCCCATCGTCACCAGAAAGTCCTGCCCGGTCCATGCAGAGGGCGACATTCAGATTTTGCAGAGCGATGTCGTGAATAATCATGTCGTACGCGCGCTGCATGAAGGTGCTGTAAATGGCAACAAATGGTTTCAACCCCTGAGTGGCCATGCCGCAGGCAAAAAGTGCGGCGTGTTCTTCAGCAATGCCGACATCGTAGCAACGATCCGGATGGCGTTTCGCAAAGTTGATCAACCCTGTGCCAGTCGGCATGGCAGCCGTGATGGTGACAATTTTATTATTGTCATCGGCAAAGTCGGCAAGCTTGGTCCCGAGGATTTCTGAATACGTCGGGGAAGGGGAGGCGATTGTCTCACCGGTGTCGAGGTGGAATTTTCCAAGGCCATGAAACTTGTCGGGTTTTTCCAAAGCGGGAGCATAGCCCTTGCCCTTCTGTGTGAGGATATGAAGAATAACTGGCTCGTTCTGGGTTTTTAAAAATTCAAATGTTTGCGTGAGCAACGGGATGTCGTGGCCATCAATCGGGCCGTAGTAGCGGATGCCCAGATCATCGAAAATCACGCTGGGAGCGAGAAGGCTCTTCAACCCAGCCTCCGCCTTGTGCGCTAGCTTGCGAGCCGTTTTCCCGCCGATCCACTCTAGGAAGCGCGCGGCATTTTCGTGCAGGTTCGCGTAAGTAGGACTCGTCACCAAGCGGTTCAGGTAGTCCGCAACCGCACCCACGTTCTTGGCGATCGACCATTCGTTATCGTTCAGAACAATGATGAGTCGCTTCGTGGTCGCAGCGACATTATTGAGCGCTTCAAAACTGACTCCGCAGGTAAAGGCGGCATCACCTGCGATGCAGACTATATGCTCGTCTGAATTGAGTTTGTCGCGTGCTGCAGCCATTCCGAGAGCAGCGGAGAGCGCTGTTCCCGCATGGCCGGCGCCATAGCAATCGTGCTCACTTTCACTCCGCAGGAGAAAGCCGTTCAGGCCCTCGTATTGACGAATGGTCGGGAAGCGGTCCAAACGCCCCGTGAGCAGCTTGTGCACGTAGCCTTGGTGGCTCACGTCAAAAACAAATTTGTCCTTCGGGGTGTTAAAAACCCGGTGAAGTGCAATGGTCAATTCGACCACCCCAAGGTTCGGGCCCAAATGGCCTCCGGTTTTGGACAGAACGCTAATCAGTTTGTCCCGGATGTCCTCTGCAAGGCGTGGCAACTCCTCGGCTGGGAGAGACTGCACATCCTTGGGTGAATGAATTTTTGCTAACCGTGAGCCTGAAACGAGATCACCCATGCTCAGTCGTCTTGTCTCTCAAATTCCTTTAGCAAAACAGTACCACGCGCATCTCGAGCAATGAGCTGAATCCGCTTCTCGGCCGCATCGAGCTTTTCCTGGCAAGCCTTCACTAGAGCAATCCCCTCCTCGTAAGAATCGATCAGCTTTTCAAGCGATAGATTTCCATCCTCCATGGAAGTAACGATTTCAGATATTCGCTCCATCGCAGATTCGAGCGAGGGTGATTCTTTTGGTAATTTTTGAGCCATTGGACGGGCAAGCCTTCTGGAACGCATTACAACTAAGAGCGGCGTCCTAGGCAATGCGTATATTGACTGGGGCGGCTTAGGTTGCGGCCGTAGGGAGTACTCCCCATACCACGCGGACTGGGAGGCTTCTAGAGTGCGGCACGTGAAAACTCTTTACCCGTCTAAAAAATTCTCGCGCTCCGCAATCCTCCCTGCGCTCGTTGCCACGGGTCTAGGGTTTGCAAGCCTTCACTCATCTCCCGCCGATGCTACTGGATCGAATCGCTCATTTGATGTCCCTCTCTTTGCCGGCACTCAGGATCGTATCGAGGGCGTTCTTTCAAAAAAAGAGTACGCATTTCGGCTTCCAGAGAATGTGCGCCTCGAACCCGGCAGCGAACTCACCCTCGCCTACCGCTCGTCTCCCCTTCTGCTTCCTGATGTCTCTACGATGAGCGTTCAGCTCAATGGGCGTGATCTTACCAGCGTTCGACTGGGATTGAAAAAAGAGGCCCCTAACTCACAGGAACGCGGAAAAATCACGATTCCACTTTCTGCCGATATGCTTCTGCCTGGTTGGAATCGGGTGAGCGTAAGTTGCCTTCTTCAGACTACTCAGACTCCCTGCCGCGATGTGGATAATCCTGCGTCATGGGTCGAGCTGGATGCAGCCAGCTCGATCCGTGTGGCCTACTCCGCAGAAACTCTTTTTCCGGAGCTGCAACGATTTCCTGGCTCCATCACCGAACCTGCCCTGATGAAACTCGCGGAGTTTCGACAAAGCTCCGCCAAGGAACGCCCTGAGCCTGTTGTCTCGCTGCTTGTGGCTCCAGAGGCTGGAGAGTCGGAACTCCGCTCCCTTTTGATCGCTGCTGCCCGCATGGGTCAAACGGATTATCTGGAACCCAACGCCGTTCAGGTTAAAGACAGTGCGTGCTTTGCCACTGAGTCGCTTGCCAGAAATGGCATCCTCATCGGCCTTCGCTCAAATCTTTCCCAGATTCCCCTGCCGCCAGATTTGCAACTCGCCATATCATCCCTCGGAGAAGGTGAGGGAATTCTCGCCGAAATCATTACTGGTGCCAAGGCATCCGCCCACCGATGGATTCTGATCGGTGGTGCCGACTCTGCAGGTCTTGAGAAGGCCGCTCAGGCGCTAGGCAGTGAAATCGCATTGCGCAGCGCGCCATCGAATCCGTGGATCATCTCGGAAACGCCCGCCATTTCGCCGATAGCGGAGCGCTTCGTGCAACCGCTCGCTGGCCCTATTACTTTCGATTCTCTGCGCGGCGGCTCCATCATGCTGCGTGGCTTGTTCAGGAATCAAACTTCGAGGGAGATCAGTTTTCCTCCAGGCTATGAGACAACGACCGGTGGTTATATTGATTTAGACCTCACGCACTCTGGCGTTCTGGAGAAAACATCGGCTTTTGATCTTCGTTTAAACGATGTCGTGATCGGGAGTGTGGCTCTCACACCTCAAAACAGCTCAGCAACACGGCAACGTATTCTGATACCCGCTGGGATAACTGGGAGAGATCCCTCCAACCTTGCCGTATCTAGCTATCTCGATATTGGAATTGTCGATTGTGCCCATCGGAGCGAGGAGCGGGCATGGCTCACTCTGGGAGGAAACTCGACAGTGAATTTCCGTTCCGCACCCCTTGTGATCAACGATCTCAGTCGCCTTGGGCTCTTGTGCCTGCGTGATGGCTTTTTGAGGCGAGCGGCCATTCTCGTCCCAGCAGAGAATAGCCCAGAGCGGAATGATCTTTTGAAATCTCTAGGCATTCATCTCGGCCGCCAGCTTTCGGATATGCCAATACTCTGGCCGCAAGTAGCCACTTACAGTCCTCTGCTGCCGCCCGACGCCGATCGCCTCAAAGGTCGATCAGGCCTCATCCTTGGATCGGCCTTTCAATGGCCCACTGCGTTTGGAAAAAATCTTCGCCTCGCCATCGAGGGGGCCGACGCGCCGACGGGGTCCGTAATGCTCCGAGGCGAAGCCGTACCAGTAGCTGATTTTGATCCTTCCCTCAGCTTTGTTCAGCTTCTGCCCTCACCTTGGTCGAATGGAGAACTCTTTGCCGCGATTGGTGGGGTGAATGGCTATGGTGGACAAACCACGCTGAATCTACTCACCGAGCGCACATTGTCAGAGCGTCTCACCGGCACGGTTGCTGCCGCGGATGAGAGCGGGCGTGTCATCACCTACGACGTGCGTTTCATTCAAGAGGTTTCCCTCTCAGATCAAATCCGGATTGGCTTTTCCCCGGGAACAACACCTTCCGACATCGAGCATCGGCGGATGGATAAGACAGAGGCCGGTCTCTTCACCCAGAGTGTGAATTACTGGATCGCTGGAGCTTCCTTTGCGGTCATGGCCGCACTCTACGCTCTGCAGTGCTTCATGGTCCGGCGCCGGATGAATCAAAAAAACGGAGAAGACCTGTGAAAATCATTCCTACTCCACTCATCGCTGTAAGCTTTCTGCTTTGCCAAGCCATTGCGTCTCAAGAGGCTTCTACTACGCTCCTCATCTACGACACGCTTTCTAAGCCTTATTCGTTCGTCAATGAAGTCGCTCCCATAAAGCTTATTCTTACGGCCTTTGACACCCGTGTGGAGACTCGCGTCGATTCAAGTGTGACACCTGCAGATTTGCAAAAGGCGGATTTTATCGTGCTGGCGGGCATATCTGGTTTTCCAAAAATGACCCCTGAAGTCCTCAAGAATCTGGAAATTTCGCGTAAGCCGATCATGGCAGTTGGAGCCGCAGCCTGCTTTGCATTCGATAAGCCCGGGTCAATCGCCAAATCCTCCACCGCAGTTGAAAAAGGCAAAGTCCGCTATCGCGGGCGAGGATGGACGCTCCGTTTGGATCCGTTTTATTCCGTTTCTCTGCAAGGATTGCAGACTCTCGCCGAAGCAACGACTCCCTCAGGTGTGCGGCCACTAGCATGGAGTCTGGGCAAGCGCTTTGGCTTTGCCACCCTGCCTGGAGAGCCGCCCCTGTCGATGATTTTCTCGGACGTCCTTCTGGATTTCTACGGGGTTAATCAATCCGCCAAACCCTCCATGGTTTTTGTGGTCGAGGACTTCAATCCATCTTGCAATCTCACCTCCCTGCGTCGCTTGTCGGATTATTTTTTCCACAAAAAAACGCCCTTCGTTGTGACAACCCAAATGAAGAAAGTTCCGCCTGGTGTGGAAATCGCCCCGCGTGATGAGTTCCTCGATGCCCTACGCTATGCTCAAGCCCACGGAGCCCGCATTTTTCTCCGTGGTGGTAACGGCGATGATCGCTCCGAAATATTCCGCAATGAGGGAATTCGAATTGAGGGAAGTGAGAATACTCCATCCGCACCTTCCGGTCTCGAAATCGGGAGCTCCTTTCTCCAGCGCATCCCCAGCGAGGCCCCCGTCGCCTTCTCAAGCGCCGTGCCTTTGAGGCTCGATGCTGGCGGTTGGCTCTTGCCACCAAATGCCCGAGGCGGAATGGACGGACCTGCAAATACCGACCTTCTGAAAACAATCCGCGACATTTCCGCTTTCCGCGGTGGCCTTGCAGTTGTCGTGATCCCGGCCTGGATGCGGTTTCAGGATATGCTCAGCGCCATAGAAGTCGCCCGCTCGGCCAATCTGGATGTCGTCGACCCCGTCACTCAATTCCCCATTCCAAGCACCTAACAGACCTATGAAACTTTGTATTATCCTTCCACTCGCATTACTGGTCACCACACCTTTTCTCAGCGCGCAAGAATTCGATCCAGTGGCTGAGGCCGCGCAGCTCTCAGATCAGGGCCGACTTGCCGAAGCCTCCGCAGTTCTTCAAAATGCTACGGCTGCAAATCCGGGTGACGAGGGACTACGACTTCGACTTGCAACAGCTCTTGTTTTTGACAGAAAAAACTCCGAGGCGCGCGCCATCTTTGGGGAGTTGGCGGCATCGTGGAATGCAGACATCGCATCGATGGCTGTTTCAAGCCTCGCTGCGCTCGACCGTGCCGAGGCAGACGAAAAGGCGGCGCGTGCTCGCTCTCCCTCCCCTGAGCCCCTACAGCTCGAAGCGGAATACCGATCTCGCCAAGCGTGCATCGCTCGCCAACAGGGCGCCTATGACTTGATTCAGTCCAAGCGAGATGATGAGGCCGTACAGGCCATCGATGCGTTGGACCGCCGAGGCGAGGGGACTCCGGAATTGGTTATGGAAAAATCCGCAGCGCTTCAGCGTATGGGTTATACTCTTGCGGCGATTGTCGTTCTCCGCGATGTAGCAGTAGCGGACAATCCAGATCCCCGTGCTCGTCTTCAACTTGCAGCTCTCCTTGCGGAATTGGAAAAGGGCGACGAGGCGTTTGCAATCTGGCGCCAACTCCGCGATGAGGGCGGCGATGCGATATTGAGCTCGGTGGCGGCTGCCGAGAGCGATGCCCTCGAGCCACCGTACAGCCTCGAGCGTTGGACTCGGGGAGAACTAGATATCCATGCCACCTACCTCTCCCGCTATAAGACCGGTATCGCCTCGTGGCGTCTTCTTGAGGGTACGTTTGTGCCTAGACCCCGATGGTCACTCAACAACTGGTCTCCGGTTCGCTTCCGGGCAGACTGGTTTGTTGAGGCCGGCGACGATGCAGCTTATTACAAACTCCCTTCCGATGGCCTAGCATATGGACAGTCGAGGCAGGGCGTACGCGTGATGCAATTTGGGAAAGCAGCAGCCGTGGATACCTATGCCCTTGAGAACCTCAGCATGGATACGTGGTTCAATTACTATGACAACGACTTTGAAGCAGACCTAGGTCTTCGAGTCGTCACCTCGCGAGTTGGGGCGGCCGTCCTCACAACGAGTGCAGACTACGTGCTTGGTTCGTACCTCAGTCGCAATAACAACACGCGTGGCGACACTGCGGCTAACTACTCGGATTCCCGACTCACACTCCCACTTTCTGTCCGGTGGTAATTCCCATGGAAACTCTACACACCACATTTGTCGTTCTGGCCTACGTGTCAGCAATCGGATTTCTCGTCTTCGGAATCGATGATGTTTTTTTCGATATGCAATTCCTGCGCTACCTGCGCGGTCGCCGGAACAATCGCCCCGTATCACTCGAACGACTCAAAAACGAACCGGAAAAACTCATCGCCATTTTCATTCCTGCCTGGATGGAAGGCGGTGTGGTCAACCGAATGGCTGATCATACTAGGAAAATCCTCATCTACGAGCGGTACGACATATTTATCGGTGTTTATCCGAACGATGACGAAACCAATCGCTGCGTCGATGAGCTCACTCGCACATCTCCTCGCATTCACAAAGCGGTGACCCGCCATCCCGGCCCGACATCCAAAGCGGATTGTTTGAATGCCATTTTTGAGGTCATGAAAGCTCGGGAAATCCCCGGCCGCCGCGAATACGAAATCATCGCGCTGCACGATGCTGAGGACGTCATGCACCCCCTCACGCTCAAAGTTTATAATCACTATGTCCCCGATTCCCTCGATATGGGGCAGATACCGGTTTTTCCTCTAGAGCTCAACCCCTGGCGATATTGGGTGGGGAATTCCTATTTGGACGAATTTGCCGAGTGGCATGTCAAAGACATGTACTCTCGCGAAGCCATTGGTGGAGTCGTTCCGTCGGCTGGTGTCGGAACGGCATTCTCGCGCAAGTCTTTGGACTTTTTAGCATCAAAAAATGCTGGTGGGCCCTTTTGTGAGGGGCAACTGGCCGAAGAATACATGGTTGGACTTGAACTGTGCCGCGCCGGATTTCGCGCCGGATTTATCGATCATCCGGTGGAGCGTGAGATCGTGACCCGCAACTCCGAAGGCGACGTGATTTCAAGCAAAACCATCACCGAGCGTGTCGCCGTTCGCGAAAACTTTCCATTGCGTTTTTCCGAGGCCGTGAAGCAGAAAGCGCGCTGGATTGTCGGTACCGCTTTCCAAGGCTGGCAGCACGGCGGTTGGTGGGGTTCCCCAGCAGTGCGCTACACTCTCCTGCGGGACCGCCGCGCACCCGTCGTGCACTGCATCAATGCGGCTGGCTATTGTGTAATGGGATATGTGCTCTTTGAGTTTGCTGTTCTTAATACGGACTTCAGGAACTGGGTTTTTGTGCGGCCCTTATTCGAAGCAGACAGTCTTCTGTGGAGGATCGTTCTCGTTGACACAGCCCTTCTTGGTTATCGCGTGACTCAGAAGGTGACGTGCGTCTCGAACGTCTATGGACTTCGCCAAGGTCTCTTTGCGATTCCTCGCTACCCGGTGGTGAATTTTATCAACATGGGCGCAACGTTTCGTGCTGCTTGGCTCTATGCACAGCACCGCCTCTTCGATACCCCTCTGGCGTGGACCAAGACGACGCATGTTTTTCCAGATACAGCAGAGCTTGAGGAGTATGCCACCTCCATCGAGGGCCTTTTGGTGGATGAAGGCTATGTGTCCCGCACCCAATTGCAGGACATCCTGAGTAAAAACAGAGGTCTCTCCGCGCCGCGCGCCCTCCTCGACATGCAACTCATCGACGAGGATCAGTTTCTGCATATCTGGTCCCGCTTCTCTCACCTCAAGCCGGAGATTATCACGCCTGAGGACATCGCCCCAGCCTCGCTGGAGGACTGGCCGGAATCTCAAGCCCTCAGATTCCAAGCGATGCCCTCCGCCCTTGGCGAGGACGAAAATATTGCTTTCGCCTTTCTGGAACCCCCCTCCGAAGACTCTCTCCGGGCTATCGCTGAGATTGTGGGAGCCCCAATAGAGTCCCGCCTTATCCGCCCAACAAATTTTTCTGCACTACGAAATGCCATCTATCCAGCACGTCTCCTTGGTGGACTCCCCCGCCATCCCTTGAATGATGAGTTTGAAGCCCTCGCAGTGGCAGAGCGTCGCCGTGTTCGGGAATTTCAAATCACCCGTTCGCGGACCCTTGAGGATGCGATGATCAGTTTGCGGTTGATCTCTCCGGAAAAAGTCCGCCGGCTCGTGGCTGCTGATCTCGGAGTTCCTGAAGCCAACTTCACGACTCTCACGATCAGTGTCTCTCTCATCAAATCGCTCGGGCCCCTCTTTTGTGAGCTTCACGGCCTCATTCCTCTCAGCAATGGGACGATTGGAATCTCAAATCCGATCCATCCAAATGTAAGCGCACGGGTCACCGAAGTTCTCGGTGACGATGTGCTCTTCTGCGCGGATACGCCACCTGCCTTCTGCAAACTCCAGACTGATCTCGCTGCTCTGCGGTTCGGTGAAGATGCACTTGTAGATTACTTTGTTGATGCAGGAGAGTTGACTCGGGACCATGCCTTGCGCATCCGCGAGATGCGGCGCCTGATTTCAAGTCCGGTTGATCGTCTTCTCATCCAGCTTGGACTTGTGAAACAGACAAAAATCCTGAAAGCCCTCCGGCATATCTCTGGTCTTTCGACTGCTCAGAACAGCGACGAGCCGATCGGTCTTGAAGCCGAGGAACTCCTCGCCCCCGGATTCAGCGAACGGACAGGCGTCTCCGTCTATCAAGTCCGCGATACGGGGATCATCTTCCGCATCAGCGGAATTCTCTCTGCAGATGATTTGCGTGAGATCAATGAACGCTGCATCGGCATGCCCTTTGAATTTCAACTGAAACCCTTATGATCTCCATCTCCGCACTTCCTAAAAAAACCATTGCCGTCATCGTTGGGACACAACCCGAAGCCATCAAGTTGGCGCCTGTCATTCGTTGCCTCCAAGCTTCCGAGTCACTCCAACCCTTCACGATTTCGACTTCCCAACCTGCTGAAATGACGGCTCAGATCTTCGATAACTTTGGCATCACTCCCGACCTTGATCTTCACATCAGGCGGCCTCGCCAGCGGCTCTGGGATCTCACGGCCACGCTGTGCACAACTCTTGGCCAGGTTTTTAGCGGAAATCACTTTGATGCTGTGATTGTCCAAGGTGATACTACCAGCGCTTTCGTCTGCGGGCTTTGTGCCTTTTATCAAAAAATCCCTGTCGTCCATGTGGAAGCTGGTTTGCGATCTCACGATCGCTACGCGCCATTTCCCGAGGAGCTCAACCGTGTCATGCTGAGTCGCCTCGCAAATTGGCATTTCACACCAACAGATTTTTCCGCCTCCCTCCTCCGCGCTGAAAATATTCCTGGCGACTCAATCTTTGTCTCAGGCAATACCGTCGTGGATGCCTTGCACTGGATGATCGGGCATTCCTTGGCGCCAGGCGTTCCGGCCATGCCTTCTGTTGCGCCACAAAAAATGATTCTTGTGACATGCGTTCGTCGCGAAAACATCGGCGCTCCGATGCGCTCGCTGGCCCTCGCCATACGACACCTCGCGGATAAACATCCCGACATCCGTTTTTTGTTTCCGATGCATCCCAACCCCTCGGTCCGGGAAAATGTGCGTCCGATTCTTGATGGGCAGCCCAGCATCACGCTCTGTGACCCCCTCAACCATGAAGAATTTCTCTCAGTGCTCCAGCAGGCCTATATCGTCCTCTCCGACTCCGGTGGCGACCAGGAGGAAGCCAGCGCTCTCGGCAAGCCTGTGCTTGTGCTGCGCCGTGAAACCGAGCGCTCGGAAGATCTCACGACTGGCACTCTGCGGCTTGTCGGTACCGCTGTGCAGGACATCATTCGCGAGACCGAAAATCTTCTCGCAAATCCAGTCGCCTATGCCGCCATGACGAATGGTTCCAAGGCTTACGGGGATGGACATGCCGCCGAAACCATCATTCGTATTCTGGAAGATAAACTGGGCGCAACTGCCCGCTCTTCCCCCGTTGTCCCTGAGACTGCCGAATTAAGTATCATGTATTAAACCCAAATCCTCCATGAGCCACTCCGCCCTTCCTCCTATTCTCCTGATCGATGACGACCCGCTTGTGCTTGAAACCCTCAAGGACCTTTGTGCGAGCATGGACTGCAAACGTCAGGTTCAGCATTTGGATACTCGCAATGCTTTTGAAGCCGCAGCTGATCCGGATATTGGCCTCATTATTTGTGATTATCGCTTTCCCTATTCAAGTGGCGTCTCGTTTATTGAGCAAGTCCGACAGCGAGGCATCGAGACTCCCGTGCTTTTCATTTCAGGCGCCCCTGACAGTGATGCTGTGTTAAAAGCAGCCGTCCTTCCACGCACCGGATTTCTTTCAAAACCATTTACGATCCAACGTTTCCGTGACGCTATCCGCTCACTGCTGGACCCTACAGAGTAGCTCCACGGTAAATGTTTGCTCCGTGTTTCCTCTTTAGAGTAAAAAACGATGACGTAGCGACCGAGTCAGTGCCAGCCACAGCCTCGAGTTTTTGCTTGATTGAATCCCCAGCACTTTCTACAAAATGCAAACCATGAAAGTCCTCCTCAGTTTCCTCCTCACCTTAGCTATCTGCTCGATTGCTTTCGCTGATATTCAAGCTCCGCCAGCTTCTGACTTTGGCCCTACTCGGAAACTGGGACGCGGACTCGGGAACATTGCTTTCGGACTCACGGAGATCCCCTTCCAGTGGGCAGTTATCAATGAAATGGATGGCAACGCAGCGGCTTTTAGCTATGGACTCGTCCGCGGTACAGGTCGTGTGTTTGCTCGACTCGGCTACGGCATTTACGAGGTCGCTCTGTTCCCATTTCCCACGCAAAAAGGTGGCTACACTCCTCCTTATCGCAGTGATATTCCTTGGATCAACTCCGGATATTCGGAGTTCCCACCGGAGTTGGGATTCGAAACTCGCTACGACTACGCGCGGATCTACCCAAGCCTTTAGTCGACCTCGATTTTGGCTTTGCTCTGGCGCTTGCTTTCTTCAATCTGAAAAGGGAGCTCGTTTTTTTTCATGATTTCACTCACCGTCCCGGTTTTTAACGAGCGAGAAGCCCTTGGCCCACTTCTTCAAAAAGTTCAGACTACCATGCGCCAGCACTTTCCCGAAAATTGGGAGATCATTTTTGTGAATGATGGAAGCCAAGATGGAAGTACGGAACTATTAGACGCTCTGGCTTTACAGAATCCCGAAGTAAAGGTCGTTCACTTACGCCGCAATTACGGCCAGACAGCGGCCATGATGGCGGGATTTGATTTTGCGACTGGCGACATCATTATTCCGCTGGATGGGGATGGCCAAAACGATCCGCAAGACATTCCACGCATTGTCGCCAAACTCGATGAGGGCTTCGAGGTTTGCTCCGGCTGGAGGAAAGATCGTCAAGACAACGCTCTTCAGCGCAACCTTCCCAGCATTCTTGCCAACAAACTCATTTCTGCCGTCTCAGGCGTGCAGCTCCATGACTTCGGATGCTCACTGAAAGCCTATCGAGCCGAAGTCATCAAGGGCGTACGACTCTATGGCGAGATGCACCGATTCTTGCCGATCTATGCAAAATGGCATGGCGCTCGGATTTGCGAGTTGCCCGTCAGTCACCACGCCCGCAAGACCGGCCACTCGAAGTATGGTCTTGAGCGCGTCCTGAAGGTGGTCATGGACCTTCTCACCGTTCGGTTTCTAGACAAATACATGCTCAAGCCGATGTACCTTTTCGGCTTCTGGGGCTTTCTGTTTTTTATCGCATCTATCGTTTTTGCTGCATGGGCAGTTTACATGCGCTTTCACGGATATTTCTTCACGGGAACGCCGCTTCCGATGATGACAGTCTTTTCCTTCATGACTGGCGTCATCTGTGTCCTCATGGGGTTGCTTGCTGAGATGATCACGCGCACATTCCACGAATCGCAAAATAAATCCATTTACCTCGTGCGCAAAACCCGCAACTGCGAGGGACAAGCCGGTTCGGTCTGATGTGCGGTATTGCCGGATTTCTCGGCGCGGGTGGCAGCGAGGATTTGCATCGCATGACCCGTCGCCTCACCCATCGTGGGCCGGATGCGGAAGGCTTTTTTGAAAAACCAGATTCAGGCGTGTTTCTCGGGCATCGACGACTTTCGATTATTGATCTTGCCTGCGGCTCACAGCCGATGATCTCCGCCGATGGACAACTGGCTATCGTTTTCAATGGCGAAATTTACAACCACTCTGAACTTCGCGCTCAGCTTGTTGCAAAGGGTCGCGTTTTTGTTACGGACCACTCGGACACCGAAGTTCTTCTCCACGGATGGCGTGAATGGGGAGCGGCCATGCTCGATCGGCTCAATGGGATGTGGGCCTTTGCCATCCACGATGCACGTGCAAGGTGTCTCTTTCTTGCTCGTGACCGTTTTGGAAAAAAGCCGCTCTATTACTTTCAACGCTGTGGCACTTTTGCCTTCGCCTCGGAGTTGACTGCCCTGCTGGCGCACCCGCTTGCGCCTCGCAATTCATCAGAAATTGCCCGCGTGAAATTTCTCGCCCACGCTCTCATCCCGGCCCCGCATTCTGCCATCGAGGGGATTTATAAGTTGCCCGCCGCACACCATCTCACGCTTTCTAGCGAAGGGAATCCGCCCCGCATTTCGCGCTACTGGCGATATGCTCTGGAGCCCGAGGAATCTGGGAAAAGCGAACTCGTCCTTGCAGCCGAGTTACTGGACATTCTTGACAGGGCGACTCGTCGCCGGCTTGTGGCGGACGTGCCACTGGGCATTTTCCTGAGTGGTGGCCTCGATTCCTCTACGATTGCTGCCCTCGCTACAAGGAGTCTTCAGGATCGCAAACTCCAGACTTTTACAATCGGTTTCCGTGAGCCCAGTTTTGATGAGTCCGCCTTTGCCGCCCAAGTCGCAGATATTTTAAAATCCGAGCACCATGTTGACTTGATGGATCTCGACGGGGCGATGGATGCCCTACCTTGCATTTTCGATTTGCTGGATGAACCCCAAGGTGATGCTTCGCTTCTGCCGACTTGGCTGCTCTGCCGTTTTGCCCGTCGGCACGTCACCGTCGCGCTCAGTGGCGATGGTGGGGACGAATTGTTTGCCGGTTATGATCCTTTCCGGGCGCTGCACTTGGCCGGTCTTTATTCGAATTTTGTTCCGCGTCCCCTTCACAAGGCGCTTAGGCTGCTCGCTGCGCGCTTGCCGGTCTCCCATGCAAATCTCAGCCTCGAATTTAAAATCAAGCGCACCTTGCGTGGCCTGGATCATCCCTCGCGCCTCTGGAATCCTGTTTGGTTAGGTGCCCTCGAGCCCTCCGACCTTGCGCGCCTCACCGAATCCCCCATGAGCGTAGAGGAAATCTACAGCGAGGCGATCGAGGCGTGGGATTCTTGTGCTGGCAAGAATCTGGTCGACCGGACACTTCAGTTTTACACGGAGATCTATCTTCAAGACGGCATCCTTGCGAAAGCCGACCGCGCCAGCATGATGAACTCCCTTGAAGTTCGGAGCCCATTTCTTGATATCGAAGTCGCAAATTTTGCCCGTCGTCTCCCGCACCATTACAAACTCCGGGGCAAGGTTACAAAATACCTCCTCAAACGCGCTGTGGAGCCAATCCTGCCAGATGACATAATCTACCGGCGCAAAAAGGGTTTTGGTACGCCCGTCGGTAGTTGGCTCCGCACCGGTCGCATCGCTCCGGCCGTTAATTACCCCATGCTGCAGGAAAAACTCGGCGCACACCTCGATGGTCGGACTGATGAGCGCCTTTTCCTCTGGTGCGAATACGTCTGGCAACAGTGGCTTGAAAGGCGGCAGATTGACGGCATTCTCTGACCAGCCAATGCCTCCACGCCGCGTCCTACATATCATTGATAGCCTGCACCTCGGTGGCGCCCAAGAAGTCGTTCTAAATCTCGCCACCTGTGGCAGTGCTCGCTTTCAGCACGAGGTTGCCACACTGCATGGCCGTGGCATCTACTGGGATCGTCTCCACCATGCGGGAGTGAAAGTCCACTCGCTCTCTCCTCACAAGTTTCTGCCTTTCTATCTCGCAGCGATTCTTTGCCGAATTCTCACCGATAGGCCCGATATTTTGCACTGCCACCTCATTCCTTCCAACATCATCGCCAAGCCAATGGGGGCCTTGCTGCGAGTGCCTGTCGTAATCAATCACGACCACACAAACGACACTCGACGCGAGCAGAGCTCGTTGCTTCGTGGCTTGGACCGATTTTCCAACCGCTTCGCGACACATATCATAGCCGTTTCCACCTCCTGTAGGGAATTTTTGATCCGCCGAGAATCGATATCGCCGCAAGATGTCACGCTCGTTCCAAATGCCATTGACCTGACCCGCTTCAGCCAGGGTGACTCTGGAAAATCCGACGCACGGGTCCATCTCGGGCTGCCCGATTCCAAGCAGATCGTTGCAGGCGTGGGCCGGCTCAATGCCCAAAAAAATTTTTCCCTATTTCTCGAAGTAGCTGCGCATCTCGTGTCTCGTTTCCCAGATATTCATTTTATCTTGGCCGGGGATGGACCCGAAGAGCGAAGACTCCGGGACAAGGCCTCAGAGTTGGGCATTGGCCATTGCGTCACGTTTTTGGGATATGTCGCCGATTCACGTCAGGTCTATCAAGCAGCGGACGTGCTTTTGATGCCTTCGCGCTATGAGGGGTTGCCAATGACGCTTCTCGAGTCCATGGCCATGGGATTGCCGGTCGTGGCATCAAAGTTGGATGGTATCGCCGAGGTGATCGAGGATGGGCGTGAGGGATTTCTTGTTCCGCCTGACGATGTCGCTCTCTTTGTGGAGCGCACGGCCGCTTTGCTCCGAGATCACGCATTGGCCAAACGCATCACAACGAATGCCCGCGCCAAAATTGTAGCTCAGTTTTCCGTGGATCGTATGACTTCCGCCGTTGAGGAAATTTACAACCGTTTCCTTCGATGAAAATCCTGGTGCTCTGCTACGAATACCCGCCCGTTGGCGGTGGTGGCGGACGAGTGGCGGCATCCATTGCGGAGGGTCTCGTTCAAAATGGCCATGAAGTTCGTGTTGTCACCGCTGGTTTGAAGCATCTGCCCCGCAAGTCGCTGATTGAGGGCGTCACGGTTCTGCGCCCCGAATCCTTCCGGAAGCGTGAGGATACCTGCTCGGTGGCTGAAATGGCCTATTACCTCCTAACGGCCTTTTTTCCGGCATGGCAAATCTGCCGATCTTGGAAGCCTGCCATCATTCACGCCCACTTCGTCGTTCCAACAGGGGCCCTCGCTTTCGTGCTGCATGGCCTGACCCGTATTCCCTATGTTCTCACAGCCCACCTTGGCGATGTTCCTGGTGGGGTTCCTGAGCAAACCGATAACCTCTTTCGCTTCTTGGGGCCTTTCATTCGACCCATCTGGCACAGGGCGGCGGCAGTCACCGCCGTGAGCGGTTTTGTTGCGGCCCTTGCTTCAAAAAACTGCGGCGTCACTGCTAAGGTCATCCTCAATGGTGTGCCGATGATTCCTGCTCCTGCCGTGATGCGTATCGGGCAGCCGCCACGTATCCTCATGGTGGGCCGCTTGAGTCTCCAAAAAAACCCGCTTCTCGCTGTTCACGCTTTAGCCCTCGTCCAAGACTTACCGTGGTATTTTGAAGTCATTGGTGATGGTCCTCTCTCTGCAGCCATGCACGACCTTGTGCAAAAATATGGCCTTGAGAATCGGATTCTTTTTTCAGGATGGCTTCCTGCCGAGGAGGTTTCAAATCGCCTTATCATGGCAGATGTTCTTCTTATGACATCAACATCCGAAGGCCTTCCCATGGCAGGTATCGAGGCGCTCAAGCACGGGCTTGCGATTGCTGGGAGTCGGATCGGGGGATTGACGGATGTCATTGACGAAGGAATCAACGGGTTCTTCAGCGATCTGGAGCCGATGGCATTTGCGAAAACTCTGCGCACCATGCTTGGTGACTCTGATCTTCTCCGGCATATGCGCGAGTCTTCCCTTTCAAAAGCCCCCTCCTTCAATTTACCAGATCGCATCAAGGACTATGAATCTGTGCTGCAACGTGCGGCTTCCTTCGTGAAATGAAGTCCTCCAGAAATCTTCTTATCTTTTGTTTACTCGGCCTTTTTGTTGCTGGAATCGTAGGGTTGGCCTCGCTCGGTTCGCTTTGGTTTTCAAAAAAGTGGCGATCCATTCTGGTTATTGAGTCTCCAATCCATCATCCCGATGCCATCATCGTCTTGGGAGGCGAGTCGGAAGCGCGACCGGTCGCCGCGGCACGGCTTTATTCTCAGGGCGTGGCGCCAAGGGTTTTTGTAGTTGGCACGGGTGACTACGAATCGAATTGCCGCCTTCTCCGGCAAGGTGGCGTGCCTGACGACTGCATCACGATTGAAAAAAAATCGACGTCCACGCTTGAGAATGCTGATTTTGCCAAACCCCTCCTGGAGGCTGCTGGCGTGCGCCGCGTCTTGTTGGTGACATCTTCGTTTCATGCGCGAAGGGCGCTAACGACGTTCCAACAGCGCATTCCCAGTATGGAAATTGGGGTCACTACCTCTCGAATCGCATGGTGGGACACCGCGCCTGGCCGCCACCAAGAAGACGAGTGGGCGTGGATCGAAATGTGGAAAATTCCGGCTTATTGGATTTTCCATGGCATCACTCCATGGGTTAGAACGGAAGCTCCCGCAAGGGGCTCTTGATATGCCATCCATCTTGTTCATCAACCGAGTTTACCCGCCCGCAGGTGGAGCGACGGGCGAAATGCTCCGCGACATGGCTGAGGCTCTTGCTGCGCGGAGTTGGGATGTCTCTGTGCTGACAACAGCTGAGGCTGGTGAACCGAAACATGCCACTCAAAGGGGAGTACTCATCCATCGCGTCGGGGCAGCGCTTTCACGCCGCAGCGTGATACTTCGCGCAGCCAGTTATTTCGTGATGATCCCTTGGCTGCTCGTTCGTGCCCTGCTTCTCTCAAGAACAGATTTTGTGGTGACGATGACCGACCCTCCTATGCTCGCCGTTCTTGGCCCAATGATCGGTTTTTTCAAACGAAACAAGGTGATCCACTGGGCACAGGATCTCTACCCCGAGGTTGCGGAGGAACTCGGGGTGTTGCCAACTGCAAATCCATTGATCGGAGTCCTCCGAGCCCTATCAAGCCACGCGCTCAAACGCTGCGACGGCGTTGTTTCGATCGGGCGTTGCATGACAGCTCGACTCGTCCAGCGCGGAGTTTCCTATACGCGCATTTTTAATATTCCAAATTGGGCCCCTCCGGTCACTCCCCTCGAGCGCAAAAACAATCCCTTTCGTAAAGAGCACATGTTGGAAGGGGACTTTGTCGTCATCTATTCTGGAAACATGGGACTCGCACATGATTTTGAGACCGTGCTGAAAGCCGCCGAATCCCTGCAAGGTCACCCCATCATTTTCCTGATGATTGGTGATGGACCCCGACTTAGTGAAGTTCAACGGGCCGTAACAGCCAGGGGGCTCACAAATGTTCGATTCCTTCCGCCTCAGCCAATGGCAAAACTCTCGGAAAGCCTCTCTGCAGGCGATGCCCACCTCGTCACGATGAGGACCAACCTCTGTGGATTGGTTGTTCCCAGCAAGGTTTACGGCGTCCTCGCGGCGGGGCGTCCGTGCCTTTTTGTCGGCCCACGGGATTCCGAAGCTGCGCGAATGATACTCGAGAAGGATGCGGGTTGTGTGATCGATCTTCAGAAACCTGCTGATCTTGCTGGTGTGCTATTGGACTGGCTGGCCGACCCTGTGGCTCACGCCGCGATCAGTCGCCGCGCCCGTATCGCAGGTGCCGCCGCCACAAGCCAAAATGCTGCCACTGATTTTGAGGATATGCTTCGCTCACTCCGACCCTAAAAAATGGATCCCAAGCTTCGTAGTTTCATCAACGATCTTCCGAAAACGGAAACCCATCTTCACCTCGAAGGCTCGCTTCCTTGGGAACTTCTTCAAGCTGCTAATCCCGGAAAGCACTCGATGACGCCTGCCTCATGGGAACCCGATTTTCGGTTCCGTAATTTTGAACATTTTGAATCCGAGCTTCTCGGCTATGCAGCGGACTTCTTTACCTCCGCTCAGCGCTACCACGATTGTGCGCGCGCAGTTTTTGCGGATCGTATGGCTCGGAATATCCACTACATGGAGGTGAGCTTTGCCTCAGGCTGTATGGATTTTAAGAATCTCGACGGTCGTGAGGTCTGTGATGCCATCCGGGCCGCTGTACCCGTAGGCCTCGAGGTTCGTATCTTCTTAGGTATTCACCACAGTGGCTACACGCAGAAAATGGCTCCCATGCTCGAGGATGCCCTCTGCTGGACGAACCTTGACGGCATAGATCTTCATGGCCTGGAAACCATCCCGCTCGGTGACTGGACGCCCGATTACTGGCGCCGTGCGCGCGATGCCGGGAAGTTCACTAAGGCGCATGCTGGGGAATTTTGTGGCCCGGATTTTATCCGCTGTGTCGTCGAGAAGCTCGGCGCTGAGCGAATCCAACATGGCGTGCGGGCTGTGGAGGACCCTGCCGTTCTGGATTTGCTTCGCAACCGCTCGATTGCTCTTGATCTCTGTCCAATCAGCAATTTGAAACTCTCAGTCGTTCCCTCAGCTGATAAGTACCCCATCCGCCAACTTCTCGACGCGGGGATCGTCTGCACAATCAGCACCGATGATCCGATCAGCTTCGGTAACACGATCGAAGATGAATACCTTCTCCTCGCAGAGCACCTCGATTTCACGACTGACGAACTCGCCCAACTCGCTCGCAACGGGTTTTCGAACGCCTTGGCCTCCGAGGACTGGAAGCAATCTCTCCTCTCTCGAGCGTAGTCTTTGCACGTCAGAAGCGATTGTGGTTTCTTAGAGCTTTATGAAACTCACCTATTTCGGACATTCCTGCTTTCTGGTCGAGTCGGGCGGAACGCGCCTTCTTTTCGATCCCTTCATCACGCCAAACCCGCTTGCAGCCGGGGTGGACATCACAAAAATCCAAGCCGATGTGATTTTGATCTCCCACGGTCACGCCGACCACATCGCGGATGCCGTCGCTCTCGCCAAGCAAACTGGCGCAAAGGTCCTCGCCAACTGGGAAATCGCAGACTGGCTCGGCCTCCAAGGCGTCTCGAACACGCAACCCATGAACTACGGCGGCACAGTGGCCCTGCCAGGCGCCACAGCAAAAATGGTCAACGCCATCCACTCCAGCTCGCTGCCCGACGGCACCTACGGCGGCAATCCCGCAGGCTTCGTGGTGAAAATGGGCGAGGAATCCTTCTACTACGCCGGCGACACCGCCCTCACCCTCGATATGAACCTCATCGCCGAGGAATTCGCCCTCCGCTTCGCCGTCCTGCCCATAGGCGACACCTTTACCATGGGCGCGAAAGATGCCGTGAAAGCCGCCGAACTCTGCGGCGCAAAAAAGGTCGTCGGCGTGCACTACAACACCTTCCCACCCATCCAAATCGACACCGCCGCCGCCCAAGCAGCCTTCGCCAACGACGGCCTTGAACTCCTCCTACCCGCCATCGGCGCGACCATTGAGGTCTGATTTGCCTAAGGCACCGGAGGCTGAATAGCTGCCGCTTCCTTATCAATTTTCAGGACCATCAGCCAGAGATTCGAGCAGGTGGACGCTGCGAAGCCTTGTCCTTCTTTTGCACACGAGTGCAAAACCGATTCCCGATTCCCGATTCGCAGGCCTCTCGCAGACGGCGCAGTCGCGCCTGAAGCTTGGGCCGACACGGAGGTCAGCCCTCCA
>VFJO01000056.1 GCA_009886045.1 Verrucomicrobiota bacterium
AGGAAACCAAGACTCAGAACCTATAAATGAAAGAAAATGAACACTGACCCCCAGTTCCCCGGCCACGCACGACCTGCTCTCTCGCAACCTTGAGAGCGGCCTCCAAGGCTTTGGCCAATTTGGCGTGCGTCTTCATTTCTTATTGAATGCAGAATAAATCTTTTTAT
This sequence comes from Verrucomicrobiota bacterium, assembly GCA_009886045.1. Taxonomy (GTDB): domain Bacteria; phylum Verrucomicrobiota; class Verrucomicrobiia; order Chthoniobacterales; family Terrimicrobiaceae; genus UBA967. Next base: position 168 of record VFJO01000056.1, read on the forward strand.
TGAATTCGCAACGATATTCTTATTGTAAACTGGGGGTCAGTGTTCATTTTCATTCAAAATACATCTCGACATGGAGCGACTCTACCAGAGGAAACCAAGACTCAGAACCTATAAATGAAAGAAAATGAACACTGACCCCCAGTTCCCCGCTTGAAATCCCTCTGGACTCAAGAGAGGGTCGCATTATACAAAAAAGCCATGGTAAAATCGCCCACCAGCCTTACAGTTTTTGTGTCTGCGGTCGGACCCAGGGAAGTTTCACCTAGGAAAAATCGCCATGCGTAACCCACTGCGCATACTTTGGCTGGCGAGTCTCGGTGTGTTCGCTTGGGAATCAGCTTCTGCGGAAAGCACGCAGAATATCTACAACAACCCGCTTACGGATATTCCCGCCATCCAGTTTCAGGACTATGCCCAACCTTTCCTGAGAGATGAGCCGGGCAGCGGTTCCAACAACCCCACGCTCAGAGCCATTTTGCCGCATAAAACTTTTGGCGTTCCCCAGATGCTGCGCGCGTCCCTTCCTGCAGCAGCCACAGCATGGACGCCCAGCAAAACAGAGACGGGATTCGGCGATTTGGAAATTTTCAACGTCCCTTTGCTGGAGTCCGGCAATTTGCGATATGGAGTCGGGCCTCTTCTCGTGATACCAACGGCGACCAGTAAAGCGCTCGGAGATCGAGTTTGGCAGCTCGGCGCGGAGGTTGTCGTCAGCGCCCCGATGCGCTGGGGCCTTTTGGCGACTCTGATTTCCTACCAGCAACCCTTCGGGGGACAATCTCCCTCGTTCGACTGCCAGCCCTTTCTTTTTTACAATCTCCCCGGGGGCTTCTACCTTCGCTCGTCGGCCATCTCATCCGTGAACCTGGAGCAAAAAAATGCTGTCATTCCGATCGGACTTGGGATCGGCCACATCGGGCCAATTCCCAATAAACGCGCCGTCCTCAATGTTTATGTGGAACCCCAATACTCGGTTCTCCAAACAGGACAAGGAATTCCCGTCTTCCAGATTTTCGCCGGCTTCAATATCCAATTTCCTCCATAATCCCAAAAAAAGAACCTGATCCACAGGTTCACAGATTCCACAGATTGAATTGGTTATGGATGGTCGAGAAAAGGGGAAGTCAGGTTAGCAACCTTCAGTAAGGGGGGCGGCGCCAACCTTCTTCAATTTCTGCCCCGGAATCCACCCCAGCTTTATTTCGCTCAGCATGGGGCTCCGGAAACCCCACCAGATGTAGAAGGCGCTCAGAGGGGATCGGCAGGTGGATATGACTTTGGTTTTGAGAAGCCTATGAGTGGATGTTTTTAAAGGTTCTGCGCGGTTTTTATTGTGTAGGTGTCGAGCGCGGCTCTTTGGCATTCCTTTTTTTAGAGAAAAGTATCCCTTTTGTGGATGTCGGCAAATGCCTGAGCTCTTTTAGCATCTTTCCATCCGTCCATGTGGGATCGATGAGCGTGGCTTGGGGAAATGGCGGGGGGCCTTTTTCGCTTCGGTGGAGCATTCCGATCAGCATGTCCACCGCAGCCTGCCCTGCCAGTTCGTTGTGTTGGTTCATGCCCGGCCAATGCGGGCTGCCGGAACGCCACTCGTATTGGACCATGAGGACATCCTCCGGCACGCGCAGGCCGCACTCCTCCACCCAATATCCGATCTCGTGATAGAGGCTAAAGATCGCATCCGGGCGCTCTTGTTTGAGCCATCGGTGGAAAAGGGATTTGTCCACCCGTGCTTCGCTGACTTGAAAGAAGGGCTTCAATCGCCGTGCTGCGGGAAGGCGCCGCTGCCCGACTTCGTAGCCGGCGCTGAAGCGGTGCTCGACCAAGGCGTCTATCCGCGCGTCGAGCACAAGGCCTGGGCGTTTGCATCCGAGGTCGAGCACTTTCTCAAATGCCCGCAGTGCGACCATGTGATGATCCACGCAGGCGAAGGACAGGCTCGGTTCGCGTGTCCGGACTCCAGTGACGACCAAGGGGAACTCTCTTGCCACAGCTTGAAAAGAATCGGGCAAGCGGTTCTCATCCATCAGGCCTACCACGAGTCCACCCTGTATGCCCCGCGTGCGAAAAATCTGGCAGAGTCTATCGCCGTTTACTTTGGGTTCATGAATCCAGAATGCGTCCAGTTCATATCCCAGCTCGCCCGCGCGGGCCCGGCATCCTTCCACATAAACGGGAATCGTGGGATGCCGCTCAAAAGCCTTCCGGTCCCTGTTGGCGTTGATCAAAGCCAGCGTGCATTGAAACCGCCGGTTGCCTCCCGCATGGAGTCTCGCCATCAATTCCGACACGACCGCATTTTTTTGGTAGCCCATGCGTTTTGCGGCGTCAGCGATTTTTTTGCGCATGCGTTCGGAAATCTGCGGACTGTTGCGCAAGGCCTGCGAGACGGTGTTTTTGGAAACCCCGCAAGCTCTGGCCACATCGTGCATGGAGACTGGTTTCATATACGATCCACATTACTGTCATGTAATTTCCGCGTTTACAATCGGCGAGTCGTTGGCTGAAGTGCTGCGATGAAATGTTCCCTTGGCATAGACTACGGCACAAATTCAGTTCGCGCGCTTGTCGTGCGCTGTGACAATGGTGAGGAACTCGGCAGCTTCGTGGCCGGTTATCCCTCAGGAAAAGACGGGGTGCTCATTGACCCCAAAGACCACCACCTTGCGAGGCAGCACCCCCCGGATTATCTCGTGGGACTTGAGCTCTGCGTGAAAGGCGCCCTAGCCGCCGCCGCGAAGAAAAACAAAGCCTTCACGCCTGCGACGATTATCGGTCTCGGGGTGGATACGACCGGCTCGAGTCCGATTCCGGTGGATTCCGCCAACCGCGCCCTCGCATCCTTGCCGAAGTGGAAAAAAAATCCCGCCGCCCAGTGTTGGCTTTGGAGAGACCACACCTCTTGGCAGGAGGCCGCTCGCATCACGGAACTCGCCGCGAAGCACCGTCCCGAATACATCGCCAAGTGTGGGAACACCTATTCCTCCGAGTGGTTTTGGAGCAAAATCTGGCACTGCCTGAAAACGGCGCCTGATGTTTTCCAGGCCGCCTACTCTTGGGTTGAGATGTGCGACTGGATTCCCTCGGTGCTCTGCGGAATCGAGGATCCCAAGCAAATCAAGCGCGGCATCTGCGCCGCCGGGCACAAGGCGCTTTATTGCGATGAGTGGGGTGGATTGCCCGATAAAAAGTTCCTCTCCTTGCTCAGTCCCAAACTCGCGGAGCTTCGGGATCGTCTCTACGACAAGGCTCATGATGCCAACACCGCCGCCGGCACGCTCTCATCGACATGGGGGAAAAAGCTCGGCCTGCCCGCCGGGATTCCGGTGGCCATCGGCGAAATGGATGTGCACTACGGCGCCATCGGCAGCGGCGTGCGCGAAGGCACATTGGTGAAGGTCATCGGCACATCGACCTGTGATTGCGCCGTTGTTCCTGCCACCAAGAAGGTCAAAGACATCCCCGGCATCTGCGGCATTGTGAAGGGTGCCATCCTGCCCGGATTCTACGGTGTCGAGGCCGGCCAGTCAGCTGTTGGCGATATTTTCAAATGGTGGATCGAATCCGTCTGCGAGGGCGATGCCGCTCTGTATGCGAGCTTGGCCAAGGAAGCCGCTAAGCTCCAACCCGGCGGCAGCGGCTTGCTGGCCCTTGATTGGAACAATGGCAACCGCACGGTTCTCGTGGATCCGATGCTCAGCGGTTTGCTTTTGGGAACCACGCTGCACACCACAAAGGCGGAAATCTACCGCGCCCTCATCGAGGCCACGGCATTTGGCGCACGCGCCATTATCGAGCGGATCGAAGAATACGGCGTGCCCGTGAAACGCATCGTCTGCGCCGGCGGCATTGCGGAAAAAAATCCGCTCCTCATGCAGATCTATGCTGATGTCACCGGTCGCACGATGTTGGTGGCTGGCTCCTCGCAGGCCTGCGCCTTGGGTGCGGCAGTTTCAGCTGCCGTGTTGGCGGGAGTTTTTAAGGACTTCCCGGCCGCCCAGAAGGCGATGACCTCGCTCAAGGACATCGAATACAAGCCCCGCGCTGCAGCCCGCAAGACGTACAACCGCCTCTACGCGCTCTACAAAACTCTCCACGATGCCTTCGGCGGCGTGAACCGCCAGGCCGATCTCTCGGGCGTCATGAAAGAACTCCTCACAATCAAATCCCACTCCCAAAAATGAAAAAACCCGAAATCTGGTTCCTCACCGGCAGTCAACACCTCTACGGTCCCGAAACCCTCACACAAGTCGCCGTCAACTCACAGGCGATCGCTGGCGGTCTCGGCGAAAAACTCCCGCTGCCTGTTGTCTTCAAGCCAGTCCTCACCACACCCGACGCCATCCGCGCGACGATCCTTGAGGCCAATGGCACCCCCGAGTGCGCAGGGTTGATTTTGTGGATGCATACCTTCTCCCCGGCGAAGATGTGGATCGGCGGACTCTCCGCAGTTCGCAAGCCATTCCTGCATTTACACACCCAGTTCAATCGCGACCTCCCCTGGTCGGAGATCGACATGGATTTCATGAACCTGAACCAATCGGCCCACGGCGATCGCGAGGCCGGTTTCCTCCACACCCGCATGCGTCTGGCCCGCAAAGTCGTGGCCGGTCACTGGCAGAGCGAATCCGTAATCGCCCGCATCGCCGCATGGGTTCGCGCCGCCCGCGCATGGCAGGACTGGCAGTGCGCGAAATTCGCCCGTATCGGCGACAACATGCGCCAGGTGGCCGTCACAGAAGGTGACAAGGTATCCGCTGAGATGAAGTTTGGTTTCTCGGTGAACGGTTACGGTATCGGCGATCTCGTCGCGATCCAGCAGGGTGTTTCCGATTCCGAAATCAACGCGCTCTGCGAGGAATACGCAGCCAGCTATCAACTCGCTCCTGCGCTGGCCAAAGGTGGCCCCCGCCACGAATCCCTGCGCGATGCCGCCCGCATCGAGGCCGCCCTGCGGACCTTCCTCAAGGAAGGAGGATTCAAGGGATTCACCACCACCTTCGAGGATTTGCATGGATTGAAGCAACTGCCCGGAATCGCCGCACAGCGCCTCATGGCCGAGGGCTACGGCTTCGGTGCCGAAGGCGACTGGAAGACCGCCGCATTGCTCCGCGCGATGAAAGTCATGGCCAGCGACCTCGGTGGAAAAACCTCGTTCATGGAGGACTACACCTACCACCTCGAGCCAAACAATCACCTCGTCCTCGGCTCCCACATGCTGGAAATATGCCCATCCATCGCCGACTCCAAGCCGACCTGCGAGATTCACCCGCTTGGCATCGGCGGCAAGGAAGACCCCGTCCGCCTTGTGTTTGAGGCGCCCGCCGGACCTGCCCTCAACGCCTCCCTCATCGACCTCGGCAACCGGTTCCGCCTTTTGGTCAATGAGGTTGACGCCATCCGCCCGCCACACTCCCTGCCAAAACTCCCTGTGGCCCGCGCGGTCTGGAAATGCCGTCCCGATTTCGCCACTGCTTGCGAATCGTGGATTCATGCGGGTGGAGCCCATCATACAGGCTTCAGCTACACAGTGACCCGCGAGCATTTGGAAGACTTCGCCACGATTGCCGGGATCGAATGCGTTGTCATCGGAGACAGAACCGAGGCCGGAGCTTTCCGTCAGGAATTGCGCGCGAACGAGGTCTATCACCACATCGCTGGAGGATTCGTCGCGTGAGTCGGTTCGAGGCCATTCGGGAAGAATGCCGCGCCGCCAATGCCGCCCTGCCAGCTTCCGGTTTGGTCGATCTCACTTTCGGCAATGTCAGCGTTTGTGACCGAGCTGCCGGAGTTTTTGCCATCAAACCAAGCGGCGTTGCTTACTCGGAGCTCAAAGCCGAGGACATGGTCATCGTGGATTTCGACGGGCGCATCGTAGAGGGAAAGCTTAACCCCTCCTCAGACACTCCCACACACCGCAGGCTCTTTCTGGGATTCCCCGGCATCCGCTCGGTCGTCCACACCCACTCGCGCAAAGCCGTAGCCTTTGCCCAAGCAGCGCGCGGCATCCCGCTGCTTGGAACCACCCACGCCGACTACTTTCGCGGCGAGGTTCCTGTGACCCGCGCCCTCACGGCCTCCGAGATTTCCGAAGCCTACGAGTGGGAGACGGGAAATGTCATTGTGGAGCGCTTCGAGGGACTGAATCCCTCGGAAATTCCAGCCGTCCTCGTGCGCAACCACGGCCCATTCGCCTGGGGACCCTCCGGTGCCAAAGCCGTCGAAAACGCTCTCGCTCTTGAAATCGTCGCCGACATGGCCTTCCACGCACTCACCCTCGATCCCTCCGCCCCATCGCCATCCCTGACTCTCTCCGAGCGCCACTTCTTCCGCAAACACGGCCCTACCGCAACCTACGGACAGAGCTGATCCATTTTGGAAGGCCATCCTCCAGCATGAACCAAATATCCCCACGAAAGACGTGAAACTGCTTTCAGAAAACTTCTTGTGCAAATCGCCCGAGCAACGCCGCCGCTGAGCCCCTGAAAAATGGGGCATGCAAACCAAAGCCCTGGAAAGTGCGGAGAAGCCACATCGCAGATGACCCGAAGCGCGCAGGGCGCAAGCAAGGCAAACGATGTCCCCAGCGCGTTTGGGTGGAATAGTTATATTAGGTTGAGAGTCATTTATTTCCCAAAAGTTTGTTATGACACCCATGAAACCCTATGAGTACCGGTTTTCGCGAAGTTTTTTTCTTTTCGTGAAAACACCAGCCTAAAACTAAAATGCCGCAGCATTGCCAGTGCGTGTCGCGGGAATCGTCGCGTTATAGGCTTGACACTCATTTCGCTTTTTTGAGAATACACTGAGGTGTTTTTCTGCTAAAACAAGAAGAGTGCGACTTAGTCTTGGAACTAAATTGGATAAGTAGCAACTTACAAGTGCGCTGAACCAGTAAAAAAGATTTCTACGACCCTCGCAGCCTTCAGTTTTAAAGCATTGAATAATATCTTTTAACGCGTCCCTAGCTCAATGGTAGAGCAGTTGACTCTTAATCAATTGGTTCCGGGTTCGAGTCCCGGGGGGCGCACTTCTTCTTGGAGGTCGTGCGATCTGCGCGGGGAGGAGTCTTTTCAGCGAGGTGCGGCGAGTCCGGTTAGCGTTTTTTCTAAGAACTAGCTTGCCAATTTTGTAAGTCTCCTCCACATTTCTCCCCCTTGAAATGAAAAGGCGGGTTGCCGATAGTGCGGCGACTGCTTTACGCAAACTTTCCAATCATGTCCAAATCCCTTGTTATTGCCGAGAAGCCTTCTGTAGCCCGCGACCTTGCAAAGTGCCTCGGCAAATTCACCAGTAAGGATGATTTTTTTGAAAACGACTCTTTAGTAATTACTTCTGCAGTAGGCCACCTCGTCGAGCTTTGCCTGCCGAACGAGATGGATAAAAAGCGCGGCAAGTGGAGTTTTGCAAACCTCCCGATCGTTCCCGAGTACTTCGACCTCAAACCCATCGAGAAAACCGCCTCGCGCCTGAACTTGATCAAACGGCTTCTGAAACGCCCGGACATCACAGACGTGGTCAATGCCTGCGACGCCGGGCGCGAGGGGGAGTTGATTTTTCACTACATCATCCAGCTTGCGAATTCAAAAAAACCGACGCGACGTTTGTGGCTGCAGAGCATGACGCCTGAAGCGATCCGCGACGGCTTCGCCAACTTGCGCGCCGGAAAAGACATGGTGCCACTCGCCGACGCCGCCGTCTGCCGCAGTGAAAGTGACTGGCTTGTAGGCATCAATGCGACCCGCGCGATGACGGCCTTTAATTCCAAGGGCGGCGGGTTCCAACTCACTCCCGTGGGCCGGGTGCAGACGCCGACGCTTGCGATCCTAGCCGAGCGTGAAGAAAAAATCCGCGCCTTCAAGCCACGCCCTTACTTCGAAGTCTATGGGGATTTCGGCGTCATTGCTGGCTCCTATCGCGGACGCTGGTTCAGCGAGAATTTCAAAAAAGGCGAGGATGAGGATGCGAAAGCCGAGCGCATCTGGGATCGTGCCACCGCCGAGGAGATCGTCGCGAAATGCGAAGGCCAACCGGGCGTGATCACAGAGGAAAAAAAGCCCACCTCGCAAGTCGCCCCGCAACTTTACGATCTCACGACCCTCCAGCGCGAGGCAAACTCCCGCTTCGGCCTGAGCGCGAAACGCACGCTCCAAATTGCCCAAGCCCTCTACGAGAAACACAAAGTCCTCACCTACCCGCGAACCGACTCGCGCTACCTGCCGGACGACAACCTGCCGAATGTCAAAAAAATCCTCTCGGGGATTGAGCCACAGAACCTCGCACAACACGCCCGCCACGCGCTTGAGAAAGGCTGGATCGGCCTGAACCGGCGCGTCTTCAATTCCGCCAAAGTCACGGACCACTTTGCCATCATCCCGACCGGAGTTTCTCCCAAGGCGCTCGATGATTTTGAGCTGAAGGTTTACGACATGGTCGCCCGCCGCTTCGTCGCCGCATTCTATCCTGCCGCAAAATTCGAAGTCACCACGCGCATCACTCGCGTCCTTCAAGAAGCCTTCAAAACCGATGGAAAAATCCTCACCGATCCAGGCTGGCTCGCCGTTTATGGCAAGGAAGCCGCTGGTGATGAAGACCAGACTGTCGTGGCGATCAAAACCGGCGAATCCGCCAAGACCGAGGCACTGGAGGTCAAAGAAAACGAAACCCGCCCGCCCGCTCGCTTCACCGAGGCGACGCTTCTTTCCGCCATGGAAAGCGCCGGGAAGCTCGTGGACGACGAAGAGCTCCGCGAGGCCATGTCGCAGCGTGGACTCGGTACACCCGCCACACGCGCCCAAACAATCGAAGGCCTCATTCTCGATGGCTACCTGCTCCGCCAAGGCCGCGACATCATCGTGACCTCAAAGGGCCTCGCCCTCATCACGCTCTTGCGCGGACTCGGCGTCCAATCCCTCACATCGCCCGAAATGACCGGCGAGTGGGAATTCAAATTGAAGCAAATGGAAGGCGGCGGGCTCGACCGTGGACGCTTCATGGAGGAAATTCGCGCCTACACCACCGACATCGTGGAGAAGGCAAAAAACTTTCAGGGCGACACGATCGAAGGGAATTTCCAAGACATTGATGTCACCTGCCCGAAATGCAGCAACCTCGGGTTCAAAGAATCCTTCAAAGCCTTTGAGTGCAAAACCGAAGGTTGCGGAGCCATCGTTTGGAAAAACATGTCCGGACGCAACCTCGAGCGCGATGAAGTGGAAAAACTGCTCACCGAAGGCCGCGTCGGCCCGCTGGAGGGCTTCCGCAGCAAGATGGGTCGCCCGTTCTCCGCCATGGTGCAATTCGACAAAACCGAGGGCAAACAATCCTTCGACTTCGGCGAAAATCCCGACTCAGCCGCCAAAATCAATTTTGCCGAGCTCCCAAGCATCGGCACCTGCCCCGCCTGCAAAACCGGCACGATCCACGACACCGGCACGGCTTGGCAGTGCTCGAATGTCGGAAAATGCAAATTCCGAATGGGAAAATCCCTTTGCCAAAAAGAAATCCCTCGCGAACAAGTCGAAAAAATCATCACCCAAGGCAAAACCGACCTCATCCCTCGCTTCATCTCGAAAAAAGGTCGTCCCTTCTCCGCCTACCTCAAACTCGAGGAGGGCAAGGTGACCTTTGAATTCGAACCCCGCGAGAAGAAAACCCCCGCCACGAAGAAACCCAGCACACGGAAAAAAGCGGCTACCGGGAGCGCCGCTTGATTTAACAAAAGCTTCGCGAATTTTTCAAAAACGAGACGCACTCCTCACCGCAGGAGCTTCTCTTTTAAATCCGCCGGCATAGCGGTGGAGGAAATCACGAAAGCGCGCGCGGCATTTGGATCGATTTTTTTCCAATCGGAAACGATGCGGTTGAGCGAGCTGCTGAGTTTGGAGGGGTCCGAAATGCGGGAGGCCCATTGAGCCGCCGCGCTAGGGTTGGACCTCGCCATCTCCACACTGAAGGCCGCCGTAGCGACATCCCGCGCAGGCACATCCTGCATCGAGCTGATCCACTGGGCGGCTTTTGTGGGATTGGTTTGTCCCCATGAAGTGGAGACTGCCGAGAGGGCTTTGTTTCGGAGAGCCGTGTCGGTGATGGAGGATGCCCAACCCGCAGCAGAACCGGGATCAAATGCCGCCCAGCGCGATGAAACGCTCCCGACCAAAGAAGAGGCGTGCACCTTGGCTTGGTCGGTTGAGAGCCAGTTTGCAGCAGCAACAGGATCCATGCTTGCAAACCTCTGCATGGCCGATTGAACAAAACCGGACCGCAACCCGGCATCGGAAATCGTCTGAGCGTAATCAATCGCCGCACCGGGATCCCTTGAAACCCAGTTTCCGGCAAGCTGGCGCAAGGCGTCACTACGCAAAACCGGTGAATTTTGCTGCATGATCCAGGCTGCTGTGGCGGCAGGATCCGTTCCAGACCACAGGTTCACAATTTCGCGGGTAGCTGCGGATTGGACCGCCCCGGAAAGTCCGCTTACCCATTGCAGAGCGGCATTGAGGTTTCCTCTAGCAAAATTCCTCGCAACGGCGGATGAGGCCACCGTCTGAGCTGATCCCATCGGAAGGGAATCAATCGCCCCTGCCGCCTGGGCGGGATTGGTGGATGACCAAGTATTAAAAATCTGCCCCAACGCAGTATCCCTCGCGAGGGGAGAATCCAAGGCCGCCGCCCATTGAGATGCCGCTGAGGGATCCGTTTTTGCCCAAGCCGTGGCCGCTGTGGCAAGAAGGCGGGGATTGGCGCCTTGGGCTACAGCATCTGCCGCGTACTCGGCGGCACCGATCGGATCAAGTTTTGACCAACGGTTCACCAGAAATTGCTCCAATTCCTCCGTAGCGGATGTCGCCAGCGACCCATCCAATTCCTCTATGCGGCCTAGAATCTCCGGCAGCGTGAGTTTATCGATCACAGCCGATAGACTTGGAGGCGAGGCCTGCTTCATCGCCGCTTGTTTCGACTTGGCCCGCGGCGTGGGCGTGGGCATCGATGTCACCAACGGCTTAAACCCAGCCCCACTCTCAGCCAAAGATTCCGCACCGCTCGGCTCGGAGGCCGGCATCTCTTGCAAGGAGGATTTAAAAAACGGAACCCCCAACAGATAGCCACCACAAAACCCAGCAGCGCAAAATAAAACAAAGACGATCGACTTTTTCATGGGGTGGGGGAAGAGAAACCTCGGGCCAACTCAAACGTGGAAGTTATAGAGTTTCAAGGAGAAAATACGCCAAATCTCACCTCGAGCAAGCCACAAACTCATTAGCTTGACAATCGGGCATCATCTTTCTAAGATGCGCCACCTTATGCAATGGTCGATCTCTATTTCAGTGCTTTTAAACATGCTTTGCTGGCCATTATTTGCTGCCATTGACTCAGGCGGCGGAAAATCAGCACTCGGAAGCGGCTTAAACCACTCGACAATAGGCGCAGCTTTTGATACAGGCGCAAACGCGATGGGTTTTATGGAGATTCTTTATCCGCCAACTCCGGCGCTCGATCCCAACACGGATGCCGACGCAAACGGACTGGTCGATGCTTGGGAGCGCCAGCATTTCGGCGGCCTCAGTACACAAGGCGCCGCTGATGCCGATGGGGACGGCACAACGAACCTCATGGAGTATCTGGCAGGGACCAATCCCCACTCAGCGGCTTCGGTTTTCCAGCCGACCTCGCTCCTCGCCGACGGCAAGTTCATCATCACTGTGCCGACAGTTTCCGGACGAAGCTATCGCATGTGGGGAACAGCTAATTTGCAAGGCTCATGGACCGAGCACGACACGATTGCGGGCGATGGCTCCATCGTGCAGTGGGAGTATGCACTGGGAGCCTCGCCACACTATTTTTTGAAAATCGAAATCCTCATCCCAACGAACTAAAAACACCGCCATGAAAACAGCCTGCAACCTCTGGAGAGACCTGCACCGTCAGGCCCGACTTCTCCCACTCGCCGTCCTCATCCTCACTGCCCTGCCGCTCACCGCGCAGGTGCCGAGCCTCATCAATTACCAAGGCCGCTTGACCGACAGCTCCGGGAGTCCCGCTAGCGGGGAGCGGATGATGGAAGTGAGGGTTTACGATGCGCCAGAGGGAGGCAACCTGACCTACTCGGACTATATCGGCTCTGTGATGGTTACAGACGGGATCTACAGCTTCCGCTTTGGGTCGAATGGAGCGGGCATCGCGGCAGCACTCACCGGCCAAGACTATCTGGCATTGTCCGTGAATGGCATCGAGGAAACCACGCGGACGCGGCTGCTAGCCGTGCCGTATGCCATCAAAAGCGCAGATGCCCAGGCAACCATAGCCGTTTTAGCCTCAGCCGGCCTGATCACTCCCAATTTCAGTCCGGAGATGATTTCCGTGATGGGGGGAAGCATGCCTGGAAACTCCGCATTCGCTGGCCAAGCCGTTGATTCATTCCAGATTGGCAAATATGAGGTGACCTTTGGCGAATGGCTGGAGGTGAAAAATTGGGCCATCCTTAATGGTTACGACCTCCACATCGCGGGAAGTGGAACGAGTTCCCAAAATCCTGTCACCTCCGTGAATTGGTACGATGTGGTGAAATGGTGCAATGCCAAGAGCGAGAAGGAAGGCCTCACACCAGCATACAATCTCGAAGGGAGCGTTTATCGAACGGGCGCGAGCATTCCCACATTAGATGCAACAGCAAATGGATATCGCTTACCTCGAGAAGTAGAGTGGGAGTGGGCCGCGCACGGAGGATCCTCATCTGCAGGCTACATTTACAGCGGAAGCAATAATGCGACAGCCGTCGCTTGGTATTCGGGAACCGCTGGCGTTGGCACGAAGGCCGTGGGAACAAAATTGGCCAATGAACTCGGCATTTTCGACATGAGCGGGAACGTCTGGGAGTGGTGCGAGGACATCACCGAAAACGCCCATTTTCTTCGTGGCGGCAGTTTCTCTGAGAACATTGGCCTCCATCCTATTGCCGATACTCGATACTGGGGTCCCTCAGGCACGGCTTATAATGATACCGGTTTCCGCCTCGCTCGTAACTTACAAGCTAATCAATCCTCCTCGTCTAGTATGGCGATTAGTGGTGTCTTGGACATGTCCTACTGGTCGGGTTTGTTGCATTTCGGCAGTGGCGGCTTGACGCTCTCTAGCGGCTCACTGGTGTATTACAATGGTACGATTATTGGTACGATTGTCTTAGGCGATGGCACCTTTGGGCTCTCGAAAGTCGGCGATGGCACCTTGCTTCTCGGCAATCAGTCCTCCTCGTATGGTGGGAGTGGGACGCTTTCTAGCGGCGTCTTGAATGTTTCCTCCTCGTCTAGCTACTGGGTCGATACCATTTTTGAACTCTGGAATGGCCTCATTGCCGTAGGCAATGACACCATTCTTCTCGGCGATGCCGGGAGTCTTGGCGGAACCTCTGGTCAGAGCCTGCCCACTCAAGATGGCACCCAGTCTCACGCTACTCCCCCTAGACCTACCCCTGTGATGGACCCAAATTGAATTAGACCAGAAGTCAAGCGATTCAAAGCGGCGGTTGGAGAGGTGTAAAGAGTCTTTAAGGAACTATTGAAAGCCGAAGGCGCGCGATGCCATGAAAGATAAGATTTTAAAACGAGAGGTCCTAAACGTGGGCTTTTTTGATGCCCACTCTGAACCCGAAAACGGATTTTTAGACAGGAAGATCCGCCTACGCGCCAGGCGACTACGGCGTGACGTGGCAGAATTTGCAGGAAGGCTTTGGCTTTCGTTTGATATCGCACAAATCATTTCAAACACATCGAATCATGAACAGATCATCCTCTGTTTCCTTTGACTCGCTCGCTCCCGCTCATCTCGCCCTTCGGGCCAACCTTCGGTTGCTCTTTCTCAAAGACCCCCCAGCCTTTTCGGTTGTGCGCTCTGTGGTTAGTTCTGCTGGATTCGGGCTGCATGCACTCGAGAACCCCGCCCTTGTCTTGGGTCTTGTCTCTCATCGCCCCTCGGGCTCAAACTCGCTCCACAACCAAAAAATGTTCCTATTTGCGCCTGCCTGCGTTGTCGGATAGGTTTGCGGCTTCAAAAATATGTCGTCTTTAGTGCTGGAAATTACTTTTATTTTTTTACTTCTTTTGGCAAATGGCGTTTTCGCCATGGCTGAGATTGCTGTGGTGACCTCCCGCAAGGCACGCCTGAAGAACATGGCGGATGAAGGAACACACGGAGCAAAACTCGCGCTGTCCTTGGCCAACTCGCCGGGAAAATTTCTCTCGACCGTGCAGGTGGGTATCACCTTTGTGGGGGTGCTAGCCAGCGCACTCGGCGGCGCCCGGATTTCGGATAGCCTTGCTGCAGCCCTCAAAAGCATCCCCGCTTTTGAGCATTACGCGGAGGCCATCGCGCTGACCATTGTGGTCGGCGCGATCACGTATCTCTCGGTGATCATTGGCGAACTCGTTCCCAAACGCATCGCCTTGAATAACCCAGAGCGCATCGCCTCGGGACTCGCCCGCCCGATGAATAGACTGGCAAAACTTTTGTCTCCGCTGGTGAATCTGCTCAACGTCTCGAGCGATTTCCTGATGGCCGCGCTAGGCATCCGCAAGCCAAAGCAATCGGTTGTCTCCGAAGAAGAGGTCCGCGTGCTCATTGACGAAGGCCTGAGCGCAGGCATTTTCAAAAAAGCCGAGAAGGACATGGTCGAAGGCGTATTCGAACTTGGCGAGCAGACCGCGGGCGACCTCATGACCCCACGCGCACGACTCATCTGGCTCTCGCTCGACGACCCGGACGAAGAAAATTGGCGCCGTATCGCAGGCAGTGGGCACTCGCATTTTCCTGTTTATCAAGGTACGCGCGACAATGTCATCGGTATGGTGAGCGTAAAATCGCTCTGGGCCAATCTCTCACTTGCAGGCCGCGTCGAGCTTCGCGCCCTCGTCACCCCACCAAGCTACGTGCCAACGGCAATGCCCGCAGGCAAACTCATCGAGGCATTCAAGAAAAATGGGAAACACATCGCCCTCGTGGTGGATGAGTTCGGCGGACTCCAAGGAATCGTGACCCTCAATGACGTGATGATGGCCATCGTCGGCAACCTCCCTGAACGGGAGCAGCGCCACGACCCGAAAGCCGTGCTCCGCCAAGATGGCACTTGGCTCGTGGATGCGATGCTCGACATCGATGAAACCAAGACCAGCTTAGGCATAGACGATGACCTCCCCGGTGAGTACGACAATCGCTACTCAACACTCGGCGGCTTCTTGCTTCACCAACTCGGCCAAATCCCACGCGAAGGCGAAATATTTCAATGGGACCGCTTCGAATTTGAGATCATCGACATGGACCGCCAGCGCATCGATAAGGTTTTGGTCACAGAAAAATCTCCCAAAAATAAAGAAAATAACGAAGATGAAAATGATGAGGACTCGGCCGAGAATTAGTCGGCTCGGTTAAGAGGTCAATCGCTCCGCTGCTGTGACACAGTTCGACATGAGCATGGCGATCGTCATAGGTCCGACACCTCCGGGTACCGGCGTGATGGCTGTGCACTTGGCCGCAACAGCATCGTAATCCACATCACCTACCAGCCGATACCCTTTCGGGTGCTGGGGATCTTCCACGCGATTGATGCCCACATCAATGACGACGGCTCCTTCGCGAATATGCTCTGCACCGAGGAAATGGGGACGCCCGATCGCGGCGATCACAATATCCGCGCGGCGGGTCACCTCCGCGAGGTTCTGGGTACGAGAATGAGCGACTGTGACCGTGGCATCACCGCCGGGACCGCGCTTCATGAGAAGAAGCGCCATGGGTTTGCCAACAATCATACTGCGTCCGACCACGACAGCGCTTTTTCCTGCTGTCTCCAAGCCGGCTTCTTGAAGGAGGCGAATGCAGCCCAGGGGCGTGCAAGGGACAAAACCCGTAGGATCCTCCATGGCAAGCTTCGCGACATTCACCGGATGGAAGCCATCCACATCCTTGCGGGGATCAATGGCCAAGACGACCTCAGCCTCGTTGATCTGCGGCGGTGGCGGTGATTGGACTAGGATGCCATGCACGGCCGGATCTGCGTTGAGCTCCGCCACGAGAGCGATGAGCACAGCTTGGCTGGTATCGGCAGGGAGTTCGTGTTTCAGCGAGTGCAACCCCAGTTCCGCAGCCTTGCGATCCTTCGAGCGCACATAGGCGCGCGAAGCCGGATCATCTCCGACAAGCACCACGGCGAGACCTGGCCGAATGCCGCGCGCTGCCAAGGCAGCAATGCGCACCTTCGTTTCCTCCATCACTTTTGCGGCGACCGCCGCACCATCAATCCGCTGCATGTTTTAAAATATCCTCCAGATTTTTGCGTTTCTCTTCGAACTCCTCCCCGGTCAATTCCCCAGGAATTGGGAGAGCGTCGTCAATCGTGACCGACACCTCCGAAAATGGCAACGGGATGATGAATCCATCCCATGTTTTCATTCTCAAGCATCTCGAAAATTTGGCATGCACCGGGATGATCCGCGCGCCGGTGGATTGTGCCAAAAGAACAATCCCCGGCCCAAGCGAGTATCGCGGCCCGCGCGGTCCGTCGGGCGTCACAGCGATGTCGCGTCCATCGCGGATCAAGCGCACCAACTCCAATAGCGCCCTCGAGCCGCGGCGCGAACTCGAACCGCGCACGGATTCCATGCCGAAGACCGCCACAAGCTGCGCCAGGATTTCCCCGTCCTTACTCGGGCTGGTGAGCACCGTCACCCCGCTGCGGTGTCTGGGATAAATGCGGTCGAATGCGTAGGTGATACCCAAAATACGGTTGTGCCAGAAGCACACGATGACAGGAAATTTTCCGCCATCGCTCAAGATGCCGCTCCGGTCCTCTATGCGGAGCCGAAGCGTCAGAAAAAGCGCCCGGAGAATGGTTGCCCCGACGAGTGCCAGCAAACGTTCACGCGTCATATCAAAAACTGCTCCAAAATACGGGTCAGTACCGGCCTAGCCAGCGAGGCCAAGCGTTCATTCGCATACGCAATCCAGGCTACCCCACTCTCCGTGTCGAGAGGGGCATCGGGAAAGCCTCCAAGCGGATGCTCAAAAATGACGCCAGACTTGGAAAGCACGAGCCATGCGCAGGCATCATAAGGATGGCAAACGAGCTGCGACTCCATATCAAGCACACGCAACACGAGCGGCCTCAAGTCGCCAACCATTCGATCGTGGCCACTCAAGAGTTCATAAAACTGCCCCCCAGTAGATAGATACTGGTCATCGAAAATCTGCGGGGAAAGCCCGCTGTTTAATCCGATGAGCTCGTCCCAAAGCCGTTCTTCGATCTGCGCCGTGAGCGTGCGCCCCTCGGGAAAAAATTTTACGAGCGAAGAAAATCCATGTGCAAAGTCGTCGGCCTGAGAGGGAACTGGCCGAATGATTTCACGCCTTGCACTGCGCATGTCGTAAGCTGAAGAGATCAATTGGCCTCCTGCCGTGGCACTGAACTGGTCGGCGCGCCACTGCTTAGTCAACGGGATTTCCGTCATGGCCGCCGCGACAATCTGCGAAAGTACGGTATCATCGCCAAGCTGCGGGGCAATACCCGCAAGGGCCCAAGCGCTTCGCTTTTCATACATGATTCCACGCGTGCCATCGATGGGATCAATGATGCACTTCCAGGCCGTGGCCTTTACATCGATGCCCTCAGGAAAACAAAGCTCCTGATCACTACCTTCCATCACGATCTGAACGGGAAATTCTCGCGGCCAATTCTCACGAAACCAAATACGGATCGCCGCTTCGCTGATCTTGTCCACCGCATAAATCGTGTCTCCACCGACTCGGCCAGTCACCACCGAGAGGGCGGCGGCATCGAGATGGGAGCGACCCGAGACGACCGCATCACGAATGGAGTCGCCAAGCCCACAAAGAAGCAAGCGCAGGGTCTCATGGATCGTTTCCAACATAGCAAATCCTATTCCGCAGGTTGAACGGTTGGCGAGACATTGAGGTCTCGGCATTTTCGAAGCAGCCTTGCTGACATGGCGATGGCAGCGACACCCAGACCAACAACAAAACCGACCCAGACTCCAGGCGCCCCGAATCCAAAATGGAATGCCGTCAACCACGAAACCGGTAAAGCGACCACCCAGTAGGAGACGATACCTAATAAAAAAGGAACCCGCGTGTCAGCAAACCCACGCAATGCTCCCGAGGAGACAACTTGTACACCGTCGAAAATCTGAAAAACACCAGCGAGTACGAGTAGCTGAACAGTCAACGAACGAACCGCGAGATCGGGAGTGAAGCCAGCTGCAATCACGTTTCCCAAGAAAAGGTAACCCGCCCCGAAAAGAGCCATCAGGCCCACCGTGAGGCCAAGCGCACTATGGACGATAGGCGCAATCCTCTTCCCTCGCATCGCACCACGCGCATGTCCGATCCTCATACTCACCGCCTGCGCAAGACCGAGAGGCACCATGAATGTCAGCCCCGCAACCGAGAGGGCAATCTGGTGTGCCGCCAACGGAACCACACCAATCCACCCCATCATCAGCGAGCCAACAGAAAAACCTGTCACCTCACAAAGATTCAGGCCTGCCGTATGAATGCCGATTTTGAGTAAAACCCAAGCCTCACTAAATATCCCGGGAGCGAGCCACTTTCGAGGCCAGGCAGCGCTCAACGAGCGCTGGCACGCAGGATAAACCAACATGCCAACCATCACAGCCACACGGCTCAACAAGGTCGCCAGGCCTGCTCCATCGATCCCCATCGCAGGCGCACCAAGGTTTCCGTATATCAAAATCATGTTCAAACCCACATTCAGCAACACTCCCGCCATCATGATCCAAAATGGCACCCAAGGTTGCCCGAGCGACTCGCAGAAGTTTTTTGCCGCGCCACTCACAAACAAAGGTAGCATCGACCATGCACAGAGAATTAAAAAACCATTTACCGTCTCATTGACCTCGGGCGGTTGGCCGAGAATCGGCAAAAATGGCGTTCCCAAGTGAGCGCCCACACCGATGAGCAGACCCATTGCGAGCGCCAACACGATCCCCCCGCGCAGACTCTCGCCAGCAAGGTGGGAACGCCCCGCGCCATGTGCGTGCGAGGCATGCACGCTCACTGCCGAGAGCAGACCAAATCCAAAAACCATCGGAACAACCAAAATCGTATTCGCA
>VFJO01000255.1 GCA_009886045.1 Verrucomicrobiota bacterium
GAACCCAAAAGCCGAAAGGCATTTGAGACGCGGGGAGCCTGCTACTACTCGTCGTTGAGACAGGACTCGTTCCCCAGAACCCAAAAGCCGAAAGGCATTTGAGACTGAGCGTTTGTCAGTAAAGCGCTGAGGATAAGCGAGATGCGTTCCCCAGAACCCAAAAGCCGAAAGGCATTTGAGACCGAGGTTGTTGAACAGGTAGCCAATCTTTTCGTCATAGTTCCCCAGAACCCAAAAGCCGAAAGGCATTTGAGACAACGTATAATTGCCGATTGCCATTTTGGCAATAAACTGGGTTCCCCAGAACCCAAAAGCCGAAAGGCATTTGAGACTAATATCGAGCAGGTTGGGTTATGCGTCAATAATATTGTTCCCCAGAACCCAAAAGCCGAAAGGCATTTGAGACCACCAGGGCGGAAGTGATGTAGATAACTCCCTCTTCGGCGTTCCCCAGAACCCAAAAGCCGAAAGGCATTTGAGACGGGATTGGCCCCGTTTTACCATTGCCGCTTATAGGAGGTTCCCCAGAACCCAAAAGCCGAAAGGCATTTGAGACCAAGAGGCGGAAGAGATGATTCTTTCCCGCAACTCCCGTTCCCCAGAACCCAAAAGCCGAAAGGCATTTGAGACACTTTTTAGCTTTGAGGGTTTCGACTGCTTTAGCTGCAGTTCCCCAGAACCCAAAAGCCGAAAGGCATTTGAGACCTAAAGTAAGTGGGTGTGGAGTAAGATTTATTATCTTCGTTCCCCAGTGTGATAAAAGGGTCAGTCCCACATATTGACATATTTTACTCTTAAAAACCGGAAGACATCTTTTTTGTCACGAACTTACTTTCTACTTAGCAATTGATTATAAGCGTATTGTTTCACTTGGGATCCACGAAGGTTAAGTGGGAGTGCAAATTGAGGGTTCGGATTTCTTCTCATGTTTCAGCTAATAACTTTGGCTTACGAATTTGATTGAAGGTCATAATCGAGCCGAGGGTCTGTTTCGCTGAGCGCGATAATATACAGGGGATGCCATAGGCGGCTCCGCCGCAAAAGCAGGCGATTACGGAGCAAAGCTCTCTATAGAATAGAGATACATTTAAATAAGTCGGCAATACGGACATTGAACTTCTCACGAGGGAGTAAAGAACCCCGGGGCAAGCTCCCGAGGCATTTAAGAATATGAATTCACCACGCGATGAAAAGCCGAAGCAAGCTTTGGGGTATTTGACCCAAAGGGAATCAAATAGGAACACCTCTGTAGGAATAATCATTCCCTTGCAGATTTTGAATGGATAGGAGGCAGGTTATTGCAGACGGGTTGCTTGCGATGAGCCTTTACTGCGAAACTGAAGGCAGACTCATTCTGTAAATTTTCTCTCTGCGGTCTTTTTGCAGCCTGCGGTTCAAATATTACCCTCAAAACCTGAAGGCTCAAGGCATTTAATAATGAATAAAATTAAAGTATATCACAAAGATCGAGTAGCTTTTGAGAATGCAAATAATGAATTGGTTTGATTATGCGATTGCAGGCGAGACGCCAACGCTACAGTTTTACAGGAGAATGCAGGGTGAGCTCATCCCGTTATTGTTCTCTTCGTTGTCTTTGTGAACTCTGCGCTCAAGCGACGAACATTCTTCACCCCTCCGCGTCTTGGTGCCTTAGGCAGAAACAACTTCACGAATTTGGAGTTTTTTTATCGATGGCCGGAAGGCAGCGATTCCGTTGCCGGTTTCGGCATCTGGGCGAGGAGGTGGGTGGCGATGGCGAGGGAGGCTGTGGCTCCGGGGGATGGGGCGTTGAGGAGGTGGATTTGGCCGGGCTTTTGCTCGAGGGCGAAATCCATAAGCAGGGAGCCGTCGAGGTGGATCGCTTGGGCGCGGACGCCGCTGCCGCCTTCGCGGGAGATGTGCGCCATGCGGATTTCGGGGATGAGGCGTTGGAGGTTTTTGAGAAAGACTTTTTTGCTGAAGGAATTTCTCAACTCGCTCCAAGTGGTGCCGGGATATTTTCTGAGAAACCGGTAGAGGCCGGGAAAAGTGAAGGTCTCCCACGAATCGCGCAGGGAGACATCCGCGCGCCTGTAGCCCTCGCGCTTGAAGGCGAGCACGGCATTTGGTCCCGCTTCGATGCCGCCACCGATCATGCGGGTGAAGTGCACGCCGAGGAATGGGAGCGTGGGATCGGGAACGGGATAAATCAAGTGCCTGACGAGGTGCGAGCCGGTGGGTGCCAATTTCCAATAATCGCCGCGAAAGGGGATGATGCGTGATTCGGGACGCAGGCCGGCGGATCTGGCGACGCGGTCGCAATGCAGGCCGGCGCAGTTGATGACGAAGTCGGCCTCGATGTCACCCTGCGGGGTCCTGACGATTTGCCGTCCGCCGCTGGAGCGAATGCCAAGAGCGGGAGCGTTTGTGCGAATCTGGTGGCCGGCGGCGAGGATCAATTCCGCCATCTTGCGCATCACAGCCGCATAGTCGACGATGCCCTCCTCCGGCACACGCAGAGCGGCGCGGCCGGCCGCGTGGGGTTCGATCTCCCGAATGGCAGCGCCCTCGAACCACTGCAAGCCGCGCAGTCCATTGGCCGTTCCACGCGCTTCGAGCTCGCGCAATCGCACGACTTCGGACGCGTCCACTGCGAGCACGATCTTTCCGCAAATATCATGCGGGATCCGATACTCGCCACAAAAGGCTACCATCTCGCGAATACCCTCCACAGCGAGCTTCGCCTTGAGCGAGCCGGGTTTGTAGTAGAGTCCGCAATGCAGAACGCCGGAGTTGTGACTGCTCTGGTGGCCGCCGGTGGAGGCATCCTTCTCCAATAAAACAACCTCCGTTGCGATCTTCTGGCGGGTGGCTTTGAGCGCGGTAGCCAAGCCGATGATTCCCCCGCCGATGATGACAAGACGCTGCATGGGTGGATTTTTAGACAAAATTTACAGAATTTACAGAATTTTAAATCCGTGAAATGTGGGGGAGAAATTGGCCAACACACACTCGGCGCTCATAGAGACGCCGCTACAGGATGCGCTGCGCACGAGCAACCCCATCCGAAAAAATGATTCTGACATCCATGATTCTGTC
>VFJO01000141.1 GCA_009886045.1 Verrucomicrobiota bacterium
CGACACCGACACCGACACCGTCGTCGTTATTGGAGGCCTGGAAGACCACCTACTTCGGGGCAAACGCTGGCAATGCCTCCATCTCTGCGCTCACTGCCGACCCCGACGCGGATGGATACACCAACGCCTATGAGTTCGCCTTCGGCGGCAACCCTGCCGTGAGCGGCTCGAGTTCCACGACATCGGCCATTTCCAATGGAAATTTTACATTTTCATTTCAGAAACGAAAAAACTCCAGTGATGCGACTTATGAAGTCCGTATGCTCTCCGATCTGTCGCTCGATTTTGCCAGCGGCAATCTCATCTCGACCCAAACCTCATCGCCCCAGCCCAGCGGGATCGGAGCTGAATACGAACAAGTCGAAGCAGTCATCCCGACAAGCACGCAAAAAGGCTTCATACGAGCGAAAGCCACCGTTCCGTAAAAATTCCACAGGGCGGCAACCCGTTTTTCACAAATGTGATAATCGAGGCAATAACTCGAAATACCTGAGAGCCTGAAGTCCTAGTATTAGTGGGAACTGAATGCCGATTTTACCAAAAGCTGAATGCTTTTGGATGCATGCTGTAGTGGCGGTCTGCGACCGCCGATGCTCAACATTTAAAACCAAATAGCCACTGGTATTAAATCCGAATTCATCAGAATTAACCACATTCGAAAAGGCGGGGCCTTTGAGATAAATCAACCGAAGGTTGGCCCGAAGGGTGAGTCCTCCTGTATATCCTGTCATCCTGTCCAAAAATCCGTTGTCTGAGGGCTGACTAATATTTGTGTTTTTGTAAATTCTGTCTAAAATTCTTCTTTCTATGAAAAGAATCCTGCTCGTACTGGCATGCCTGATTATTCCAGTCAGGCTGGATGCCTGGACCCCGGGAACTTCCTCCTCATCGGCCACTTCAGGCTTCGCGGTGGACCGCGCAAACCGTCGCGATGTCCTCGCCTTTTACCACACGATCTACAACGCTTCGGAAAATTACGCCGCCAACAGACAATGGACCGGCAATGTCACCACCGGCGTGCCCGGCACGACCAGCGCGGCCTTCAAAGCCGATGTCCTGCGCCGCATCAATTTCTACCGTGCCCTCTGCGGTTTACCTGCCGATATCGCTTTGAATGATACCTTGAATGCGAAGTGCCAGGAGGCTGCGCTCATGTTTTCGGCAAACGGCGACATCAAGCATAATCCACCGACCTGGTGGACGTACTACACGGCAAACGCCGCCGAAGCAGCCGGCAAATCGAACATCGCCTATGGTTCCCATGGTCCTGGTTCGGTGGATGCCTACATGGAGGACTACGGATCGAACAACACAGCCGTCGGGCACCGCCGCTGGTTACTCTACCCCATGGCGCAAACCATGGGCACTGGCGATGTGCCCGCCACAGGCGACAAGCCCGAGGCCAATGCCATCTGGGTCATTGGAAATTTCAAATCCTCCGCACCAAAAAAATTCACCGCGTGGCCGAGTGACGGCTATGTCCCGAACGACCTCGTTCCCGCTCGCTGGTCACTCTCATTCCCCGGTGCAAATTTCAGCTCAGCGACAGTCTCCATGAGCCTCAATGGCACCAGCGTGCCACTCCAAGTCGTCTCTCGCAGCACACCAAATATCGGAGACAACACCATCGTCTGGGAACCTATGGGGCTCGATCTGGATTCGCTCGGCGATCTCACCTGCGATGTCACAGTTTCAGGCATCAGCGGCACCGGTGTTCCGACATCGCAGTCCTACTCCGTCACGCTTTTTCATCCCGGTGTGCTCGGCGAGTCGGTCGTCATCAACGGCCCTTCTGCCGCATCCCTCGCCAGCCAGGTTTACACCTTCGCATCCCTCACGCAGGCGGATGCCTATGAACTCCGCGTCAGCAGCCCCAGCGATGCCCCGTGGAGCGAAGGCGCCGAGTCCGATAGCGGCGTGATCGATGGCACCTCGGCCTCCTACGAGCTTCGCCAGAGCGACGTGAAACGCAGCGGCGCTTCCGCGTTTCACCTCACTATTCCCAGCTTCGCGGAGAATTTTCAGTCCTTTGAAATCGCCCGCGACATCGTGCCCTCCGAGTCGAGTCAGGTCGTTTTTTACCACCTCTTTCGCTATGTCACCACGACCACACGCCTGAGCCTCGAAGCGAGTGATGATGCCGGCGCCACGTGGACAGAACTCTGGAGCCGAAATGGCAATGGCTCCACCTCCAGCAGCGGTTGGGACTTCGCGTTCAATCCCAGCAGCGTCAGCCTCGCCGCCTACGCCGGGCGCCCTGTGCGCCTCCGCTTCGTTTTCGAAACCGAAAACTCCAGCTTCATCGGCACCGAAATAACACGCGGCGTCTTCCTCGATGACATCACTGTATCCAACGCCACCGAACTCGTCGCAACCGCCACCACCACACTCCCCTCACACGCCACATCCTTCACACTCAACGCCACCACCGCCGGCGCGCCTCTCGTTTCAGGCAAAACTTACCTCCTCCGCCTCCGTCCCAATGTCGGCACCCGCTGGTTCGGCGACGGCGAGCTGAAATCCGTCACCGCCGCAGACATCGAGCCCACAGATGTCACGCCGCCACCGGCTCCCAATCCAAGCCCAACACCGAGTCCAACGCCGAGTCCAACGCCGAGTCCAACGCCAAGCCCAACGCCAAGCCCAACGCCGAGCCCAACGCCGAGTCCAACGCCGAGTCCAACGCCGAGCCCAACGCCGAG